>NZ_JBNPUM010000005.1:0-529273 GCF_051168175.1 Bradyrhizobium sp. HKCCYLRH2047
AGGGCTGGCTTGAGTTCCAGGCCATGAAGCGCGGCGCAAACCTCCTGACGCGAGCGGATGTGTGAATCCGGTAGCCCACAAGGGGCGAGGGCGCATTCATGAGCACCGCGATGACGATGGTCTTTCCTCGCTCGGGCGTCGAAGGTCAGTTGGCCGCCGCGTCGCCCCTGCTCTTCTCCGGATAATATTGTGGCGCTTCGCGGCGATCGTACATGCCGTAGTCTCTGCTGACTTCGACGACGCGGATGTTGTCGGCGCCGGGTTCGGCGAGCAGGCGCACACTCAGCGCCACGCCGGTCGCCTCGTCCGGCAAGTCGATCAGATACGCGAAGCGGCCCTCGCGATAGACGCTGGAGAAGGTCGCGACCGGCAGATCCGTCGCGATGCTCAGCTGCGGCGCAGCCGTCTCCACCGCCAGCACATAGGTCGGCGCACGCCGTTTCGGATCGTTGTACGTCCCCCGCCGCTCCGGCTGCCAAGCCGCCTGCCCCGGCCTGACCTCGTGCACCAGCTCGGCGACGCGCAGGCGATAGTCGGAGAACAACTTGTCGCGGCCGAGCGTCTGGATGTCGTGGTGATGGGCGTGCACGCGCCAGGCGGTCATGGCGCCCTCGTCCTGCCAGATCTGGTAGGACAGGATCAGGTTGTCGCGCGACAGGCTCCTGAAGCGGTCGAGGAACAGGCAGCCGCCAAGGGCGTCGAGCTTGGGCCGCAGCGCGGCAGCGAGCTGCAGATACTGGTCGAGATGGCCGGGCTTGACCTCGACCTCGAAGAACAGCGACAGCATGGTAGCGTCTCCATGTATTCGGCCGCAGGCTGCTACAGCTTCGTGGCCCTTGCGGTCGCCCGCCCCTGCCCGTCATTGCGAGCGAAGCGAAGCAATCCAGAGTCATTGCTATAACTCTGGATTGCTTCGTCGCCTTCGGCTCCACGCAATGACGGCCTTAGCCGGCCAACGAACAATCAGCCGACCTCCAGCCGCATGCCATCATACGCCGGCACCACACCGGCCGGCAGGCTCTGGCGCAGCACCTCGTAGTCGAGATCGGCGGTCATGTTGGTGATGACGGCGCGTCGGGGCTTGAAGCGCTCGATCCAGGCCAGCGCGTCGTTGACCGAGAAATGGCTCGGGTGTGACGCCGGGCGCAGGCCGTCGACAATCCAGAGGTCGAGATCCTCCAGTGCGCCCCAGCTCTCCTCCGGGATGTCGTTGAGGTCAGGCGTGTAGGCGGCATTGCCGATGCGGTAGCCGAGCGCGGGGATGTTGCCGTGCTGGACGAGGAACGCGGTCAGCCTCAGCTCGCCGCCCTTGCCTTCCACCGCCTGGGTCTCGCCGGCCTCGATCGCGTGCTGGGTCAGGATCGGCGGATAGTCGCTTCCCGGTGGCGAGATGAAGCAATAGGAGAACCGGTGCATGATGTCCTTGGCGGTCGACTGGTTCAAATAGACCGGAATCCGCCGCCGCTGATGCATGACCACCGAGCGCAGGTCGTCGATGCCGTGGGTCTGGTCGGCGTGCTCATGCGTCAGGAACACCGCGTCGATGTGGTCGACATTGGTATCGATCAGTTGTTCGCGTAGATCCGGCGAGGTGTCGATCACGACGCGCGTCACGCCGTGCGTGGCGCGGCGCTCCACCAGCAGCGAGCAGCGCCGGCGACGGTTTTTCGGGTTGTTGGGATCGCAGGCGCCCCACCCCAGCGCCGGGCGCGGCACGCCGGCCGAGGAGCCGCAGCCGAGAATGGTCAGCGTCAGCGTCATGCAGTCTCCCTTGGCCGCGGCACCTTCGAGAACAGCTTGAAGAAGGTCTCGGTGGTCTGCTGCGAGAATTCCTCGAGCGAGACGCCGCGGGTCTCCGCCAGAACCTTCGCGGTCTCGACGACATAGGCCGGCTCGTTGCGCTTGCCGCGGAACTTGCCGGGCGCGAGATATGGCGCGTCGGTCTCGACCATGATGCGGTCGGCCGGCACCTCGGCAGCGAGCGCGCGCAAGGCCTCGGACTTCTTGAAGGTCACGATGCCCGTGAACGAGATGTGCAGTCCGAGATCGATCGCCTTCATCGCCAGCTCGCGTCCGCCGGTGTAGCAATGCAGCACGGCGTTGAAAGGTCCGCGCGCCATCTCCTCCTCGAGGATGCGGCTGCACTGCTCGTCGGCCTCGCGGGTGTGGATCACCAGCGGCAGGCCAGTGTCACGGGCGGCGGCGATATGCACGCGGAACCCGCGCTCCTGGGCGTCCTTCGAGCCGTGATCGTGGAAATTGTCGAGCCCGGCCTCGCCGAGCGCGACCACCTTCGGATGGCGGGTCAGGGCGATCAGCTCCTCGGCCGGAATACCATCCTCCTCGTCGGCATTGTGCGGATGGGTGCCGACCGAGCAGTAGACGTTGTCGAAGCGCTCGGCGATGGCGAGCAGCTCGGGCAAGCGCCGCACTCGCGTCGAGATCGTCACCATGCGACCGACGCCGGCGGCCGCGGCGCGCGTGACGATGCCGTCCAGATCCTCGGCGAAATCCGGAAAGTCGAGATGGCAATGGCTGTCGACCAGCATCACGCGGCCGTCGGCTCGATGTAGCGCGGGAACACCGCCTGTGGCGCTGGCAGCTGCGTGCCCGCAGCAATCCGGAGCTCTCCGCCAAGCCGCGCGAACGTTCGCTCGTCCTCGGGAATGCCGAGGCTGTCGAGCAGCTTTGCCGACGCGGCCGGCATCACCGGCTGGGTCAGGATCGCGACCTGACGGATCACCTCGGCGGTGACGTAGAGCACGGTGTGCTGGCGCGCCGGATCGGTCTTGGCCAGCGCCCAGGGCGCCTCGCCCGCGAAATAGCGGTTGGCCTCGGCCACGACCGACCACACGGCGTTGAGCCATTGGTGGATCTGCTGCGTCGCCATGGCTTTGCGAGCCGCGCCGATCATCGCGTCGGCCTCGGCCAGAATCGCCTTGTCATTGGCCGAGAACTCGCCAGGCTCCGGCAGCACGCCGCCGAGCTGTTTCGAGATCATCGACAGCGAGCGCTGTGCGAGATTGCCGAGGTCGTTGGCGAGATCGGCGTTGATGCGCGCGACGATCGCCTCGTGATTGTAGTTACCGTCCTGGCCGAATGGCACCTCGCGCAGGAAGAAGTAGCGGAGCTGGTCGACGCCATACTGGTCGGCGAGATTGAACGGATCGACGACGTTGCCGACCGACTTCGACATCTTCTCGCCCCTGTTGAACAGGAAGCCGTGGGCATAGACCCGCTTCGGCACAGGGACGCCGGCCGACAGCAGGAACGCCGGCCAGTACACCGCATGGAAGCGGATGATGTCCTTGCCGATGACGTGGACGTCGGCCGGCCAATACTTCCAGTTCGGATCCCTCTCGTCGGGAAAGCCGACGCCGGTGATGTAGTTGGTGAGCGCGTCGACCCAGACATACATCACGTGCTCGTCGTCGTGGGGCACGCGGACGCCCCAGTCGAACGTGGTGCGCGAGATCGAGAGGTCCTTCAGACCGCCCTTGACGAAGCTGATGATCTCGTTGCGCCGCGCATCCGGCCCGATGAAATCCGGCTGGCTCTCATAGAGCGCGAGCAGCCTGTCCTGATAGGCCGACAGGCGGAAGAAATAGCTCTTCTCCTCGACCCACTCCACCGGCGTGCCCTGCGGTCCGCGGCGGACATTGTCCTCGCCGACGACGGTCTCGTCCTCGGCGTAATAGGCCTCGTCGCGCACCGAGTACCACCCCGCATAGGTGTCGGCGTAGATGTCGCCGTTCTCGCGCATGCGAGTCCAGATCGCCTGTACCGAGTTGTGATGCGCGGGCTCGGTGGTGCGGATGAAGCGGTCGAACGAGACGTTCAGCCGCTCGTCCATCTCGCGGAAGCGGCCGGCATTGCGGGTCGCGAGCTCCGACGGCGTCAGGCCCTCGTTCTGCGCGGTCTGCACCATCTTCAGGCCGTGCTCGTCGGTGCCGGTGAGGAAGAAGACGTCCTTGCCGTCGAGCCGCGCAAAGCGTGCGATGGCGTCGGTCGCGATCGCCTCATAGGCGTGGCCGATATGTGGGTTGCCGTTGGGATAGGCGATCGCCGTCGTGACGTAGAAGGTGTTGTCGTCGGCCGGCGCGGCCGCGACCGGCGCAGTGGCATCCGCGGCCTCGCTCACCTCGATCTCGACAATCTCAACCTCAGCAACTTCGATCTCCGCGATCTCGATCTCCGGACCCGCGACGGTCTCGACCTTAGGCTTGCGCGGTGCCTTCGGCTTTGCGGCGCGGGGCGGCTTCGGACGCTCGGCGACCACGGGCGCAACCGGCTTCGGCGCAGGCGCTGGCTTCGCTGCTGCGGGCCTCTTCGACGCCGCGGGCTTGTTGGCGGCGGCCCCTCTGGTCGCGGTCTTCTTGGCCGGTGCGGCAGGCTTGGCCGCGGCCTTCTTGGCCGGCGCCCTCACGGCCTTCTTGGCAGCCCCTTTGCTGGCACCGGCCTTCTTGGCAGCCTTCGGTGCCTTGCTCTTGGCCGGCGCAGATGATGTCTTGGCCTTCGTGGCCTTGGCCTTCTTGTCCTTGTCCGCCGCGGCCTTCGCCTTTGCTTTGGTCGCGCCGGCCTTGGCCTTCACGGGCGACTTGGCAGCCTTCTTCGCGGCGCCCTTGGTCGCCGGCTTGCCCTTCTTCACGGTTGTCTTGCTGGCCTTCGCCACGGCAAATTCCTCTTTGACGACGTCGGTCGACGGATTGATCCTGATGATCCCGGGATGATGGTCGCGCGGTTACCGCGTGGCTTCGGCAAGCATCCCGAACACCGAGAAAACCAGCGGTTTTCTTTCCAGATTATAGGATTCGGTGTCGCGCGCGGCGCGGACGATCTTTTCCCATACCTCCGCCAGCCGTGCAAGGCGCGGCAGTTCCGCGTTGGCATCGCCGGCGCGCAGCCGCTCCGCCACCCAGCGCTCGATGCTGTCGAGGAAGCTCGCCAGCGCGACGCGGTCGCTGGTGCCGAGCGCATCACCCAGGGCGTGCAGCTCGCCGGCGTCGATTCGTGGCAGGCTCGCGAGCAGCGCCGCGGTCCGGGTCTGCAGCTGCAGCCCGTCGCCGCCCAGCAGCATCAGGGTGCGCGCGACGCTGCCCTCGGACGCCCTGGCCGCCTCGCGCAGCGCCGGATCGGCTCCGTTCATGCCGGTGGCCTCGGCCGCGGCGCTGATGACGTCGTCGGTCGCCAAGGCCCGCAGCGCCAGCCGGCGGCAGCGCGATTTGATGGTGGCCAGCACCCGCGCCGGCGCGTGGCTGACCAGCAGGAACAGCGACTGCTGCGGCGGCTCCTCGAGGATCTTCAGCAGCGCGTTGGCGGCGTTGGGATTGAGCTCGTCGACGGTGTCGACGACGCACACCCGCCAGCCCTCGACCGCCGCCGTCGAGCCGAAGAACGAGATCGTCTCGCGGGTTTCGTCCACGGTGATGACGGTGCGCAGCACGCCCTTGTCGTTGGCCGAGCGCTCCAAGGTGAGCAGCCCGCCATGGGCCTCGGAGGCGATCAGCCGGGCCACGTGATCATCCGGGTCCACGTACAGCGAGCCGGCGGTACGTACCGCGTCCGACGCAGGATCACGGTGGGTCAGCACGAAGCGCGCCATGCGGTAGGCCAAGGTGGCCTTGCCGATGCCTTGCGGGCCGCCGATCAGCCAGGCATGCGCCATCCGGCCGCTGCGATAGGCTGACAGCAGCGCGGCCTCGGCCTCGCGATGGCCGAACAAGGCGCTGGTCTCGCGGGGATGGCGGACCGCGATCTCCGGCTCGACCTTGCGTGCGCTCATGAGGCGGCCGCCACTTCCGCGAACAGCCGCTCGCGCACGGCGTCCCAAACGAGTTGCGAGACCGTGTCCGCGCTCGCGGTGGCGTCGACCAGCACGCAGCGCCTTGGATCCTCGGCCGCGATCTTGTGAAAGGCGTCGCGTAACCCCTTGTGGAACTTGATGTCCTCGCCTTCGAAGCGGTCCGGCGCGCCGCTGCCGCGCCGCGCCGAGGCGCGCTGCAGGCCGACCTCCACGGGCACGTCGAGGATCAGCGTCAGGTCCGGCTTCAGGTCGCCGATCGTCACCCGCTGCATCGCATTGAGCACGTCAGGCGCGACCTTCCCCTGGCTGCCCTGATAGGCCCGGGTCGAATCGAAGAAGCGGTCGCATAGCACCCAGCTGCCCTGGTTCAGCGCCGGCAGAATCACGTTGCGCACATGGTCGTCCCGCGCGGCTGCGAACAGCAGGGTCTCGGCCTCCGGGCCCAGCAGCTTGCCCATGCCCGACAGCACGAGGTGGCGCATGATCTCGGCGCCCGGCGATCCCCCGGGCTCGCGGGTCAGCACCAGGCGCAAACCCTCTTTCTGCAGATGGTCCGCCAGCATCTTGATCTGCGTCGATTTTCCGGCGCCCTCGCCGCCCTCGAAGGTGACGAATCGGCCGCGGCCAGGACCACGTTTCAAAGCTGCATCCGCCATGTCACTAGAGCTTCTCGGCGCCGGCGCGGAACATCCCGATCACGAGCTCGCTGACCCCATCGATCGCACGCCGCATCGTGGATCCCGTGCCCACCGCCTCCGCAGCATAGACAGGGGCCTCCATGGCGATATTGGGGCCGCGCCAGACCCTGACAACCCCGACCTTCTGCCCGGCTTCGATGGGAGCCCTGACCGGGCCACTGTAGATGATGCGGGCGATCAGCTTGTCGCCGCCGTTCTTCTGCACCATGACCTTGACCGGCACCGGGCTCGACAGCTTGACCGAGCGGCTCTCGCCGCCGAACACCTTGGCGTAGCCGATCGGCTGCTCCGCCGCGAACAGGGTACGGGTCTCGAAATTGCGGAAGCCCCATTCCAGCATCTTCTTGGCCTCGGTGGCGCGGTCCTCGGAATCCTCCAGGCCATTGACGACCACGATCAGCCGGGTGCCGTTCTGCACGGCAGAGCCGACCATGCCGTAGCCGCCTTCCTTGGTGTAGCCGGTCTTGAGCCCGTCGGCGCCTTCCATCGCGTTCAGCAGCGGGTTGCGGTTCTGCTGCCGGATCTTGTTCCAGGTGAATTCCTTCTCGCCGAAGATCTTATAGAACTCCGGGAAATCCAGGATGATGTGCCGGGCGAGCATGGCGAGCTCGCGCACCGTCATCTTGTTGCCGGGATCCGGCAGCCCGTTGGAATTGGCGAAGGTCGATCTGGTGAGGCCGAGCTCGCGCGCCCGCTTGGTCATGTAGTCGGCGGCGAAGATCTTCTCGTTGCCGGCCATGCCCTCGGCGAGCGCAATGCAGGCGTCGTTGCCGCTCTGGATGATCGCGCCGTGCAGGAGGTCGCTCACCGACACCTTGCTGTTGAGCGCGGCGAACATCGTCGAGGTGCCGGAGGGCGCCCCGCCCCGGCGCCAGGCGTTCTCGCTGATGCGGTATTCGTCGTTGAGCTTGATCGTGCCGTCCTTGACCGCGTTGAAGACCACCTCGGCGGTCATCAGCTTCATCATGCTGGAAGGCGCCCGCAGCTCGTCCGCATTCTTCTCGAACAGCACGCTGCCGCTGTTGGCCTCCACCAGGATCGCGGTCGGCGCATCGCCGTCGAAGCCGCCATCCTCCTTGCGCGCGCCCTGGACGCTCTGGTTGGCGGCGTAGAGCACGCCGCTCCAGCCGACGGCGAACGCCGCGGCCAAGGCGATGAGTGCGCGCGTCGCCCGTCCGGACGTGAAACCGGAGCGACGCGGCGGTAAGGTCATGACATTCATCGGCTAAGCTCTGGAGCGCACTGGGATTCTAGCAGTTGCGGGGGGTGCAAACAACTCGGCAATCCGCGGATCCGTCCGCTGTCCCGGGATTTGCACGGCTCATCGCGCGGTGCGATACGTCCAGGGCCGGCAATCACAAGTCGAGCAACCAAGGGGGAAACGGTGTCATCGACGCGGACCATCAAGGCCAACGGAATCGAGCTGTTCGTGCGCGAACAGGGCGAAGGCCCGCTTGTCGTGCTGTGCCACGGCTGGCCCGAACTGTCCTATTCGTGGCGGCACCAGATCGTGGCGCTGGCCGAGGCCGGCTATCGGGTGGTCGCGCCCGACATGCGCGGGTTCGGCCGCTCGCAGGCGCCAGCAGACATTGCCGCCTACTCGATCTTCGATACCGTCGGCGACATGGTGGCGCTGGTCCAGGCGCTCGGCGAGGACACCGCCGTCATCATCGGCCACGACTGGGGCGCGCCGGTCGCCTGGCATGCGGCGCTGTTCCGGCCGGACATGTTCACGGCCGTCGCCGGCTTGAGCGTCCCGCCGCCGTTTCGCGGCCGCAGCCGCCCCCTTGAGACGTTCCACGCCGGCGGCATCGAGAATTTCTACTGGCAGTATTTTCAGACGCCCGGCGTCGCCGAAGCCGAGCTCGATCGCGACGTCGCGCTGACGATGCGCACGATGCTGGCGCGTGGCTTCTCCGACCCGCAGTCGCTGTTCGTCGCGCCGGACAAGGGCTTCCTCGGTGCGGCGAACCCCGCCCTGCCTCTGCCGGCGTGGCTAAGCGAAGCAGACCTCGCCGAGTTCATCGCAGCCTATCGCACCTCCGGCTTTCGCGGTGGCCTGAACTGGTATCGCAACATCGACCGCAACTGGGAGCTGACCGCGCCATGGCAGGACGCCCAGATCCGCCAGCCGTCGCTGTTCATCGCGGGCAGCGCGGACGCGGTGGTGACGGGGCTGATCGGCGCCAAGCGCGTTCAGGACATGGCGCGCGTGCTGCCGGATCTCCGGCGCAAGCTGATCATCGACGGCGCCGGCCACTGGATCCAGCAGGAATGCGCCGCCGAGGTGAACGCGGCGCTGATCGCGTTCCTGCGCGAGGTGGCTCCGGCTCGCTAGCGCGCGAGCGCCAGCTCCATCATGCGATGCGACGCTGTCGCGTTGTCCGCCACGTCGCGGAAGCCTAGTCGGACGTAGAACCTTATCGCGTCGTCATTCGTGGTTGCGACCGCGAGCGAAAGCACCGCGGCGCCCTGCTCCCGTGCGGCGGTGGCGACCGCCTGCATGATCTCGCGCCCGACACCCGCGTTGCGCGCGCCAGGCAGCAGCGCGAGATCCACCACGTGCCATTGTGACGCCGCGCGGTCGAGCAGCAGCCGCCCGACCGGCGCGGCGTCGCGGAGAATGATCAGCGACTGCGCCGCCGGACACTGCGCCGCATGGCTTGCGAGCTGGGCGCGATACTGCTGCGCCAGCACGAGATCGAGCATCGCCGGCGGCAGACCGGCCGCGGCGAGCTGCGCACCTTTGACGAAACCAAAGAGGTCACGCAGGAACGGCTCGTCGGCGGTCTCGGCCGGCCGCAGCCGCAAGCGAACGTCCGGTGAGACGACGTCGATCCCGAGCGTCACTCCGAGCCTGCTCGGCTCAGGAGTTGTTGAATGACGGGAAGATGCCCGCATAGCAGATGCACCAGATCAGCGCCTGGGTCGGCTGCATGTTGTCGTGCGGAATGCTCTGCCCGTTCGGTGTGACCGCATTGACCGCCAGCGTCGTATTGCCCGGCGGCGCAAGGAACCCGTTGAAGCTGGGATCGATCGCCACGATGCCCACGCCCGTCCCCGGCCCTGGCGTGGCATTCGCGGCCGCCTTGCTGCCGAGCTGCAGCGTGTGGGCATGCGCGGGCATCTCGGCCGTGGTCAGAAAGGCGGTGCTGGTCCCCATCGCCTCACCGATGACGCGCGGCTGCAGACCGGGGCCGTCGCCCTGCCCGTTGGTGATCGCGCCGCTCAGATTCGGCAGGGCGAAATTGGTGGTGCCGTTGCCGCCGTAATAGGTGCCGATCAGCGCGAACAACGGCGTATACCGCTGGATCGGAAGCAACTGGCCGAAGCACGGCAGCCACGCGCTGTTGAAGCCGTCGGCTGCAAAGGTGAACGGAAAGGCCTGGATTTCGCCGACGAAGGGGTCTGACACGACGTCTCTCCTGAGGAATGCGCAATAGAGCCGATCGAACGCGAAGGCGTCAGCCCGGCGACGGGAAGATGCCGTTGATGCAGATGCAGTAATTGCCGACGACGGTCGGCATGATGTTGTTGTGAGCGACGCCCTGCCCCGACGGCCCGACGCAGGCCGCCATCACTTCGTAGGTCCCGGCGTCAGCACTGGGCGCGTAGAGATTGCCCGCTGTCGCGGTTCCCAGGAGGGTACTGGTCCCCGGCTGTGCCGTGTCGGCGACGGTGGTCGACGCCAACAAAGCGTGGCTGTGCGTGGGCATCTCGGTCGTGATCAAGGTGTGCTCGTCCTCACCGTCCAGTTGCCCCAGCAGATAGGATGCGCCGCCGGGCGGCGTGCCCTGCCCGATCGGAACGCGGCCGCGCAGGTCCGGCAGATTGAAGGTCTGGACCCCGTCGCCACCAAACGTCGTCCCGATGACCGCATAGAGCGCATCATAGTTGGCGATGGACAATGCGCTTCCGTCGCAGGCCAGCCAGCCATCCGGTATGCGCGGAAAGCCGAACAGCCTGATCTCGCCGAGAAACGGGTCTGACATCCCGACATCCTTTCAAGTGCGGTGGGCGCCGCGAAGCGGGCGCGATGCGGCGGATTGCGACGATGGTGAGAAATGTGAGCGCCGAGCCGTCTCAGTTGCGCGAAGGGTAAACCCCATTCAGGGCGATCAGATAATTGATCACCAGATAGGGCTGCATGTTGTTGTGGGGCTGCCCGCCGCCGATATCGACGATGTTGGTGCTGAGCGACAGCGGCACCGCGTTCGTCCCAGCGGTGGTGAAGATCAGCTTGGGATTGTCTGGCGGGAGCTTGTTGGTCGCGAACACGTTGTTGGTCGCCGACGCTCCACGCCCAGTACCATCGTTGCTGGACGCCTGGATCTGGTGATTGTGGGTCGGCATCTGCGCCGTCGTGAGCGTGACCGTGGTCTCGCCGCTGACCGTGCCAGCGGGAAACTGGCCGCTGCCGCCGGTCGAGCCGAGGATAGCCCGTCCGCGGAGATCCGGAAGTGCGAATGTCGTGACACCATTGCCGCCGTAATAGGTGCCGAGCAGGGAGAACAATGCCTGGTTCGTCTGGATCGCCAACAGCGCACCGTTGCAGAACGCCCACCCCCTCGGTGGCTGGTTTCCAGCAAATGGCATGATTTGCCCGAGCACAGGCGTAACCGGCATGCGTTCCTCCAAATGATTTTGTGCAATTCAACGAGAAAAGAAAGCGCGTCACGACGAACGTGGACAACCGACGCGTCCAGTATTCGTCGTGTGCAATTCGAAAGTGTCACGCATCCAACGGGAACAGTCAAGCATGAACCCGCAGGGGATGTGGGGGCGTTTCGCGAGACCTGCGCCGAATCAGCACGCGGAAAGGTCGCAGTGTTGCGGGCGCGCAACTGGCTTCGAGAAAGGCGGCGCGCGTGCAGCGGTTCCGTGCATCACTGGCTTGCGGCACAGGGCAAACAAAGCTTAATCAACGGTAAGTTTTCGGTAATCTTTATTGCAGTCGCAAAATATTTGGGACCGCGGCCGGGGTCGACCCGCGGTCTCGGGGAAGCGCAGGGGCAAGGTGCACCTTTTCTCGGTCATGATTGGCGCGTGGAAGACGTCGTTCCAGCGATTTCTGACTCGCTGGTCGTCGGCCGTCAGCAACGTAAGAACGTTGGCGGTGACGACCTTTGTCGTTCTCGCGGCCATGGGCGCGTCGATCTCATCGGCGCAGGCGGTCTGCGATCTGACCGTCAATTCGACCACCGGGGCCACGATCACGTTCAATTCCGTGTCACAGGTCTATCACCTGTGTCTCACCGTGGTTGGCACTCCCAACACCGGAGACGATGCCGTTGTCTACGGCTTGTACTCCGTATCCGGCACGAATGCGAACACCCAGCTGCCCATCGCCGGCACGAGCTCGAGTGCTTATTCCGACTACAGCCCGACGACGAGCAAAGCCAATTACACGCTGCATCCAAGCAGTGGAAACGACAATGGGCAGAGTGCGAATACTGGTCAGGCTCAGATCAACATCACTCTGAACAGCCTGACGGGCGGCGGCCAGGATACGATCACGCTGTTTTATGCGTCAGACTGTAGCGACTTTCTCGTAACCTGCTCAGGCTCCGGAACGGCGCTCACCTCTTGGACCATTACGGTCAACCTGCCCGGCCCCACCGCGACCCAGGCCATCGCGTCGAAAGCGCTGACCGTCAACACCGCGACGACCTCGTTCACGCCGGTCACCGGCTCCGGCGGCACCGCGCCGCTCAGCTATGGCATCGCGCCGTCGCTGCCGACCGGTCTTTCGTTCAACACGTCCACGGGTGCGATCACCGGCACGCCCACGATCACCAGCACCGCGACCACCTATACGGTCACCGTCACCGATGCCAACAGCGCCACCGCCAGCAACACGTTCAGCCTGACGGTCAACGGCGCGGTCACGGCGACGCAGGCGGTCGCCTCGAAGACGCTGACGCAGAACCACGCGACGACCTCGTTCACACCGGTCACCGGCGGCGGCGGCACGACGCCCTACACCTATAGCATCTTGCCGTCGCTGCCCTCCGGTCTCTCGCTCAATGCGTCGACCGGCGCGATCACGGGCACGCCGACGGCCACGAGCGGATCGACGACGTACACCGTCACCGTCACGGACGCGAACAGCGCGACGGCCTCGAACACGTTCAGTCTCGCCGTCAACGCGGCCGTGACCGCGACCCAGTCGGTCGCGTCGAAGATATTGACGCAGAATGCGGCTGCGACCTCCTTCACGCCCGTGACCGGCGGCAACGGCACCCCGCCGCTCACCTACGGCGTGTCGCCGGCGCTGCCCTCGGGCCTCACGCTCGACACCAACACCGGCGCGATCACTGGCACGCCGACCGTGAGCAGCGGTGCAACCACCTATACGGTCACCGTCACCGACGCCAACAGCGCCACGGCCAGCAATACCTTCAGCCTCACGGTGAACACCGCCGTCACCGCGACGCAGTCGGTGAGCTCGGCCACCGTCACCGTGAACACGGCCATCACGCCATTCACGCCGGTCACCGGCGGCGGCGGCACGACGCCGCGGACCTATGCGATCGCGCCGACCTTGCCGACCGGTCTCAGCTTCAACACCAGCACCGGCCAGGTCAGCGGCACGCCGACCGTGACCAGCAGCACGACCACCTACACGGTGACCGTGACGGATGCCAACAACGGGACCGCCAGCAACACCTTCCAATTGACCGTCAACGGTCCGGTGAGCGCGACCCAGGCCATTGCGTCCAAGGCGCTGACGCAGAATACAGCAGCGACCTCGTTCACGCCGGTCACCGGATCGGGCGGCACGCCGCCGCTCTCCTACTCCGTTGCACCCGCGCTGCCGACGGGCCTGACGCTCAACACCTCGACCGGCGCGATCACGGGCACGCCGACGGCGACCAGCGGCGCCACGACCTACACGGTCACGGTGACGGATGCCAACAGTGCCACGGCCAGCAACACGTTCAGCCTGACGGTGAACAGCGCGGTGACCGCAACGCAGGCCATCGCCTCTCGGACGTTTACCGCCAACCAGGTGATCACCGCCTTCACGCCGGTCACGGGCGGCGGCGGCACGGGCGCATTGTCTTATTCAATCTCGCCGAGTCTGCCCGCCGGGCTGAGCATCAACACTTCCACCGGTGCGATCTCGGGCACGCCCTCGACCAGCGCGGCGACGGCGACCTACACCGTGACCGTCACCGACACCAACAACGGAACCGCGACGAACACCTTCAGCCTGACCGTCAACGGCGCCGTCAGCGCCACGCAGTCGATCGCGGCGAAGTCCCTGACCGTGAATGTCGCCGCGACATCCTTCACCCCGGTGACCGGGGGCGGCGGCACCTCGCCGCTCACCTATGGCATCGCACCGGCGCTGCCCGCCGGCCTCAGCTTCAACACCTCGACGGGTGCCATCACGGGCACACCGACCGCGATCAGCACCGCCGCCACCTATACGGTCACGGTGAGCGACGCCAACAGCGCCAGCGCCAGCAACACGTTCAGCCTCACGATCAATGGCGCGGTGACCGCGACGCAGGCCATCGCGTCCAAAGGCCTGACCGTGAATACACCGGTGGCGTCCTTCACGCCGGTGACCGGCGCCGGGGGCACCTCGCCGCTGAGCTATGGCATCGCGCCGGCGCTGCCCGCGGGTCTCACCTTCAATACGTCCTCGGGCGCGATCACCGGCACGCCGACCGCGACCAGCGGCGCCACGACCTATACGGTCACGGTGACCGACGCCAACAGTGCCACGGCGACCAATACGTTCAGCCTGGCGGTCAACGGCGCCGTCAGCGCGACGCAGGCGATCGCCGCGACGACGCTGACCGCGAACCACGCCGTCACGCCGTTCACACCGGTCACGGGCGGCGGCGGCACCGCGCCGCTCACCTATTCCGTCGCGCCGACGCTCCCGGCCGGACTGTCTCTCAATACGGCCAACGGCAGCATTTCCGGAACGCCCACGGTGACCATTGCCGCGACGACCTTCACCGTGACCGTGACCGACGCCGCCAACGCGACCGCAAGCAACACATTCAGCCTGACCATCAATGGTGCGGTGACGGCGACGACGGCCGTGCCGTCCAGCTCGCTGCCGATCAACCAGGCTGTGACGCCATTCACGCCTGTGACGGGCTCGGGTGGTACGGGCGCGCTGGTCTTTGCCGTTTCGCCGGCCCTGCCGGCCGGCCTCAGCTTCAACACGACCAATGGCCAGATCACCGGCACGCCGACGGCGCCGGCGGCAATGACCACGTATACCGTGACCGTGACCGACACCAACAGTGCCTCGGCCAATGCCACCTTCAATCTGTCGGTAGGCCAGCTGGTCACGACGGTCGCGCTGACCTCGTCGCAGAATCCGAGCCAGTTCGGCCAGCCCGTGACGTTCACGGCCACCGTTTCAGCGTCGGGCGGCACGCCGACCGGCACGGTCACCTTCAACGACAACGGCTCGCCGATCGGCACGGTGACACTGGCTGGAGGCGTCGCGACCTTCGCCACCTCAACGCTCGCCGTCGGCAGCCACACGGTCACCGCAAGCTATGCCGGCAGCGCGCTGTTTACCGCGAGCACATCGCCTGCCCTCGCCCAGACCGTCAACGTGCCCGTCGACAGTGTGCGGCTGCGCTCGCTGCAGCAGACGGTCAGCAAGCTGGTGGCGCAGAACTCGGGACAGGCGATCTCCGGCGCGATCGATGACGCGATTGCCGACGGCTTCAGTGATGGCGGTCCGTTCATGTCGCCGGGCAACATGCGCATGCGCTTCAACTTCTCAGCCGATCCACGCGACCAGGACGAGCCGGCGCCGACCTCGGACCGTGCCGCGGCCGGCGGCAGCGACGCCTATTCCTCCATGCTGCCCGGTGCGTCGCAGCCGCGAGGCCGCAGCCGCGGGCGAATCGATGATGCCTTCGCGGCCATCGACCGGGGCGACAAGAAGCAGGCCGCGCCAAGATGGCACGAGCAGAAGGAGTGGCTGCTGTGGGCTGATGTCCGCGGCACCGGTGTCGATCGCTTCGGCACGACCAACAACGGCGGCATCACCCAGGCCAACCAGGTCTCGCTGTACGGCCAGCAGCTCAACGCGATGATGGGGCTGACCTACCGGGCGACGCCGAGCTTCCTGGTCGGCGTGCTCGGCGGCTACGAGACGTTCAGCTACACCCAGCAGGAGATTAACGGAAAGCTGAAGGGCGACGGCTGGACCACCGGCGCCTATCTCGGCTGGAAGATCGTCCCCACCCTGC
Organism: Bradyrhizobium sp. HKCCYLRH2047; assembly: GCF_051168175.1. Taxonomy (NCBI): domain Bacteria; kingdom Pseudomonadati; phylum Pseudomonadota; class Alphaproteobacteria; order Hyphomicrobiales; family Nitrobacteraceae; genus Bradyrhizobium; species Bradyrhizobium sp. HKCCYLRH2047. Next base: position 15,738 of record NZ_JBNPUM010000005.1, read on the forward strand.
GCTTCGATGCCGCCGTCGCCTATTCCGGCATCGGCTATGACGGGACCGCGGGGACGGCCCAAGGCAACTTCAGCGGCCAGCGCTGGATGCTGTCGACCGGTCTGACCGGAACCTACAAATTGGCTGGCGTGGTGCTCGAACCCTCGACCAAGATCTACGCGCTGTGGGAGCACCAGAACGCCTATACCGACTCGCTGGGCACGCGGCAGGGCACCAACGACTTCGCCAGCGGCCGCGCCTCGGGCGGCCTGCGTGCCGCCTACCCTGTCGCCTGGCTCGACAGCGGCGTTCTGCTGACGCCGTTCCTCGGCATGTATGGCGACTACTACTTCAACAAGGAGGACGCCAACACGCTCGCCGCCGGCGCGCTCGCCTCGACGCCGCTGCTGCAGGGCTGGTCGGCCCGGTTCACCGGCGGGCTCGGCATCCAGGCGGAGGGTGGTGCCGGCGTCGGCCTCGGTGCCGAGTATGGCGGGATCGGCGGCAACACCCGGGTCTGGACCTTCTCGGCCAGGGCGCGCGTGCCATTCACCGCCCGATAGGCCCCTCCCGGCAGGACTTTTCCCAACAGGACTTTTCGCAACAGGTCTTTTCGCAAAAGGTCTTGGCGGCTCGGTCGAATCGAAACCGCCCCGGCGAGGGACGGCTGGTTCGACGTGCGAGAGCGTATTCCGTGAGCGTATTGCGTGATCAGTACAGGCCGCGGCCGCCGAGGATCTCGCGGGCCTCATCCGCGCCGTCGTATGCGCTGGTCGGCGTCACGTAACGGCCGGCCTGATCGTAGGACACGGCACGCGGATTATCGAGGCTGCGTCCGCGGCTCCGGCTGGAAGCCGACATCTCCGACGTCGCCGCGACCGACGCCAGGTCGGCGGAGGTGTTGCCGAGTGTGTAGGGACGCCCCTCGGGCAGCGGGACTTCGCCGCGAATCGGACGACCTGCGCCAATCTCGGGAACGAACGGCTTGGCGGAGGCGACACGGACCAGGGACGGCGCCGGCGCCGGGATGCCGGTGCGCAGGGTCGCCATCAGCTGGGTATCGTCGGACCCTTCGAGAGGCGCACGGCCGACATATTCGACGCGGACGCGGGCGATGCCGCTGCCCTTGAACTCGAGCAGATCGGCGGCCTTGTTGGAGACGTCGATCAGCCGGTTGCCGTGGTACGGGCCGCGATCGTTGATGCGGACGATGAGCGATTTGCCGTTGGCGAGATTGGTGACGCGGGCGTAGCTCGGCAGCGGCAGGGTCGGATGGGCGGCCGTCAGCGACGTCATGTCGAAGACCTCGCCATTGGCGGTCAACCGGCCGTGAAAATCATCGCCATACCAGGAGGCCAAGCCCTCGGCGCGGTAGTTGGTGTCCTCTTCGGGAACATAGGTCTTCCCGGCCACGGTATAGGGCTTGCCGATGCGGTAGACGCCGCCGCCCTTCGGCACCGGCTCGCCGAATCCGACGACGCGCGGGCTCGACGATACGCCGTATTTCGGATCGACCTTGCTGGCGAACTTGTTGGACGAGGCGCAGTTCGCGACCATCAGGCAGGCGAGGATGGCGACGGCACTGCGCACCGCTCTCTCGACCGGATCTGTTTGACCAATCCCCATCGACCCCAATTACCAATGAGCCGGTCGCAGCCGAGCCATCCCATCAGGCCCCCGCGTCCCGGCTTGTCCCCGAGTCGCATCCCCGCAACTCAATACACAAGGATAACGCAACCCGAACACGGCGGAAATGGGGTGGGCCCCGCCGTGGTTAACCGGAGCTTTCCAGCGGTTGTGACGCGGACGATGGCCGCCCAGGCGTGCACTCCGCTGCGCCACTGTGTTGCGAGTGCACCTTTTTGGACACATATGTTGCGTGAAATCCTCACCTGGGAGTGTTCTCATTTCGCGGGACCTGAATCATTTTGACTGTGCGGGGCTGCACGTCGTTTGCTTCACGTGGGGCGCAACAGGGTGTGTTCGCTATGATCGAAGCAATGACGGCAGTGATGGGCTTGGTTGGCGCCGGGATCTTCCTTGCTCATGCGTTTGAAGGGGTCCGCTCGCGGGCCTGATTCCGGACGGATCGGACAGCCGACGCCATGGTCGGCTCTCGTCCGCTTCGATGTTTGCGTCCGCTTCAATAACGACACTTCAGGAGCATCCCTGAAGCCGGAAGTTTCGACCAGAAGATCATCCAGACCGTTCGTCGCCCGGCCCTTGGTTTTCTCCGGCCGGTGTGAGATCGGACCGGTAGCGCAGCCGCAGCAGGTGGCCCATGCGACACCAAGATCTACGACATCAAGCGTTGCGACATCAGGACTTGCTCTCGGGCAGCTTTCTCGCCCTGGCAGCGCTGAGCACCGCAGTCTTGTGCTCCGGCCTGATGGCCTTTGCGCTCAGGTGAGCGTGGGCTTTGAGTTGAGGCCGTCCTGGCAGGCGTGAATGCGCCGTTGACGAGCCGCAAGCCCGCACCCTAAACAAGGATCGCGTCGATCCCGCGCCGCCGTGGCGTGGACGTCGCCGACGTCCCGGACACGACGCCGGATGGAAGGGTGGCCGAGTGGTTTAAGGCACCGGTCTTGAAAACCGGCGTGCCCGCAAGGGTACCGTGGGTTCGAATCCCACCCCTTCCGCCAGTTCAGAACAGAAGTGGCACGCCGCCTGTAGCCGATTTTATCCCTGCCTCGCCGGCGAGTGTCCGCAGCAAATTCCCCTTCGATCTATGGGCGAGAGTGCGACCCAGCTCGCAGCGGTAGCCGCCGCCAGGAAGGCGGATGCGTTCACGGGCTTCCTTCGCGAAGGCCGCAATATGAGTGAGGGCGATGGTGGCTCCGAACCCCTCCCCACTTGGCCGCGCGCCGGGCGTCGACCTGAGCCGGGTCGCGAGTGGCCTTAAAGGGCGATCTGCTCGCGGCGACGCTCGGCGCGGTCCCGACGAGCGTGGCACGTGGGGAGCGCGCAAGCGAACAGCGTTCGACGGCGCGGATATTGTGTTTCTCGACCCGGACAATGGCATCGGCGCGGATAGCGAGAAGCAAGCCACCCTCTCCGAAATTCGTTTGCCAAGGAAGCCCGACGGGGCGATCGTCTTCATCACCTTTCCCGGCAGAACCATGCCGCATGACGCAATTCTTCGGCGACTCCACGAAGGTTAGCTGGAGAAGCTGATGCAGAAAACGTCATTTAACCTCGACGCCGAGCTGATTGCCGCCCGCAAAGCTTCGCCAAGGCGTTCGCAGCCATTCAACCAGTCCAAGCTGTGCTGGATGGTATCAAGTGAGTGTTCAGCGAGGCATACCACGGCCGGTGGCGGCAGCCATAGAGCGCGAGCAGGTCGGATGATAGATTGGATCAACGGCGTACCAACGGAGCCGTTGGTTGCAAGGTTGAATGCCGAATGAGATGGACAGAACCGCATGAGCGCAGCAATTCTTGAACCGCATATCATTAATGATCTGAAAGCTGTGCTTAGCCATGGCGTCGCTCCCGGCGAGTTGCTGACGCCCTCGCAGATCGAGCAGCAGACCGCGCTGTTCCGTGATCGCTTTGGACCGGCCGTACTGCGCGAGCTTGACGGTGAAGCCTTGCTGCGTCGGATGCATGGGCGCCTGAGTGGTGAAACTCGGTGCTTGGCCTATTGGCTGGAATTCAAGAACGATGATGAGTTTTCCGGCAACCAATTTGGCGGCATCGGTGGTGGATCAGCGCTAAAATTTGGCATCTACCAGCGCCAGAGTGACAACGCCTGGATGACGGGGTCGCCGAAGGCACAGAACGTCCTATCCCTTGAGGACGCCATCGACTTTGCTCGAAAACAGAGAGACCAATTGGTGGCTGGGGCTGATGTATTGTCGGCGCTGAGCGTTGGCGATACGTCGGATGAGACGTACGCCAAACTTCAAGCTGCCATGGAGAAGGCCGCTCCAAAACTGGCGCATGATGGATGGGCTCACAAATACTGGTTTCTTATCTGTCCTGACAGGATCGATGTTTACCATAGCCCTCGTTATCAACGATTTCACCTCTTCAAAATTCTGCAAATGCCTCCCGATGGGGTCGGCATCCTAGATGGCAGTTCACCGCGCTTTATTTGCGCGGGACGTTTCATTGCTGCCGCGCGGGAACTCGGGGTGCCGGTCACAACACTCAACGCCATCCTGAATCGGCGGGATGGTGCCTTCCACCGCTATTGGAAGGTGGGCACTACGGAAGGGAGCGAAGGCGGAAGCCACTGGGCAGAAATGCGTGATGGTGGGTTCGTGTCCATCGGTTGGTCTGAGCAAGTGCCCGATCTGTCAGAAACGATTGGTCAGGACAAGACAACCGCGAAAAATCGAATCCGAGACTTTCTGCTTCCCGTCTACCCTACCAACGCGGGTGTCGCATTTAGAAAGGCGGGGGAGATACTTAATTTCGTGCAAGAAATCTCAGAAATGGATTTCGTGCTGGCATGCGAGGGGCAAACCGTACTGGGCGTCGGGAAAGTTCGCGGGCCTTACGAGTATGACGGCGGCCTAGGCTTCCCGCACAAACGCCCTGTTGAGTGGCTTACCCTCGACTCCTGGCGAATGCCAGAACAAGAAGGACCCCGGACGACGGTTTTTGAACTCGGCAGGAGCGCAGCCAACCTGCTTGAGCTTGAGCAGCGGCTATCCTGGAGAAGTCCTGCGCCTGCCACCGCACCCACGCCGCGTCTAGTTGTGCCTGCCGCGGAAACCGCACCCATGCTGCCGCTTGATCCATTTGCCGCACGAATTGAAGCCATTCTACGACGCAAAGGCCAGGTGATATTGTATGGCCCGCCAGGCACGGGTAAGACCTATCGCGCATTGGCAGTCGCTAACGAACTCGCCGCCCGCCATGCGTTCAGAAAGAGCTTTGTGGATCTGACCGAACCTGAGCGCGGGACCGTCACCGATGGCGACGGGCTCGTGCGCGTTTGTACCTTTCATCCCGGATGGGGTTACGAGGACTTCATAGAGGGTCTGCGGCCTACAACAGTTAATGGCCAGATGGTTTTTGAGCCGCGTGACGGCATCTTCAAGCGGCTCTGCGCAGACGCGGCCAAGCAATCTACTAGGAACTTTTTCCTTGTCGTGGATGAAATTAACCGTGGCGATCTCCCGAGAATATTTGGAGAGCTATTGACGACGATCGAGTACGATAAAAGGGACCGGCAGATCACACTGCCGGTCACTGGGACATTGTTTTCCGTGCCGAAGAATGTCTTCATCATCGGCACAATGAACACGGCTGACCGTTCCATATCAATAATGGATACCGCGCTCCGGCGGCGTTTCGGTTTTGTTGAGTTGATGCCCGAGAGCAATTTGCTGGCTGGGCGGAAGGCGGGAGGGCTGCTGCTCGGTGCGTGGTTGGATGCACTTAATGCGAGACTTCGCGTCTACCTCAAACGGGACGCCAGAAACCTTCAAATCGGTCACGCCTATTTAATGCCACCGCAGCCCATTACCTCGGTAGCAGAGTTTTCTCGCGTCTTACGAGACGACATCATCCCTCTGCTTGAAGAGTACTGCTATGATGATTTTGGGATGCTCAGAGATATACTCGGTGGTGAGTTGGTCGACGTGGAATTCGGACGAATTCGAGAAGATATATTTGGCCAGAACCGAGAAGGGGATCTAATTCAGGCCGTATCATTCGAGGAGATGCAGCCTCTGATAGTTGATCAGGATCCGGTTGATAGCGCGTTGGCGGGCGAGCCTTCTGATATTTCCTCCGACGACAGCGAGGGTGACGATGAATCCGCGCCCTGATAGGACGCGGTCCTTCGTTGTCGAGCTAGCGGAATGGGACCAAACGGGGCCTGCGCAGGACGCCCGCTTAAGAGGCTATTCTCTGGCGGATGATATGGAGGCCCGCCGCCTGGTCGAGACGCTGCGTAACCGGCTGGATATCCGCGAAGGATACGACGGACTCGAAATCACCAGCACGTCCTTCGTCGGCCGCGTGGACGTTGGGCCGCTTTGCATCGCAATTGGCCCAAAACTTCCCGCGATGCCGCTGGCACGACTGCTGCGATATGCTTATGGGTTACGTGACGTCGCTACGGTCAAGGAGACAAGGTCGCCTACCACCCGACACGGTCTGCACGACTTGCTGGTTGCGTTGCTCGCGGCGGAGGTAGAGGAACTGCTGCATCGCGGTCTGGTCCGTCAATACATTCCATTGTCTGAGAAGCTGGAAAGCCCGCGTGGCCGGATTCTGATAGATCAAATGATCCGTGAAGGAGGCGTAAGAGAGGCTCGACTTCCCTGTAGGCACTTTGAAAGGCGTGGTGATTGGCATTTAAATCAGGTTTTGCGAACGGGCCTTGAGGCTGGAGCGCGACTGACCGAGGATCGGAATCTTCGACGGCGCGTGCATCAACTGTCGTCTATGTTTGAGGATGTCGAATATTTGGCGAACCTCCACACTGACGATATAGACCGAGCCGAACGTGAACTTACCCGCTTGACTGCGGCCTGTCGGCCAGCGCTGACGATCATCCGGCTACTACATGACATGCTGGGCATCTCTTTCGATTCTGTGCAGCCCGCAAGCCGAATGCCCGGTTATCTGTTCAACATGAATGTATTCTTCCAACGTCTTCTGTCCCGGTTTTTGCGCGACAATCTTGCCGGTGTGCGCATCGCGGACGAACTAGCGATCCGGAACCTGTTTGCGTACGCGCCCGACGCTAATCCGAGGCGACGTCGCGCTCCGGCACCGCGTCCGGACTACGCTATGTTCTATGGCAATGCGCTGCACGGGTTCCTCGATGCAAAATATCGCGACGTTTGGGAACAGGGGCTACCAGCAGAGTGGCTGTATCAACTTTCGATATACGCACTTGCCTCGCCCAGCGAAGTTGCTGTGCTGCTGTATGCCTCGATGTCTACTGAAGCACATGACGAACGCGTGGAAATTCGCCAACCCGTATCGTGGTCCAACAGGCGGCCGGCGTCGGTCATCTTGCGTCCAGTGCCACTAGGCTACCTCACCGAACTTCTCGACCCCGATAGAGCAAGGAATTTGGCTAACGAGCGGCGGCGCTTGGCACACCAATTGATTGCGCCCAAAACTCGTAACGACTACCCGCTCGCGTCTTAATGGTCGTGTCTCATCGCTTTTCGTCCCATGGTGTCGCTCATAGGGCTATGGCGTAGGCATAGTACTCATCTTCATCGAGCGTGGCCCGCCAAATCTTCTTCCATAAGGCCGCGAGCGCGCCCGCAGCCTCCCCTGCTCAGAGCCCCCGAGCCCAGTCGAGCACTCGACTGCGCTCAATGGCTTGCTTGCCGTGCGCGGTGGCCGTTCACCGCGCCGGCCGTCTCGGGCGGCACGCCGACCCGCTCCATCAGTTCGCGAACGTCGCGGATGCGGCTGTCGAGAAGGCCGTGCACCTCGGTCAGCGTCCAGCGCAGCTCATCCACCGCGCCCGGTGCCGCGTCGGGAAAATGCGAGAGATGATAGATCATCTCGTTGAGGACCTGCCGCAGCCCGTACAGGTCGTCATGGGCGAGCTTCTGGACGTCGAGCTGGCCGAGCAGCCGCTGCACGAAGCTGCGGCGATCGGGCGGCACATGGCGCAGATCGACGAACCGGTTGACGTGGAAGGCGCGCGGCGCCTCGGCGCTGCCGGCCGCGTGCGCCAGCGCGAGGCGCACGCTGTCCGCGTTGAGGTCCTCGGTATCGACGGAGAGCGTGTTCGGGAACAGGCTCTTGTGCCGTTCGATCAAGGCGTGGGTCTTGTCGTAGTACCAGCCGAACTTGTCGGCCAGCGACAGATCCATCCATTGCTGCTTCGACATCTCTCCGAAGTGGACAGCGGTCGGACGCTTGCGCTGCGCGGCCGGCGAGTCGGCGTAGTAGAGGTGGTTCTGCGGCGACAGCGCCGCATTCTCAACCAGGCTTGCGATGCACGCCGCCCGGTCGCGCCGGCGCAGATGCACCAGCGTGACCTGGTCGCCGAGGAGCTCGGCGATGATCGGCAGCACGGCCGCATAACCGTTGCCGACGACGCAGGCATGGGGGCAATCGAGGATCGTCTGACGAATCTGATCCGCGAAGCTGGGATCGTTGGTTTCCTTGAGCTGGCAGAACAGCTCGTTGAGCTCGCTCGACGCCCATTCGTGCACGGCCCTGTCGCCGTTGCCCTGGTTGTCGAACACCTCCTGCATCATCCGCGCGAGCGACGTCGTGCCGTCCCGGCCGGTGCCGACGCACAGCACCCGCAGCGCGGAAGGCGGAGAATTCCTCAAGGCCACGTCACGGCGATTGCCGGAGGGGCGCGTCGCTCCATTGTCCGAGACCACGGCCGGACGCTGGCGCGTCAGCCGGCGAAGCTCCGCGGATGCCGCCTCCCACTCCAGCCTGTAGCCGTCGCGCTCATCGCGCAGGCGGCCCATGATCACGCCCCTCTCTTCGGTGATGCGCCTGTACCGCTCGGACTCATCCTTCGCGGCGATCAACTCCGCTTGCAGCGCATCGACGAAGCGTTTCACATCCTCATCGAGGCGGCTTTCGGTGCTGGCGGTGCCAATCCCCAACCGGCCCTCGATCCATCGGCGCAGTCGCACTCTCGACAACAATCATCCTCCAAGACATCGAGCCGAACGGCCTGCTGATCGTCTGCCGTGCGATCGCTGCTGCGAATCAGCACGCCTGCGAAGACCGCCTTGCCGGCTCCGGCTCTCTACGTAATACAATTGCAATGTACATCAAAATGCGTCGCAGTTCGGTTGCAGAAGCAGCGCTGATGGGCCGGGACGTTGCGCGAGCACCCCGCTCGTGCTCGATAAATGTGCACGCCGCTGGAGCCTGCTTTCTCCCGGTCAGGCCGTCAACGCGACCAATCGTCATTCTTGGGGTATTAAAATACCGTAGCGCGGTGCGGCCGCGGTGATCATGCGTCACGGCGTGCCGCAGGCGCCGCTGCTGCCAACGGACACAGCCGCGGCGACGCCAACTCCGTCGAGCTAGTCCAGTCCGCGCTCGCGACTGAGCCGCACCATCTCGTCGATGAAGATCTGCTTCTGCCTGTCGTCGAGGCTGGTGAAGAGCGGCTCCGACGCGTCGGCCACGGCGCGCTGGTCGGCGGCGCGGTCGACCAGGAACTGAGCCTCGTTGCGCATCTGCTCGACGATGTCATCCGGCGGGTCGCGCTTCGACCGCGCGATGCGCAGATCGAGCCTGTCAGCGCCGTTGCGGCCGAGCGCGTGCATCGCATTGGCGAACGGACCCCAGTTCTTCGCCTGCTCTTCCGTCAGGTTCAGCCCGGTCTTCAGCCGCTCGACATTGCTGTCGCTGTTGGCGACGATCTGTTCGGCCGTGAGTTGCGGGGCGCCTGGCTGCGTCAGCATCGGCGTCGCCTTGGCGACCTTGCTCGTCTTCGCCGGCTTGGAAGGCTTCGCCTTCCTGGCCTCGGCCGGCGGTGCCGCGGGCTGCGCACTCTGCTGGTCGTTGTTGCCGGTGAACGCCCCGGTCACGCCGGTGACCACGCCGACGACACCGCCGATCGCGCCACCGAGCACACCGCCGACCGGGCCTGCCGCCTTGTTGCCTTCGCGCGCGCCCTGCTCGACGCCCCTGAACAGGCCCTGCGCGGCAGACTGACGCGGCAGGCCCGCGAGGCCGACGAGGCCCACTGACACTCCTATTGCGATGCATCCGAAAGACCGGCGCCAGATGCCGGCGGGGCTCGTCATCATCAGTTCATGCTCCGTGCAACACGTCCGACCGTCTCGCGCGTTGCCGGTCGTGACGGCCATGATTCCAACGAATTCTATCGTTGCCGCGCCGCGCAAGTCCATCTGTCGCACGCAGTGCGATGCATCCAACGCGTCCAGCTACATCGATTCCTGTTCTGCCGTGACGCGCTTTGCGCTGCAGCGCTCATCGTTGCGATGCAATCAGTTGCGAGACCTGCGACGATTGTGCCCGCCATTAGTTCTAGGATTCGCTCCACCTGCTTTCTCGACAGCCGCTCGCAATTCTGCTCTGATTGCACCCAAGCGAAATCCATGCGTCGCATGACGCGACGCAGCAACTAACAAATCGGATTCGCACCCAAACGCTTGGCTCACCAGGGAGGGAACGCCATGTCACGGAGGAAGCTGAACCGCCGACAATTCGTTGCTGCGACCGCTGCCACCTCGGCGGTCATGATTGCCGCGCCCTATGTGCGCGGCGCCTACGCGGCCGGCAAGCTCTCGATGGGATTCTGGGACCATTGGGTTCCCGGCGCCAATCAGGCTTCGACCGATCTCGTCAACGAATGGGCTGCCAAGGAAAAGGTCGAGGTCCAGATCGACTACATCACCAGCCAGGGCAAGAAGCTCGAGCTCACCATTGCTGCCGAGGCGGCGGCCGGTTCGGGCCACGACATTCTCGCCCATCCCACCTGGTGGCCGCAGGCCTATGCCAATCAGCTCGAGCCCGTCAACGACATCATGGAGCCGATCGTCAAGGAGAATGGCTCCGTCAACGGCACCGTCAAATATCTCGGCCAGGCTGGCGGCAAATGGCTCGCGGTGCCGGCCTGCGTCGGCAGCCAGATCAAGGGCCCTTGCACCCGTATCGATCTGATGAAGAAGCACGCAGGGATCGACGTGCAGGAATTGTATCCCGCCGGCAGCCCGCCGAAGGCCGACAGTTGGACCACCGAGACGTTCCTGAAGGCGGCGGAGGCATGCCACAAGGCCGGCGTGCCGTTCGGCATCGGTCTCGGCGAGACGACCGACAGCGTCGATTCCGCCGGCGCTTTCTTCCAGGCGTTCGGCGCCGATCTCGTCAACGCCAAGGGGGACGTGACGGTCAAGACCGATGAAGTCCGTCAGGCGCTGGAGTTCTACAAGCGGCTGATTGCCGTGCTGCCGCCCGACGTCGCGGCGTGGGACGACGCGTCCAACAACAAATGGCTGGTGTCCGGCAAGGGCGCGATGATCATGAATCCGCCGAGCGCCTGGGCGGTCGCCAAGCGCGATGCGCCGCAGGTCGCCGAGCAATGCTGGACGCACGGGTTCCCGGCGGGCCCGAAGGGACGCTTCGCACCCTTCCTGCCGTACTTCTGGGGCATCTGGGCGTTCTCGAAGAACAAGGAAGCGGCCAAGAGCCTGATCGTCCACCTCTCGAAACCGTCTTCGATCGAAAAGATGGTAGTGGCCAGCGGCGGCTACGACCTGCCGGCCTACGAGAAGCTGACGACGCTGAAGGTGTGGGCCGAGGCGGCGCCGCCAAAGGGGACGCTGTTTCACTATCCCAACCCCTATAATCACCAGACGCTGTCGATCGCAGCCTCCCCTGCTCCGCCCAAGATCGCGCAGCAGATCTATGCACAGGCGACGATGACCAAGATGTGCCTGCGCTACGCCCAGGGCGAGAAGATGGAATCGACCCTCGCCTGGGCCGAAGGCGAGTGCGAAGGCTTCATGCGCAGCTGAGGCATGCTCGAAGCAACGCAGGCGGTCCGCCTCGGCAGGCGGGCCGCCCCCTTTCACCTCGTCAGTGTTTCCCATCCAGTGAGGACCCCGCCTTCGCAGGGGACATCACGAGGAGCCCTTTCTCATGGTTGATGCCGCCATCGGTGAAAACGCCGTCGCCCGCCCCCGCGCGGCCCGTCGCAATGGTCTGCACAGGGCGCTGAAGCGGAAATCGACCGCCGCTTTCCTGATGACGCTGCCGCTGATCCTGCTGATCGTGCTCCTGGTCGTCTATCCCGCCCTGTATTCGGTGCATCTGGCGACCCTGAACAAGTCGATGCAGCGCTTCGTCGGCTTCGGCAATTTCGAGTTCCTGTTCAAGCGCGACACGTTCTGGCTGGTCGTCAAGCAATCCTGCATCTTCGCGATCACCGCCGTCGTCTTCAAGGCGCTGATCGGCTTCATCGTCGCGCATTTCGTCCACAACATCCCGGCCAAGGGCCAGCGCAAATGGCGCGGCATGCTGCTGGTGCCCTGGGTGATTCCGCCGGCGATGAGCACGCTGGCCTGGCTGTGGCTGTTCGACCCGTCCTACAGCGCCTTCAACTATACGCTGTCGTTCTTCGGCATCGGCCCGATCCCGTGGACCGGTGATGCCGCCTGGGCGCGATTCTCGGTGATCCTGGTCAACGTCTGGTACGGCGCGCCGTTCTTCATGATCATGTACCTGGCCTCGCTGAAATCCGTCCCGGACCAGCTCTATGAGGCCGCGGCGATCGACGGCGCCAATTGGTGGCAGCGGATCTGGTACGTGACCCTGCCGATGATGCGCAACATCATCGCCATCACGACGCTGTTCTCGCTGATCGTGACGTTCGCCAACTTCGACATCGTCCGCATCCTCACCGCCGGCGGCCCGCTCGACAAGACGCACATCTTCGCGACCTGGGCGTTCCGCGTCGGCATCGAGGGCAGCGACATTCCGCTCGGCGCCAGCGTCTCGCTGTTCATGGTGCCGATCCTCGCGGTCGCCGCCATCTTCATCCTGCGCGACGTCAACAAGCGGGGGAACGAGTCCTGATGAGCACGATGACCGTCGACAAGGCCGGCCCGACCCGCACCGTCAAATATGGCTCGATGAGCCGCGACCGCGCCTGGGCGCTGCGCTGGTCGTATTTCTTCCTGACGCTGTTCGCGATCTTCTCGCTGGTTCCGCCGCTCTACATGCTGATCACCTCGCTGAAGGGCAGCGCGGAGATCTCGGCGGCGACCAACCCCTGGTGGGTGTTCCACCCGACGCTGGAGAACTATGTCGGGCTGCTCACCTCGAACCAGTTCCTGCGCTTCTTCTTCAACTCCGCCATGGTCTCGATCATCGTCGTGATCATCACCATGCTGATCAGCATTCCGGCCGCGTTCGCGCTGTCGCGGATGAAGTTCTGGGGCTCGGCGACGCTGGCGACCGGGGTATTCCTGACCTACCTGATCCCGGACAGCCTGCTGTTCATTCCGCTGTTCAAGATGTTCGCGCTGGTCGGCGACGTCACCGGCATCCAGTTGATCAATCGCTGGTACGTGCTGCTGTTCATCTATCCGACGCTCACCGTGCCGTTCTGCACCTGGATCATGATCGGCTATTTCGCCTCGATCCCCAAGGAGCTCGACGAGGCCGCCATCATCGACGGCGCCTCCTGGCTGCAGACCTTGACGCGGATCTTCATTCCCGTCGCCCTGCCCGGCCTGATCGCGGCGACGATTTTCGCCTTCACCGTCTCCTGGGCGCAGTTCCTGTATCCGCTGGTGTTCACGACCTCGACCGACCAGCTGGTGCTGCCGGTCGGCATCGTCACCACCCTGATCAAGGGCGACGTCTTCAACTGGGGACAGATCATGACCGGGGCGCTGCTGGGCGCGGCGCCGCCGCTGATCATCTACGCGTTCCTGATGGACTACTACATTGCCGGGCTCACGGCCGGCGCGACCAAGGGCTGAGGACGGGAGTTGATCACACATGGCTGAAGTGAGCTTGCGCAAGGTCGTGAAACGCTACGATGACGTCGAGGCCGTCCGTGGCATCGATCTCGACATCGCCGATCACGAGTTCGTCGTGCTGGTCGGCCCGTCCGGCTGCGGCAAGTCGACGACATTGCGGATGATCGCAGGGCTCGAGGACATCTCCGACGGCGACATCACGATCGGCGGCGACGTCGTCAACGACGTGCCGCCGAAGGACCGCGACATCGCCATGGTGTTCCAGAACTACGCGCTCTATCCGCACATGACGGTGGCCGAGAACATGTCGTTCGGGCTGCGGCTGAAGCACTATCCGAAGGCGGAGATCAAGAGCCGCGTGGCGGAGGCCGCGCGCATGCTGGATATCGCCGACCTCATCGACCGCAAGCCCAAGCAGCTCTCCGGCGGCCAGCGCCAGCGCGTCGCGATGGGCCGCGCCATCGTGCGCAATCCCAAGGTGTTCCTGTTCGACGAGCCGCTGTCGAACCTCGACGCCAAGCTGCGCGTGCAGATGCGCATCGAGATCAAGAAGGTGCACCAGAAGGTCCGCACCACGACGGTCTACGTCACCCACGACCAAGTCGAGGCGATGACCCTGGCCGATCGTGTCGTGGTCATGAACAAGGGCCGCATCGAGCAGATCGGCACGCCGAACGAGCTGTACCACAATCCGGCGACACGCTTCGTCGCCGGCTTCATCGGCTCGCCCGCGATGAACTTCGTGCCATGCCGGCTCGAGGAGGCCAATGGCCGGCTCCACATCCGCCTCACCGATCGGATCGCCTTTCCGCTGCCGCCCGCGCGCGCCGCGCGCTATCAGTCCGTGTCACGGAATGAGCCGCTGCTGCTCGGCATCCGGCCGGAGCACATCACCGAGACCAAGCCGCATGCGGAGCCTGGGATCGAGCCGTTCGAGGCGCTGCTCGACGTCACCGAGCCGATGGGCATGGAGACGCTGGTCTACTTCACCCTCAATGAGACGCCGGTCTGCGGGCGAGTCAACCCCAATGCCGGCGCGCGGGATGGCAGCCCTCTGCGCATGGCAATGGACCTCAACAACATGCACCTGCTAAACGAGGCGACCGGGCTCGTGATCTGACGAGCACCAGGACGATTCAAGGGCAGGACATGACCACCAGGACGGCAACCAACAAGAACAAGATCCTCGTCACGGAATCCTTCTCGGCCAAGGGACGCGCGCTGCTCGCAGCGCGCGACGACGTCGAGATGATCGAGTTCCCCAACTTGATCTCGGCTGCGGATTTCTCCGTGCTGCTCGCCTCCCATGCCCCGGTGCATGGTGTGGCTCTCGGTGCGACGCGCTTCGGCGAGCCGGAGCTCGTCGCTGCCGGCGACATGAAGGTCGTGACCAGGATCGGCGTCGGCTTCGATGCGGTCGACGTGCCGGCGCTGAGCCGCCACAAGGTGCCCTTGATGGTCGCGGGCACCGCGAATTCGCCGTCGGTCGCCGAGCAGGCGCTGTTCATGATGCTGACCTTGGCCAAGCGCGCCAACGAGATGCATGCAATGGTCAAGGACGGCACCTGGGGCTCGCGGCTCGGCGTGCTGCCGTTCGATCTCTACGGCAAGACCGTGCTGATCATCGGCTTCGGCCGCATCGGCACCCGCACCGCCAAGCGCTGCCTGGCGATGGAGATGCAGGTCCTTGTCTACGACCCCTACAAGCCCGCGGCCGACATCACCGCCGCCGGCTGCGAGCCGGTGACCGACCTCGACGCCGCGCTGCCGCGCGCCGATTTCGTCAGCATCCATTGCCCGAAGACGCCCGAGACCATCGGCCTGTTCAATGCCGCGCGTCTGCGGCTGATGAAGCCGACCGCCTACCTCATCAACACCGCGCGCGGCGGCCTGGTCGACGAGGCCGCGCTGTACGACGCGCTGGTGTCCGGCCGCCTCGCCGGCGCCGGCCTCGACGTGTTCGAGCAGGAGCCGCCGCCGGTCGGCCACGCGCTGCATATGCTGCCCAACGTGATCATGGCCCCGCACGTCGCCGGCGTCACCCGCGAGGCGGTCGACCGCATGAGCGAGCAGACCGCGCGCAACATCCTGAGTGTGCTCGACGGCGAGCCGATTCGGCAGAACGTGATCAATCAGGACGTGCTCTGAATCGCGGGCTGGCGCCGTCTCGCGCTGATACTTGTGCTCAGTGCTCGAATGATCATGGCCGGGCTCCATCCCGGCCATTCACGTTTGGAGACGAGCCGGCTGAGTCGAACGCCGTCCTGCGGGGATCTTCATCCACCGCTTTGTCGCCCAAATTTGAACGCAATGTTGCATCTCGCCCAGACTTCGCTACAACTGCAGCTATTGGCGTCGGCGTTTGCGCGCGTCAGTAGGAACAGAGGCGATCATGAGTGTTGCGACGGAGCACGCGCTCGCAACGATAGCGAGCATCCTCGACAAGCCGGAATCTGCGAAGCGTGACGACCGGGCGAGCGCGCCTGTTCCCAACTCTCCAGCCAGAAAGGCCACGGGTACGGTGGTCTCATTCGATCAGGCCGACGGCTACACCAAGATCGGTCCCGGCCCGATCTCTGCGATCCGCTTCCGCTGGACCGCGCGGCGCGGCGAGGACGGCTACTATGTCGATGAGACCGTCGGGCCGACCTCGATCGCCGTCAGCAGCGGCCCGATGACGGCCGAAGCCGCCATCGACATGGTCGACACCCGTGCGCGCGAGGCGGCAGAGCGCTTCGAGGCACTGAAGAACGAGATGACCGGCAAGGGTGCGTTTGCTCCGGTCGAACCCGGCCGGACCTAGCGCTCGGTGGCCGCGCATCGTTGAATGATGCGCGGCATTGCTTGGTGGACCAGGAGGCTCGACCGCTGGCGGCGGCCGTGAGCCGATCCGAACGATGCGACCGCCGCCTGCCCCTCGTCCCGCGACACCGCTTCCTGTAAGAAGACCCTCGTCCCACTCAAGCCGAGGTGTCGCAATCATGGGGTTTTTCGATCGTCCGCTGTCCGTCCTGACCGGGCTCGTCCTCGTCTGCAGCCTTGCCGTGCCGGCGGCCGCGGACCAGGCCTCGCGGCTCGACGAGATCGTGCAGCGCGGTAGCTTGCGGGTCGGCATGACCGGTGACTACAAGCCCTTCACCTATCTCGACAAGGCGACCGGAAAATTCTCCGGCTTCGACGTCGACATGGCCGAGTCGCTCGGCAAGGCGCTCGGCGTCAAGGTCGAGTTCGTACCGACGAGCTGGCCGCAGCTCATGAAGGATTTCGAGGCCGACAAGTTCGACGTCGCCATGGGCGGCGTGTCGATCACGCTCGACCGTCAGAAGAAGGGCTACTTCTCGACGCCGATCATGCGCGAGGGCAAGACACCGATCGCCCGTTGCAGCGACACCTCGAAGTACCAGACGCTGTCCGACATCGACAAGCCCGGCACCCGGGTCGTCGTCAATCCGGGCGGCACCAACGAGCGCTTCGCCCGCGCCAACATCAAGGCCGCCGACATCCGCGTCCACACCGACAACGTCACCATCTTCGACGAGATCGCCAAGGGCGACGCCGATTTGATGATGACCGACGCCTCTGAGACGCGCTACCAGCAGAAACTGCATCCTGGTGTCTTGTGCGCCGTCCATCCAGAGAAGCCGTTCGACTTTTCGGAGAAGGCCTACTGGCTGCAGCGCGACGTGGCGCTGAAGGCGTTCGTGGACCAATGGCTGCACATCTCGACGGAGAACGGCAGCTACCAGGCGATCTACAAGAATTGGTTCGAGTAAATTCTGACGAAGCTGACGGGATGTAGGCTGAATATGCAGCGTTCGATGAATTAGGCAGACTCTCTGCAAGTGCCCCGTGAGAACGTCGGATCGAAAAAGTTAAGGCTTGGCGGAAAACGAAGCAACGTCGCTGTCACGGAGCAGAGCAGACACGCAATCAATATTCCCCGTAAGCGCCGCTCGGCCACGGGAGGAAGGGGATCATTCTCAATCGTGCGCTCCCTGTGTTGTCAAAGATGAAGGGGAATGATCCCCAAGTGAGAAGATCGGTGACAAACGGAAGCAGCAATACCCCGGCGATCATCAAGACCACCCATCGCCATGGCTGTCTCACCGTGACGAGAAACGCAACAACAGCTAGACCGTAAAGCGGCCAAATAATTGAAGTCGCAATTACGCCGAGGAAGAACGCCGCAGACGGCGAGATCAGAGCACCCCACGTCCAGCGATGCCAGCCGAGCTTGATGAGCAAGAAAGCGTGGCTAACCGTGTGCCGCTCCACGAACGCGAGCACGATCACGCAAAGCGGCACGAACCAAAGCCAATGCCAGCCTAAGCGCAGTCCCCTACCGGTGGCCTTCGCGGTGTCGCTCATGACCGAATTCTAGCGATCGCCCTTCGCTGTTGCTAGGGGCTGAGTGTCACCTCTGGGCCGGGAGTAGATATACGATGGCCGGTTGTGACCTTAGATCGGACCTCGTGGAGCGTCAGTCTACCCGCCGTGGAATTGCACGCCGAGCCTACCCCGAACGACCCGCACCTAAACGCGATATTCCGGCGTAGTTTCAATGAGAAGACCTCTGTCCAGTCCTCCGGTAGAAAATATTCCACTTTTGTTTTTCAGAATTTCATGCTTTACTGCCGCCATCCCGCCTCATCGAAGAGGGGCGTTGCGCGCGATCGTCACGACACGCGAGGTGGGGAGGCGACGGCCGAGAGATGCCGAAAGCGTGCTTGCACGCGGACGAACGGCAGCTTGCGGACGTGAAGTCGCAGGGTCCTGATACCCCGACGCTGGTATCAAGCCGCGAAGGTGCTCAAGGCGCCGCGTGGTGATGGTGGCCAACAAGCCCGGCGCACCAGGGAGACTGCGTATAAGCGTTAAGACCGTCGCGCAGGGAATGCCGGTTGATCGGCAGCACCTGTGGTACCTGCCGCCTGCATTTTTTACGCAGGCGGGCCATGGGTGAGGCCCTCACCCGGCATTCCCTGCGCCCTCTTCTATTTCAGAGGGGCACGACTGATGGAATCACTCGGACGTCATGAGTCGCGAGACAGCAAGGTCATGCTCTAGAGTGTTAGGTGCGGATCGCTCGGGCGACACAAACGGTGTCGTCCCGGCCTCGAGCCGGGACCCATACTCACAGGCCGTCGTTTGTGGCAGGTGCGAAGGTGCAGGCCAGCAGAACAGTCCCGCTGGTGGTTATGGGTCCCGGCTCGAGGCCGGGACGACAGTGGAGCGTGTTGTGAAAGCTCGGCTCATAACCGCGCAGCGAACGGAGTTCAAAAAGGCCTCAGCCGTTGCGATACGTGTAGCTGTAGCCGTTGATCGCCGGCGCGCCGCCGAGATGGGCGTAGAGCACCTTCGATCCCTCAGGGAAGTAGCCCTTCTTGACCAGGTCGATCATGCCCTGCATCGACTTGCCCTCGTAGACGGGGTCGGTGATCATCGCCTCGGTGCGGGCGGCGAGGCGAATGGCCTCGTTGGTCTCGGCACTCGGCACGCCATAGGCCGGATAGGCGTAGTCATTCAGGATCACGATCTCGTCGTCGCGCACCTTGCGGCCGAGCTCGACCAGCTCGGCGGTGTTGTCGACGATCTGCCGCACCTGGCTGCGGGTCTGCTCCGGCGTGCCGGAGGCATCGATGCCGATGACGCGGTCGGCGCGTCCATCCGCGGCAAAGCCGACGATCATGCCGGCCTGGGTCGAGCCGGTGACGACGCAGACGATGATGTAGTCGAACTTGATGCCCATCTCGGCTTCCTGCGCCCTCACCTCCTCGGCGAAGCCGACATAGCCGAGGCCGCCGAACTTGTGCACGGAGGCACCGGCCGGAATGCCGTAGGGCTTGCCGCCGGCATCCTTGACCGACTGGATCGCGTCTTCCCAGCTCTTGCGGATGCCGATGTCGAAGCCGTCCTCCACGATGCGGCTGTCGGCGCCCATCAGGCGCGTCATCAGGATGTTGCCGACGCGGTCATAGACGGCGTCCTCGTGCGGCACCCAGCTCTCCTGGACGACGACGCACTTCATGCCGATCTTGGCCGCGGTCGCCGCCACCATGCGGGTGTGGTTGGACTGCACGCCGCCGATCGAGACCAGGGTGTCGGCATTGGACTCGATCGCGTCCGGCACGATGTATTCGAGCTTGCGCAGCTTGTTGCCGCCCATGGCGAGACCGGAATTGCAGTCGTCGCGCTTGGCGTAGATCTGCACCTTGCCGCCAAGCGCCGCCGTCAGCCGCGGCAGATGCTCGATCGGAGTGGCACCGAAAGTGAGCGGATACTTCTTGAACTTGTCGAGCCGAAGCACGGGTCTCTCCGTGGGTGGATGAATGGGCCGGCCGAAACATACGAAAAAGCCGGAGAAAGGTGCTCTCTTTATTACCCTGTGTTTTCGTGCTTACGTCCGCCGATTTTTGGTATCCGTAAGAGAAACTCCCATCCATGACAGCAAGAATGAAAGAACCTTCCAGCATCGATCTCGACCGCGTCGACCGCCGCATCCTGCAACTGCTGCAGAAGGACGGCCGGATGAGCAACGCCGAGCTTGCCGCCACCGTTCACGTCAGTCCGGCCACCTGCCATCGCCGCACCCAGCGCCTGTTCGAGGAGGGCTACATCCGGAGCGTGCGCGCGCAGATCGCGCCGGAGAAGGTCGAGCGCAGCGCACTGGTGCTGGTCGGCGTCGTGCTCGACCGCTCGACGCCGGAGAGCTTTCGCACCTTCGAGGCCGCGATCCGCAAGCTCAAATTCGTGCTCGACTGCCATCTCGTCGCCGGCGATTTCGACTTCTTCCTCAAGATCCGCGTCCGCGACATGCAGGACTTCAACCGCATGCATGGCGACCAGCTGATCTCGCTGCCCGGCGTGCGGCAGACCCGCACCTTCTTCGTGATGAAGGAGGTGGTCGACAATGCGCCGCTGGATTTCTGAGCGGAGGGCGCGTTGAACCAGGGCTGCCGCAGCGGCGACTTAATTGCGCGTGAGCTCGCTCACATCAGCAACCGACATCGCGGAGACACGGATGAAGAGGCTGTTGGCCGTCGCGGCTTTGGTTATGGCCAGCAGTGCCGCCGAGGCGCAGTACGTCATCGAGTACGGCGGCAAGACGATCCGCATCGATCCCGACCGCGGCACCGTGCAGATCCCCGGCGTCTACGACAATACCGAGCAGAAGAAGTCCAAGCGCACCAAGCGCGATCCGGATCAGGCGGCCAGGCCGCCGGCCGCGGCGGACAAGCCGGCTCCAGCGCCCACCGAGGCGGCGGTCACCCCGGCCCCGCAACCGCCTGCTCCGGCGGTCGCGGCCCCTGCTCCAGTTCCCGCCGCGCCTGCTCCGACGGCAGCCGCACCGGTGAGCCCACCGGCCGCTCCTGCTCCCGTTCAGGCGGCCGCGCCACCGGCGCCGCTGCCGCCACCTCCGGCGGCCCCAGCCGCCAACGCTACGGCACCGGTTGCGCCTCCGGCCGCTGCAACGGCCGCTGCGGCCCCCACGACGGCCGCCGCGCCGCCGCCACCGCGTCCAGCCCAGGCGCCTGCCGTGACCACCGCAGCCGCTCCGCCTGCTGCGGCGCAGACCGCCGGTCGCGATCCCAACTCGCCGGTCGGCATCTGGCTGACGGAGGAGAAGGAGGGCCAGATCCGCATCGAGCCCTGCGGCGCCAATCTCTGCGGCTACGCCGTGGATGCGAAGACCAAGCAGAACGGCGAGCAGATCCTGATCAACATGCGGCCGAGCGACAAGGCCCAGGAGAAGAAGTGGACCGGCCGCATCTTCGATCCGAACAGCGGCAGCACCTACGATTCGACCATCGCGCTGAAGGGAGCGGACAATCTGCGCGTGCAGGGCTGCGCCTTCGGCGGCATGTTCTGCGGCGGCCAGACCTGGACGCGAGTGAACTGAGCGCGGCGACGACCGTCGAAGTTCATTCAAATGAAACGCGCGCGGTCTTGCGACCGCGCGCTCGAGCGGTCGTCAGTCTGGCGTCAGCCGACCGGCGTCGCATATTCCTCGTCGGTGACGTGCTCCATCCACGTCACGTGCTCACCGTTGAGCGATTCATGCATCGCGACGTGGACCATGCCGGTGGTCGGCGCGGCGCCATGCCAATGCTTCTCGCCTGGTGGAATCCACACGACGTCGCCGGCCTTGATCTCGCGCACCGGCCCGCCCTTGGCCTGCACCCGACCGACGCCCTGAATCACGTAGAGCGTCTGTCCGAGCGGATGGGTGTGCCAAGCGGTGCGCGCGCCGGGCTCGAACGCCACGCGCGCCGAGGCGACGCGGGCCGGCGCCTGCGGTGTGATGATCGGGTCCTGCCACACCGTGCCGGTGAAACTTTCGGCCGCCGCGCGGCGCGTGGGGCGCGAGCCCGCGAGATAAACATCCACCATGGTTCTGCCTTTCCTGAGTCCTTGCAGTCGATCGATCGCCGCGTCGGCCGCGACCTACTTCTTCGACGCCGCGTAGCGCGCCTTGGTCTCGGCATTCATCGGATAGAGGCCCGGCAGCACCGCGCCCTTGTTCACCTCGTCGACGATCCAGGCTTCCATGCGCTCCTGCTCCGGGCCTTCGGCGAGCACGTGATCGAGCATCGCCTGCGGGATCAGCACCGCGCCATCCTGGTCGGCGACGATGACGTCGTTCGGAAACACCGCAACGCCGCCGCAGCCGATCGCCTCGCCCCAGCCGACGAAGGTGAGCCCCGCGACCGACGGCGGCGCGGCGTAGCCATCGCACCACACCGGCAGGCCGGTGCCCATCACGCCTTCGAGGTCGCGCACGACACCATCGGTGATCAGCGCGGTGACGCCGCGCTTGACCATGCGGGCGCACAGGATGTCGCCGAAGATGCCGGCGTCCTTGACGCCCATCGCATCGACCACGGCGATGCAGCCTTCGGGCATCGCCTCGATCGCGGTGCGGGTCGAGATCGGCGACGACCAGGATTCCGGCGTCGCCAGATCCTCGCGCGCCGGCACGAAGCGCAGCGTGAAGGCGGGACCGACCAGCCGCTTCTGTCCCGGGCGCAGCGGCTTGGCGCCGCGCAGCCAGACATTGCGCAACCCCTTCTTCAGCAGGACCGTCGTGATGGTCGCCGTAGTGACCTGGGAGAGGGTAGCGATGGCTTCGGGAGTGAGGGACATTGTGAGACTGGCGCTCCAAACAGGCTGGCGGAAAAAGCAGGCGCATCTTGCGAGCGACGAAGGCCGCGTCAAGGGCATGCTCAGTGCGCCCAGCGCATGCGGGGCCTGCAGCGGCCCGATAAGGTCCTCTTATCGCAGGGCATCCGATTAATTTATTGAATTTTCGAGACTTTTTGTCTCCAGCGCAATTCCACTGGCGATCGAAAGCGGCTAGATGAGGAACAGCAACACGGATCTTCTCGGACAGATGGCCGACTCTTTTCCACCTCCTCGCCTGCTGCCCAGCGGCGACAGCGCGGTCACCGTCGAGTTCAGCCGGACCATCGACGAGACCGCCAATCGCCGCGTGCTTGCGCTCGACCATGCGCTGACTGCCGCCGCCATCGCGGGCATCACCGAGACGGTGCCGACCTATCGCTCGCTGCTGGTGCACTATGATGCAGGTGTGATCGACCACGACACGCTTGGGGCAAAGCTGTTGGCGCTGTCGGCCGGGTCGCTTGCGCCGGACAGCGAGATCCGGCGCTGGCGGGTTCCAGTCTGCTACGGCGGCGAGAATGGCATCGACCTGGAGGACGTCGCCAAGGCGCTGAACCTGACGCCGGACGAGGTCGTCGCCCGCCATGTCGCCGGCATCTACCGCGTCGCGATGATCGGCTTCACGCCGGGCTGGTCCTATCTGTCCGGTCTCGATCCGACGTTGCAGATGTCGCGCCGGCAGAACCCGCGCTTGGCGACACCGGCAGGCATCATCGCGATCGGCGGCATCCAGACCGGCATCCAGTGCCTTGCCGGCCCCTGCGGCTGGCACCTGCTCGGGCGCACCGCGATGCGGACGTTTCAACTGCACCGCGACCCGACCTTCCTGCTCGAGCCCGGCGACGAGGTCAGCTTCTACGCCGTCGACGTGAAGACCTTCGCGGAGCAGGAGCGCGCCGCGGAGGGCGGCGAGCTCATCGCAGAGCGGATCGCCGCATGAGCACGCTCGTCGTCTCACAGATCGGTCCGGCAAGCTCGGTCCAGGATGGCGGGCGTTTCGGCGCGCAGCGCTACGGACTGACGCCATCCGGCGCGATGGACAAGCTGGCGCTGGCCGCAGCCAACAGCCTCGTCGGCAATGTGCCGATGGCGGCTGCGATCGAGATCGGCCCGTTCGGCGCGACGTTCACGGCTAAAGGCGGGGCGGCGCGCGTGGCGCTCGCCGGCGCGCAGCGGCCGGCGGACGTCGCCAAGCGACCGGTCGAGATCAACACGTCGGTGACACTGAACGACGAAGAGCAGCTCACGCTCGGCTTTGCGCGCGGCGGCTCGTTCACTTATCTGGCCATCGAAGGCGGCATCGCCGGCGAGCCGATGTTCAACAGTCTCTCGGTGAATGCGCGCGCCGGGCTCGGCAGCCCCTACCCGCGGCCGCTCCAGGCCGGCGACAGGTTCGAGGTCACCCCCGCCAGCGACGCGCCGGAACTGCGGATTGATGTGCCGAGAATGAGCGGCGTGATCCGCGTCGTGATGGGGCCGCAGGACGATGAGTTCAGCGACGAGATGAAAGCGCTGTTCCTCGGCAGCGACTGGATGGTGTCAGCAACCAGCGACCGCATGGGCTATCGCCTTGAAGGACCGCCGATCCGCCATCTCCATGGCCACAACATCGTCTCCGACGGCACCGTGGACGGCAGCATCCAGGTGCCTGGCAACGGTTCGCCGATCGTGCTGATGTCCGATCGCGGCACCAGCGGCGGCTATCCGAAGATCGCGACCGTCATCACGGCGGATTTCGGCCGCCTGGCGCAGACGCCCGCCGGCACGCCGTTCCGCTTCAAGGCCGTGAGCGTCGCCGAGGCGCAGGCCGAGCTGCGCCGCTACAAGGATCTGCTGCGCAGCCTGCCCGGCCGCGTCACCGAGCTCGCCAACAGCGATTTCAATGTCGATGCGCTGTTCACGGCCAATGTCGCCGGTCATGCGGTCAGCGCAACCGACGCCACCACCTGGCCCGGAGCGACTCCCGATTGATTTGAGCACATCTCACGCTGTTTCGGACCCATCAACGAGCGGACCCTGACATGACCAGCACCGTCGATCTGAACTGCGACCTCGGAGAGAGCTTTGGCCCGTGGGAAATGGGCAACGATGCCGCCATGATCGAGCTGGCGACGTCGGTGAACGTCGCCTGCGGTTTTCATGCCGGCGATGCCGACATCATGCGCCGCACGGTCGAGATGGCGAAGGCCAAAGGCGTCAGCGTCGGTGCGCATCCCGGCTATCGCGATCTGCATGGTTTCGGCCGGCGTCCGGTACCCGGATTGAAATCATCGGAGATCGAAAACCTCGTCGCCTATCAGATCGGCGCGCTGCAGGCGATCGCCACCGCGGCCGGCCACAAGGTCACGCATGTGAAGGCCCACGGCGCGCTGTCCAACGTCGCCTGCGAGGATGACATGACGGCAAACGCGATCGCCAAGGCGATCAAGGCCGTCGATCCCAGTCTGATCTTTGTCGTGCTCGCCAACTCCAAGCTGGTGACCGCGGGCGAGAAGGCCAACCTGTCGATGGCGCACGAGGTGTTCGCCGATCGCGCCTATGGCGACGATGGACTCCTGGTGTCGCGCAGCAAGCCCGGCGCCGTGCTGCACGATCCCAAGGTCATCGCCGATCGCGTCGTGCGCATGGTTCAGGACGGCGCGGTGATTTCGGTGACCGGCAAGGTGATGAAGATGCGCACCGACACCGTCTGCATTCACGGCGATACCGCTGGCGCGGTCGAGATTGCGCGGGAGGTCCGCAAGGCGCTGGACGCGGCCGGCATCACGGTCGCGCCGTTCAAGAGGTGAGGAGGATCAGAACGGGTGCGTGAAGGATGTGCCCAAGGTGATCGCGGCAATCAGCGCCATCGCGCTGTAGAAGGCAACCAACGCGACAGTTGCGCCGCGCTCGCGAATGGCGCGGGCCTGGGGCATCTGTCGCAGGGGCGTCGATATCGTCCGCATGGCCGGTCTCCTGAAGTTCCGGCCATGAGAAAAGCGTTCTCGCGGGCCGGCGCAAGGCAACCGGCGAAATAACGACAAGCCCCCTGCTTCGGGTCCCGCTGGAACCAAAAAATTCTCGGCCGGGGGTAGCGGCCGAGAATATTCTCCGCAGGGTTCCCGCTCAGTAGACGTCGAGCTGGAACCGGCCCTTCTTCTTGAGGTCGGCCACGAAGCTGACGGCCTCGTCGGTCGAGCGGGCCCCGAACTGGGCGACGATGTCGACGAGGGCGCGCTCGACGTCCTTGGCCATGCGCTTGGCGTCGCCGCAGATGTAGAGATGGGCGCCGTCGGCGAGCCAGGTCCAGACCTCGCGCCCGACCTCGCGCATGCGGTCCTGGACGTAGAACTTCTTGTCGCCGTCGCGCGACCACGCCAGCGACAACCGCGTCAGGAGGCCGGCCGTCTTCATGGCGTTCAGTTCGTCGGCGTAGAAGAAGTCGCAGTCGCTGCGCTGATGTCCGAAGAACAGCCAGTTCTTGCCGGGCGCGCCGGTCGCCCTGCGGTCGTGCAGGAACGCGCGGAACGGCGCGACGCCGGTGCCGGGACCGACCATGATGATCGGCGTCTTCGGATCAGCGGGCAGCGCGAATCCGTGCGCCTTCTGCACATAGACGCGCAGCTTGTCGCCGGGATTGATCCGCTCGGCCAGGAACGTCGAGGCAAGTCCCAGCCGCTTGCGCTTGCCGATGACGTAGCGGACGCAGTCGACCGTCAGCGACAACCTGCCGGGCGTGGCATTGTGCGACGACGAGATGGAGTAGAGCCGCGGCTGCAGCGGCTCCAGCGCCTCGACGAAGGCCTCCGGATGCGGCCGGACGCCGGAGAACTTCTGCAGCACCGCCATCACGTCGAGCGTCGCCGCGTCGCCGTCGGGATCCTCGCCCTGCGCCAGCTGCCGCGCCTTCTCGCGGGTTGCGCCGCCGGTGATGAAGGAGATCAGCTCGAACAGCGAATCCGGCGCCGGCGCCAGCGAGACGTCCTCCAACAGGCACTGCCGCAGCGGCTTGCCGTTCACCTCGGTCATGTGCGAGGCGCCGAGCAGCGCGATGATCTGATCGACGAGGCCGAGATCGTTCTTGGCGAAGATGCCGAAGGAATCGCCGACGACGTAGTCGAGCCCGCTCTCCCCGAGATCGAACTCGATGTGCCAGGTCTCCTTCTCCGAGCCCGGCTTGTTGAGCAGGCGCCGCGACAGGAACGTCGCCTCGACCGGGTTGTCGCGCGAGCGGCCGGGCTCGCTGACGACGACGGAAACGGTGGCTGGCGCAGCCGCAGCCGGCTTGGCCGCCGCCGGAGCCTTGTCGATCTCCTCGTAGAGAGCCTTGAGCATCCGCGCGGTTTCCTTGCCGCCGGGGACGCACAGATTCAGCCGCGCCTCGCTGCGATCGGCAATCGCATCCGAATAGTCGCTGCAATTGTAACCGCATTGGCCGCAGTCCTGCTGCGCCATGGCCGCCATCATGCGCCGGCGCAGCGGACGGCCCTCGGCGAGCTTCATGCGCTCGGCGATCGGCATGGTCTGGTCGTGCCATGGCGCCTCGCCGTCGTCACCGTCGCCCGCGGGCGCAAGCACGGCGCCGTTCTGCGCCGGCGACAACGCTGTCGCGCCGTCGAAGCCGAGCGCTCCGGCCAGAAAGCCGTTGAGCCATGAGCGTTGCGCCTCGGAGAATGGCGCCGTCGAAGGAATGATCTCGATCTTGGGCATGGGCGTGATCTGGTTCATGCAGACACCTCCGACGAGGTCTGGGCTTCGGCGAGATTGCGCAGCGCCTCGCCGTCGTGACGGCGTGCGAACGACAGGAAGGTCTCCTCGGGAGAGGCGCGATGGGCGAGATAGGCCTTGAGCAGCTTCTCAACGGTTACAGGCGCATCCGCCGCCTTGAGGTCGCGATAGACCTCGCGGCCGATGTCGGCCTGCGGGCCGAACCCGCCGCCGGCGAACAGGTGATAGCCCTCGACCGTGTCGTCGCCATCACCGACCGGCACCTTTGCCGCGATCATGCCGATGTCGCTGATGTAGTGCTGGGCACAGGAATGATGACAGCCGGTGAGATGGATGTTCAACGGGGTGTCGACGTCCACCCTGCTCTCGCACCAGTCGCCGATCTCGGCCGCATGCTTCTTGGTGTTGGATGCCGCGAACTTGCAGCCGGCGTTGCCGGTGCAGGCGATCAGTCCGGCGCGGATGTGCGAGGCCTTTGTCGACAGCCCGATCTGCTCGATCGCCGCACAGGCCAGCGCGACCTTGTCGTCGGGAACGCCCGAGAGCAGCAGGTTCTGCCACACCGTGAGCCGGATCTCGCCGTCGCCGAGATCGGCTGCGATCTTGGCGAGCGCGCGCATCTGGTCCGTCGTCAGCTTGCCCAACGGCAGCACCACGCCGATCCAGTTCACCCCCTGCTGCTTCTGCTGGTGGACGCCGATATGGGCCATGCGATCGGCGTCGGGCCGCGGCGCGAGCGCCTCGTCGGGGACGCGCGCCAGCTTGCGGCCGAGCCTTGTTTCAACGGCTTCCATGAACTTGTCGTGACCCATGCTGTCGAGCACATATTTGAGCCGCGCCTTGAGGCGATTGGTGCGGTCGCCGGTCTCGATGAACAGCCGCACGATGGCGTCGGCCACCTCGGTCGCCCGCTCCGGCTCGACGATGATCCCTGTCGGCTTGGCGAAATCCTTGTGTCCGGTGATGCCGCCGAGGCCGAGCTTGAACCACACGCCCGGCGCAACGCCAAAGCCGTCCTTCACCTCGACCGCCGAGAACGCGATGTCGTTGGTGTCCTCCAGTGCCGCGATCCGTCCGGCGCCGTCGAAGGCGACATTGAACTTGCGCGGCAGGCCGTACAGCGAGCGGTCGTTGAGGATGTGGAAATGCCATTCGCGGGCGAAAGGCCGCGTATCCAGCAATTCCTGCGGATCGATGCCGGCCGTTGGCGTCCCCGTCACATTGCGGATGTTGTCGGCGCCGGAGCCGCGCGCCGTCAGACCGAGATCCGAGAGTCCTTCCAGCAGCATGACCGCGTGCCTTGGGGGAATTTCGCGCAGTTGCAGGTTGGCCCGCGTGGTGACGTGGCTGTAGGGGCCGCAAAGCTGGTCGGCGAGATCGGCAAGGCCCGTCAGTTGCCAGTGCTTCAGGATGCCGTTGGGAATGCGCAGACGGCACATGTAGGAGTCCTGCGCCGGCGCGACGTGAAACAAGCCGAAATAGCGCCAGCGGAAATTGTCGGCCGTGGATGGCGCGGCATCATTGCGCGCCTGCTCCTTCAGCCGCTCGTAGGCATCGAAGGGATGGAGCTCGCGCTTGACCTTCTCCTGGTCGACGAGCTTCCGTCCCGACGCGATCACCTTGTCCTGCGCCTTGACGTGGATGGCGTCAGGACCGGTCGGCTCGTTTGCTATCGGCGCGCCACCCTGGCCGCGCCCCGCCAGCGTGACCTTGAGGCCCGCAGCCAACCCTTCAAGGTAGCGCTTCTGCTCGTCGTTGAAGTCGACTGACAACGATTCGATTTTCATGATGGCGGACGAAGCTCCAGCGGCCACGGTGGTTGGCGTTCGGGAATGGGATGAGGATCGCACCGTCCGACAGGCCGACATGGCCTGCTTCCGATGAAAGATCCGACCAGCTTCGTTGCTGCGGAAATCCGACACGGATTGCAGTCAGCGGCATCTGCGGCGGCTGACTGCACTGCAATATTCAAGTTGCGTGCCAGCCTGAAAAATCAGGAAAAGCGTGTAAAATCAGAATGCTGATCGAATCAATGAAGGCAAGTTAACCGACTCAAGCCTCGAAATACGGGCACGCCGCCCAAAAATTGGTCGACGGCACACGGTGCCCAGACCGTGATCGGTGCGTGAATCAGGCCGTCCAGCGGCCGATCTTGAAGGCCTCGAGATGGCCGATCACGTCGTCCGCCGCGAAAGGCGGACCGGCGAATGCGCCGATGGCGGCATCCGTGCCGACCGCGGCCGTGCCCATGGCCGCGTCGTAGATGTCCGGCCGGAACACGCCCATGGCAGTGCCCAGGGCTTCAGTACTTAGGGGAGTCTGGCCCCACCGCACCATCTGGGCATAGAGCCATGCCGCCTGGATCTTCTCGGGCCGTCCCGCGTCTTCGCGGCCCACCAGCAGATAGCGCGAGCTTTCGCGGAAGGTGCCGTCCGGCGAGATCTTGAGGCGGCCGTCCAGCGTACGCTGGAGCACCTCCGCATCGACGCCGATCCGCTCCGGCTGAGCCAGGATGCGCGCGGATTCTGCGTGGTTCTGTTCGATGAAATTGGCGGCCTTGGCGCAGGCGCGAACCAGGCCGGCGAGAGCGCCGGGATTCTTGTCAGCCCAGCTCTGCCTGACCGCCAGCACCTTTTCGGCCGCGCGCACCAGCACGTCAGACACGAAGTGGAGAATATGGCCGATGCCGAGATCGACTGCGATCGAGTTCCACGGTGCTCCGACGCAGAACGCGTCGACGTGACCGTTGGCGATGCTCTCCACCATGTAGGGCGGCGGCAGCACCACGAGGCGGACGTCCTCATCGGGGTCGACGCCACCTGCGGCCATCCAGAACCGCAACTGATAGTTGTGGGTCGAGAACGGAAACGTCATGCCGAACGTCAGCGGCTCGCGCCCGGCCTTGCGCCGTTCCGCGACGACGCGCGCCAGCGCCAGCGCCGTCGCCATCGGGTCGAAACGATCCCCATCGAGATTGGCCATGATCGCCGCATGCAGCGCCGGCGTCACGGTGATCGCGTTGCCGTTCACCCCGAGATTGAAAGGAGCCACGATCGGCACCTTGACGTGACCGATGCCCAGGCTCGACGCGATGGCGACGGGAGCCAGCAGATGCGCCGCGTCGAACAGGCCGATGTTGAGCTTGTCGCGCACGTTCGACCACGACACCTCTCGGACCAGCGTGACGTCGAGACCTTCGGCCGCGGTGAAGCCGTTGTCGACGGCGACGATCAGCGCGGCGGCATCGACCAGCGGGATGAAGCCAATGCGAAGCGGGCCGGTCATTTCAACAACTCCGAGGCGGTCAGGATCGACTGCGCGATCTCGCCGATCTTCTTCTTTTCGCGCATGGCCGTGGAGCGCAACAGCACATAGGCTTCCTCTTCGGTGAAGCCCTTCATCTTCATCAGAATGCCCTTGGCGCGGTCGATCACCTTGCGGTCCTCCAGCGCGGACTTGGTGCGCTCGAGCTCGTCCTGAAGCTTGGAGAACGCATTGAAGCGCGAGATGCAGAGGTCGAGGATCGGCTTGATCCGCTCCTTCTTCAGCCCATCGACGATGTAGGCGGAGACGCCCGCCTCGACCGAGGCCTGGATCGAGGCCGCGTCGCTCTGGTCCACAAACATCGCGATCGGCCGGCGGACGGCGCGGCTGACCTGGAACATCTGCTCCAGCACGTCGCGGCTGGGGTTCTCCAGGTCGATGACGATGACGTCCGGGTCCAGGGCATAGATGCGCGCCAGGAGACCCTGCATCTCGCTGACATGCACCACGCCGGTAAAACCCGCCTCCCGCAAGCCCTCCTCCAGGATGGCCGCGCGGATCGGGCTTTCGTCGACGATCACGATTTTAGGCGATTGCTCGGCGCTCATCGATCACCAGGTTGTCCGGGCCCTCACCCATAGCATGGACGTGGCCGCCTCAAAGCCTTGTCTTTCTGGACAATTCGGACTAGCTGACGCCTATCTCATCAGGCAGTTCCAAGATGCAGCAGGGTTCGGCGCCCAAGATCAGCTTTGTTTCGCTCGGTTGTCCCAAGGCCTTGGTCGATTCCGAGCGCATCATCACGCGCCTGCGCGCCGAGGGCTACGAGCTCGCCCGGAAGCATGACGGCGCCGACGTCGTCATCGTCAACACCTGCGGGTTCCTGGACAGCGCCAAGCAGGAATCGCTGTCGGCGATCGGCGCGGCCATGGCCGAGAACGGCAAGGTCATCGTCACCGGCTGCATGGGCGCCGAGCCGGAGCAGATCGAGCAGGCCTATCCCGGCGTGCTGTCGATCACCGGCCCGCAGCAGTATGAGAGCGTGCTGGACGCCGTCCATCGCGCGTCGCCGCCGGCGCACAACCCGCATCTCGACCTGGTTCCTCCGCAGGGCATCAAGCTCACGCCCCGGCACTACGCCTATCTGAAGATCTCCGAAGGCTGCAACAACCGCTGCACCTTCTGCATCATCCCGAAGCTTCGCGGCGATCTGGTGTCGCGGTCCGCGGCCGACGTGCTGCGCGAGGCCGAGCGGCTGGTCGCAGCCGGGGTCAAGGAGCTCCTGGTCATTTCGCAGGACACCTCGGCCTATGGGCTGGACCTGAAATATGCCGAAAGCGCCTGGAAGGACCGCAACGTCCGGGCTCGCTTCCTCGATCTGGCGCGCGAACTCGGCGAGCTCGGCGCCTGGGTGCGCATGCACTACGTGTACCCCTACCCGCATGTCGACGAGGTGATCGGCCTCATGGCGGACGGTAAGATATTGCCATATCTCGACATCCCGTTCCAGCATGCCAGCCCCAACGTCCTGAAGGCGATGCGCCGGCCGGCGGCGCAGGACAAGACGCTGGACCGGATCAAGGCCTGGCGGACGACCTGCCCGGATCTTGCGCTGCGCTCGACCTTCATCGTCGGCTTCCCCGGCGAGACGGACGCCGACTTCGCCTACCTGCTGGACTGGCTGGATGAGGCCGAGATCGATCGGCTCGGCTGCTTCAAATACGAGCCGGTGGCCGGCGCGACCTCCAACGCCCTGCCCGACCAGGTCCCGGACGAGGTCAAGCAGGAGCGCTGGGACGCGCTCATGGCCCGCCAGCAGAAGATCTCGGCGCGCAGGCTCAAGCGCAAGGTCGGAACGCGTCAGCAGGTGATCATCGACGAGGTCGGGCCGAGC
Source organism: Bradyrhizobium sp. HKCCYLRH2047 (assembly GCF_051168175.1). Lineage (NCBI taxonomy): Bacteria > Pseudomonadati > Pseudomonadota > Alphaproteobacteria > Hyphomicrobiales > Nitrobacteraceae > Bradyrhizobium > Bradyrhizobium sp. HKCCYLRH2047. The sequence goes on from NZ_JBNPUM010000005.1 coordinate 48,186, forward strand.
GTCGCCAAGGGCCGCACCAAGGCCGATGCCCCGGACATCGATGGCGCCGTTTATCTGTCCAGCCGGCGGCCGCTGCGTGTCGGCGAGATCGTCACGGTCAAGATCGAGCGTGCCGACAAATACGACCTGCACGGCACGGTCGCTGGGTTCTAGCGCGGGTCAACGGCAATTCAGGGAAGCCGGCCGATCGCAATCGTCCGGTCGGGTCCTACGCTTTCCAATGATGCAAAGCCGGCGCGTCTGCCGAGTTCATCAAGATTGCCGTAGCGCGCGATCCAATCGGGATAGGCGTAGCAGAGGATAATGTCGGCGTGGCTGCGAAGCCACCGACACAGTGTGGCAGCCCTGTCGGCGCCCGCTTCGAGCAACCGTCCGGGCATGATCAAAACGACGCTCCGATCAGCGGCCGTCTCAAGAGGTGCGGGGCAAGCGAACATGTCGCAACTCGGCCAGTGCGAAACCGCTCGTCCGAACATCGCTCGCGCATGGACGAGCTTTCGTGAATCTCGCTCGATGCCGAGCGGCTGCAGATCAGGCGTCCCTTCGCAACTCGCGGCCAACAGCGCCCCATTGCCGCATCCGAGATCGATGATGTTGTAGCGCGCCCCGGCCGTGACCGTTCTTACGGCCGCGGCGATGGGAGCGTGAGCCTCTCGCATTCCGCGGACGGACGCGAAGCCGTTGTCGGCCGCAAGCCAATCCGGCGCGGGCCGTTCGCCGGACATCAGCGCTCGCCACGTTGACAGGTCCAACGACGGCCTCCTCAGTGCACCGCCGCCGCCTCGCGGGTCTCGAGCAACTGCCGGCCTCGCGCGATCAACGCGTCGATCCAGGCATAGAGGCCGGCAACGAACGCCTCTCCGTCCCGGTCGACGCGGATGTACCGCCGGATCTCGTCGACCCCCTCCTCAATGCGGGCGAGATTGCGCCGCAGCAGGCGAAACAGCAATTGGCGCCGCTCTTCATCCGGCTCGGTCTCGATCAGCACGATGTCGAGCGCCGTGATGTAGGCAAACGAATATTCCGCGTGCAGCACCGCGGTCATCGGGCGCAAACGATCCTTGATGACGGGGCTGACATACAACTCGTCCGCCGGATTCAACACCAGCCGATCCGCGGATTCCAGATTGATGCCGAGCGCGCGAAGCTTGTTGTGTCCCATCTCGTGCACGAACGCCTGGGCCAGGCCGATCGGATCGAAGATGGTGGCGAACAGCGTGCCCAGCCGGTCGTCGGTCGAGCCGCTGTAGGATCCGTAGCCCTCGCGATAGTCGCTCTCCGCAACATCGGGACGCGCCAACGGATGGAAGGAATCGATGAGCATGCGCATCTGTTCGAAGGCGACCGGCCAGCGCCGCACGTAGTCGACGGCAGCATCGATGTTGGGGTGCTCCAGCGGACCGTTGCTGAATACGGGCGCCCCCGGCGCGGTCGGCTGCACGTAGCGAACCGACACGGCGCCATCGAAGATGCGCGGCGAATGGCCGACGACCCGGTGCACGAACGGCTCCGGCCGGTGAGCGTTCGTGGTCGTGCTGGCGAGATGACAGGCCAGCAATGCGTCATACAGATCATCCTGTGGTGCCGCGGCCCGCGACCAGTCGATCATTGTCTCCTCCCGCGACGGATGTTGATTCAGAATTGAAGCTGAGCGGACGACGCGCCGGAGCCGTCCCTGGCGATCGGGCGCAGCCAGCCGCCGGGGAAATCGCGCCGGCATTCGTCGTCGATGACGAGGGCTTCGGTGCTGGTGACCAGCGTCAGCGCGCAGTCCTCGTCTTCCAGGATGCACCCGCGGGCGACCAGGCCGGTGTAGCTCTGCTCCACCTCTGGCCAGGAGGTCTCCTGGTCGACCAGCCGCCCGAGGGTCGCGTCGATGCGCACCGGCTCTCGGAAGGCGTCCAGCACGGCGATCTCGATCGGATCGAGGATGCGCCATGTCTCGGTTGCGATCCGGCGCGTGTCCTTGAGGATCGACAACGGACCCAATCCGACCACCGCCAGTATCGGCATTGCGGTGCCGTCCACATGTGCAGACCGCCAAAGCCTGATCGCAGCGCCAAGCGGGGCGAGATCCTCGTCCGAGGCGGTGTTGGCGGCCGTGCCATCGAAGAAATAAGCGAGCCGCGTCAGCACATCTTCCGGCTGGCCATAGACCGCCTGATAGGCCAGCGCGGGAGCGACATTTTCAAACCCGAACTCGGCCGCGTGGTTGAAATACGGGCTGAAGCGGTCGAGCCTGATCCGGCAATGTCCGGTCGGCGGCTGCAGATGCTCCAGCAGCGCAAACCATCGCGCTATCTTGGCGTAGGCCGCAGGCCGCTCGCCGGGGAAGCCGCACAGCACGTTCCAGATCGGCCGGAGTCCGATCTCGGCACAGCTTCGGAGCACGCGGACGTTCTGCAGCCCGGTCACGCCCTTTTCCATCAGGCGCAGGACATCGTTGTCGAGATGCTCGATGCCCGGCTGAACCCAGGTCACCCCGCCGCGCGCGAGCGTACGCAGCTGCTCGGGGCGCATGTTCGACTTGATCTCGTAGAGGATCCGGTAAGGCGACGGCGCGGTGTTGGCGAGGTGGCCGAACACGGCGTCGACATGCTTCAAGTTCAGAATGTTGTCGGTCGCCTCGAAGCGCTTGACGCTCCAGCGCGCGGATAGTGTTGCGAGCTCGGCCAGCACGCGCTCGGCCGACTTGGTGCGAAACGCCATCGTCGCGCCGTTCAGGCCGCAGAATGTGCAGTGGTGCTTCATGCCCCACCAGCAGCCGCGCGAGCTCTCGAACGGCAGCGCGGGGAGCAGATCATCGCAGAACGACGCCTGCCTCAGCTCCGCGAAATAGTCGGTGAAGTCGGGGACGGGAAGCTCGTCAAGATTCTGCAGCGGAGTCTCCGCGATCCTCCCATTCGTGCCCACGCGGCCCAGCACGTCGGTGCTTTCACTGTAAGGCAAGGTGCCTGCAAGGAAGCGCTCGACGAAATCCGGAAAGGTCCGGTCGGACTCGCCGCGAAACACATAGTCGATTTGCGGGAAGCGTTCGAGCAGCGCCTCGCCCATCGGCCCCTCGCAGTTGGCGCCGCCGAAGCATATGATCGTGTCCGGCGCGAGCTGCCTGATGCGATGCGCGATGCCGAGAGACGCGCAATTCTGCTGGAACGTCGACGAGAAGCCGACGATGCGGGCGCCGTCTGCGATCAGCAGACGAGCCGACCGGTCGACGAACCTCTCCGCCGCATCGCGCGCCGCGACGACCGCGGGCCAATGCTTGCCGCAATAGGCTTCCATTCGCTCCCGGTGCCGGGCTTCCGCGACAGGATCAGGAGCGTTTTCGAAGGTCGCGGCGAACACCCATTCACCGATCAGCAGGCTGGTCTGAACCTGCTCCGCGATGAACTGGAAGGTGTCGGCGCCGATCAACTCGGCAAACGCAAAACCGAGATAGTACTGCCGTGCGTCGATCCCGCGGTCCTCGAGGGCCGCCTGGAGCGTGCTGATCCCCAGCGCGGGCCGCGTCAAGGCCAGGAACGGCGCTGCAACCAGCGCAACGGATATGGTCATGGCAATGGCTCTCAGAACTTGGGCTGTCAGAACTTGGCGGACAGGTCGGACGACGGCGGAGGCACCGAATGAAATACACCCACTGCCTCGAACATGTGCTCGAGCAGCGTCAACGTTGGCAGCTTCCGCGGCAAATGGCTGTCGAGCAATTGCAGCAGCTCGGGATTTGAGAACAGACGGTCGCACGCCGTGCAGATGCCGTCGAAATCGCTGGCCGCGAGCGGTCGTTCGGTCTCCGCCGTGATTTCGCAGAGCAGAGCGACCGGACCTTCGAAGGCGATCCACTTCCACACCGGGTCCATGTAGGCGCGGGACATCGCCTCGGACATCGGCGTCTCGTTCAGATCACCGACGCTCATCGCGGCATGAAACGGCAGCACGCCGCAGCAGGGCAGAACGTTCCCGCTCGGGGCCACGGAGAAATGCCTCAGCACCGAGGGACATGGTCCGCGATAGACCTGTGGCGAATGCCGCCTTGCGTCGAGGTCGGACGCGCTGACATCGTCGACGGCGCGTCCCGTGGAGTTGATCGCCGTCTCGTACACCGACAGCTGCGGATCCGAGTCAGGGTCGACACCGAGAAGATCGAAGATCCGGGACCGGTCGATCACGCTGCCCGGCGATGTCACGACGGCAATCAGCACGTCCAATCCGAGCGAACGGGCAGCCCGGTAGGCATGCGCGATATTGCGCCCGTCCAAGAATTCGGCATGCATGTCGTCGAAAGAGATGATGATCCGTTCGAGACCTGCTTCAACCAGTGGAGTCAGGATCCGCTCGGCCTTCGCTTCGGATGTCGCCCAATAGGCGCTGGTGGTCGCGGACGTGGAGAGGCCGAACGACCTGGCGCGGGATGCCGCAGCGCGCATCAATTCGGGCTGGAGGAATGGATCGCCGCCGACCAGATTGATCCGCGTCATGCCGTGAGCGACGGCTGCATCATCGATCGCTGCGATCATCAGGTCCTGCGGCAGCACGTCGAGCTGAGTCATATCCGACGAAAAGCAGCAATGGCTGCACTTCAGCGGACAGCGGTAACTGATATTGAAGACAAGCTCAGTCGGTTTCGTCACCCGGTCACGCGAATGCATGTCCAGCTGCTCCCAGGGGCAGGAACTGACTTTGACGGAGGTCGGAGCTGCAGCACGTTTCCGGCCGGGCAATGCAGACATTGTCCGGCCGGCTTGAGATCGCGGTCAGACGTCGACGTGAATGACCGAAGCAGGCGCGGCGGTCGCCTTCTGGCCCGACAGGCGATCCTTGATCAGATCGGCCGTGTTCGAATCGATCTCGATGCCGACTTGGGCGAGATATCCCTGCGGATCCTTCTGGAGCTCGTCCGCGGCATTGGCCTGGCTCTTCAGCTGGGCCGCCGCAGCCTTCACTTTCGCAAGGTCCGCAGTGATTTGAATCTTCTTGTCCATGTAAGACATCTTGGAGTCTCCCGATAATCGCTCTTGGCAATGAAGGTGGTCAATCAACGCAAAGCGGAGCATATAACACTTTTGCGGCAGTAGATACATCACAACTCGCGGAGATTGTATTTTCACTCGGGCTAGGGAAGTAGGACCGCCTACCCTGTCGTCAGCGTTCCCCCACGAAAGCTCTTCGACCCCGTCCAGCGTTCGCGCGATGGTGCCCGATACGGGAAGCGCAAGCCGCTCGCGCCTTCAACGGGCCAGGTCGCGCCATGATAGATAATTTCGCGGCGTGCGCTGCTGTAGGAGGTCGATGCCGTGATCCGGCAGACCGGCGCGTGCAGCTCGGCGATGCCGTGCATCATCGACCACTCGGCCGGCCATGTCAGGACATCGAGCAGCCACTCCGTCGTCTGCCCGCAATGCGCTCGGCCGAATGCGAGCATGTTCGCCGCGAGCGCGGCGCTTGCCGGGCAATCGAGCCGGCAAGGCCAGTGCGGGATGATGCAGAGATCAATTGACCGCCAGAGCATGTTCGTCGCCGGCCGCGACGGCAGCTCGATCCGCCGATGTCCCGACGCTTCGGCTCTCTCGAACAGCGCGCTCGCCCAGACCGGATCCAGCGGCCGGCGCTCGCGGCGGCGCAGCGCCTCGGCGCAACAATGGGGACACCCTGCCCAGTCCCGCAATGTGCGTGCCGGATCGCGCTGCCAGTCGGCTTCGAACTCATCCGTGTCGCGAGCACGGACGACAGCGATGGTGACTTCGAGCGGCAGTCTTGCCCGCGTCTGCGACGACGGCAATTTCGGGACCGCCTCGACCGCCAGTCGGACTGGTATGAGCGCGAGCCCTGCGCGTTCGACCTGCAGCGCCATCTCGTCGAGAGCGTCGGGGTTGACGGTGCTGATCGATGCCCGGCTCAAACCGGCCGCGACCGCCCGCCAACGCAACACTTTCCATTCCGTCCTGATCAGCTCGAAGCGCGGCTCCCACACCTTTCTCGCAGCCTCCGAGACCCAGCCGATGCGAACGAATGGCGGGCGGATCGGAGGGAGGATCGCGGCATGCTCGGACATTTGATCGGCCAAATTCTCTTTCGCAAACGTCCTGGATCTCAAACCGCCACAGGCGGCGATCCACTCAAATCGTCCATGATCTCCGTCAGCAACGGGACCCGGCCGTCCATCATCGACTTGATGAGCCTGTGCTCGATCTCGGCGCGACGAGGATCGCAGGACAACGGCGTTTCGCCTGCAGCGAGCAGGTCTTCCTCGATCTGGACAAACAGCGCGGTCCAGAGCGCGCATTGCGCACTGCGGTTGCGCCAATCGCCGTCGATCGAGGTTCCCGGGCATTGGCCCTTGCACATCGCGAAGAAGCGGCAGTCGCGGCAGCCGCCGGCCGGCTGCGGGGTGAACCACAGGGCAATGCTGCGCTCATAGCCGGCAGCCTCGGTCTTGATGAAGTCGATCCCGCGCTTGTTGGTGCGGCCGCAATTGCTGCGCTCGCCAAATCCCTCGATGCCGTGCACCGCGCCGGTCGTATACGGATCACAGCCATGCCAGACGCAACCGGTCTGGTCGTCCAGCCCACGAAGAAGCGCGCGCATCTCGTCGAAGATATCGAAGCGCATCGAGGTGAGGTGCTCGCGCTCGAATCGGTAGAAGTGCAGAAACGCCGCGATGGTTTCGGGATCGGTCATCGCCCAATGCGCCTGCACGGCGGGCGAGTCGACCTCGAGTGCATGCAGCCTGACATTTCGCACCCCCCTCGCCTGCATCTCCAGCAGCCAGCTGTCCATCGAGGGCCAGTGCTGCGGCAGGCCATTGCCCCGATGCATCGTGATGATCAGGCTCGGATGCAGGCCCCGCTCGCACAGTCCGGCGATCGCACGATCGACGCTCTTGGTGAGGTCCCGCGTCCTGTCGAGGGACCCGGCCCAGCGGACATCATTCAAAGCGTCAGGGCCGTCGATGGAAATGCCGACATGAACCGCATAGGTCGCGAACAGCTCCATGTGGCGGTCTGTGATGAGCGTGCCATTGGTCTGGATCCGGTTGCGGCCAAAGCGCGCCAGTCCGAATGCCCACAGCCTCTCGAGATCCGGCAGCGGCAGCAGCAGCGGCTCGCCGCCGAACAACGTGAACGGCTCATCGTCCTCTGCGAGGGCGGCCAGCATCGCATCGATGTCATAGCGCGGGCGCAGGCTGCCGCTGTCCCGGAGCGGGTTCTGGTAGCAATACTGGCACATGATGTTGCAGGTCACGCCCAGCGGACGAAGCTCGACACCCATCACGATCTCCTCGACGGGAGTCATTCCTGACCGGTCTGACCGGGGCATCTCCCGCAGGCAGCGGAGAGGATACGATACAACCCCTGATTTTAAAAGATCGAAGGTGCGTGGATATGGCCGAACGCCCCTCGGTTGTCTTGCTGCACCGCAGCAGGTCGCCCAAGCGCCTTTGCGGCCCCGGGGCGAGCCGTCCTCAGTGCGAGGAGCCCGTGGTACGAACCGACCAGAGCTTCAGCAGGCGAAGCGCCTCGTCCTGCTTCAGTTCGAGATATTTGTTCTTGAGCTTGGTCAGCTCGTCGGGGGGCGTTGCGCCTGAAACGAACCGGCTATCGAGGATCGCGGCAACCGTGACCCAGCTCAGTCCAGCGGCCTTGCACGGCACGAGAATGCCGTCGCTGCGCAGGCTCTGCATCAGCGGCCGCACCAGCTCGATGCTGCATTTCGCGAGCTCCGCGATGGCCGCGATCGTCTCGCCGTAACGCCGCTGACGGGCAAATTCCAGCAGCGCGGCTTCGGTCAGTTTGCCGCCCTGCTTCAGCTGGCCGACGGCCACCTTGGAACTGCCCGCGTCGCGATTGCGCGACATCTCGCGCTCGGCGTCGAGCGTGGCCGATGAAATGGCGCTGCGAATTTCCTCGTAGAGATGCGGCGGTGCCGACGCGAGCAGGCGCACCCTCACCGCCTCCGTCGCGCGCTGCAACAGGGTCCTGCGCAAGGCTGCCGGCAGATCGGCGCGGATGCCGGCCGCGACCGTGAGCTCCGCGTTTCCCGCCGCTTGCGCCACGATGGCGGCAAATCCGGCGGGTGACACCCGCGCCCCGGGGTTCTTCATGAGTTGCCGGCTCACGCTCGGATAGCGTCGCGCGAGCAGCGCGTCGGTCACGATCTCCTGCAGCCACCAGCGCCCGGCGATCGCCATCAGGTGCTTCTCGCTGCGCGTCTGCGCGATCTCGATCAGATCCTCGCTGCTCAGCCGCGGCGATTCTGAAAGCACCGGCCCCGCGACGGCGATGTCGTCATGATGGGCCAGCCGCCGGATCACGCCGGCCGGCGCCTGCGGGATCGGGGCAAGCTGGGCGCTGAGTTCGGCGAGTGCGATCCGGGCCCCGACGTCGGCCAGCGCACGCAGCTCGATGGTATTGACGAGACGCTCGAAGACGTCGGCAAACAGCGCGTGCTGCTCGATATCCAGGCTACCGGCAGAGGCGACGAACAGGGAGGCGACCCGCTCGGCCACGCCGGAGCAGCGGTCGGCTGAGCCGGTGGCTATGGCCGCCTGCACTTCTTCGGCGATCGTGAGATGGGGGTTCGACATCGCTCGTCCTGAGCGCTTGCATTTTCAAGCTGCCCAGGCAGGGTAAACACAGCCGCTAAATGTTTGGTAAAGTTGTCACTAAGGTGCGAGACCCGAGACCGGATCGAGCGGGCTTCGCACCGGCGGCGCTTCCCTCGCCGCTTCCTGGAGCGGCGGCCCTTGTTGCAGTCTGCAGGCCGGCATCTTGACACCGGTTGCGATTTGCCTGTATGGCCGCCGCATGATCTTCAACCGGACCAACCGCCGCGCCGCCGTTTGCCGTCGTCACCGCCGTGACGATGCCGGGGCGCGCCATGTCCGAAGACGTTGCTGATCAGCTAGCTCATCAGCTCCAGGTTTTCGAGAAGGCCGCTCCCGCAAAGGAGCGGCCTTCTCACTTTTTTGGCCCCCGCTTCCCCCTGAGCATAGGAGATTGCACATGCTGACCGCCTCCCATCCCTACGACGCTCTGATGGAGATCACGGCGCGCCCGCGCACCGTCTTCGTTCAGGGCAAGGGTTCCTGGTTATGGGACGACGGCGGCAAGCGCTACCTCGACTTCGTCCAGGGCTGGGCCGTGAACTCGCTCGGCCACGCGCCGCCGGAGCTGGCCAGCGCGCTCGCCCACCAGGCGGCACGCCTGATCACGCCGAGCCCGGCCTATTTCAACGACACCAGCCTCCAATTCGCTAAGGCGCTGGTCGACCGCTCGTGCTTCGACCAGGTGTTCTTCACCAATTCGGGCGCCGAAGCCAATGAAGGCGCCATCAAGCTCGCCCGCAAATACGGCGCTCTGCGCAAGAACGGCGCATACGAGATCATCACCTTCGAGGGCGGCTTCCACGGCCGCACGCTGGCGACGATGTCGGCTTCGGGCAAGAAAGCGTTCGAGCCGCTGTTCGAGCCCAAGGTCCCGGGCTTTCCAAAGGCACGGCTGAACGACATCGCCTCGGTCGAGGCCCTGATCTCCGACAAGACGGTGGCGATCATGCTGGAGCCGATCCAGGGCGAGGCCGGCGTGTGGCCCGCGACCGACGAGTTCCTGCAGCAGTTGCGGGCGCTGACCACCAGGCACGGGCTGCTGCTGATCGTCGACGAGATCCAGACCGGCATGGGCCGCACCGGAAAACTGTTCGGCTATGAGCATGCCGACGTCCTCCCGGACATCATGACCCTGGGCAAGGGCATCGGCGGCGGCGTTCCGCTCGCGGCCCTGCTGGCGACCGACGAGGCGTCTTGCTTCGAGCATGGCGATCAGGGCGGCACCTTCAACGGCAATCCGCTGATGTGTGCGGCGGGACTCGCCGTGCTCGATGTGATCGAGAAGCCGGAGTTTCTGAGGGCTGTCGCGGACAACGGGATCTATCTGGAGAGCGAGTTGCAGCGCATCTCGGCAAGGCACGGCCTGGGCGAAGTGCGCGGCCGTGGTCTGCTGCTTGCGCTCGACGTGATCAGGCCAATCGCGCCGGCGATCGTTGCGCACGCCTTCGAGCTCGGCCTGCTGCTGAACGCGCCGCGTCCGGATGCGCTACGCTTCATGCCGGCCCTCAATGTGACTCGCGATGAGATCGCGGCGATGATCGACACGCTGGACGGAATCCTGACCAAAGTCGGCGCCGCGCGCTGCGTCGCCTGATCGAATGCCGTTCAAGACGCAGGCTCCGTGCCACATGCGAAGCCTGCGTGCCGGCTGCCTACAGATGAGGCACAAACACCGAGGTCGGGCTCGCCGCCATTTGACTTGGATCAAGGACAGCTGTCCCCCCGAACAACGATCCTGATCGCGCCAAACACCTGCGATCCGATGACTTACGTTATATCTGTCCTGATATAGCGTTGTACGGGATGTGATCAGCTCGGAGGAGAGAGGCTTGCCGGGACCAAGCTGATGATCATCCGCCGACAACGAGGTCGGCACGATAGAAGGAGATGCAAGAATGGCGAGAGACAATCTGGCTCGGGCGTTGCCGGTCGACGACAGCGGCAGCCACATCGCCCTGGCCGCGACCGAAGAGGTGCTGATCCACGTTCGCTTCTTCCCGAACTCGGACATCAACTCGATCGGCGAGAAGCCCGCCAGCCTGACCGCCAATGAATGGTATGAGCGCCTGCTCGACATGGCGCGTCCGCATTATCAGACCTTCGCCGGCGGCCGCGGCTTCTTCCGCATCCCCCGCCCCTGTTTCGAGGCGATCCTCAAGGGCATTGCCTGACATCGGCTTTCGGGCTGGGTGTGGCAGTGAGCGTCCTCTCTGCCCTGCCCCTGTCGACCGCGGTGCGCCGGGTGCGCCGCGGTCGCTGGCGTTTTGACCGTCCGGCGTTTTGATCGTCGGGTCTTTGGAGGACAGCATTGAGCGATGCGGCTTTCACCGAACTGAAGCGGGCGTTCAGCTCGCTGCTGGCAGCGTGCAGGGCATCGCAGAACTGCGCTGAGACGCTCGCCGACCGCGCTTTCGATCTGTTCGAAGCCAATATCGATGCCCAGACGGCGCATCTGCCCGCCCTCGCCTGCGCCAAGGGCTGCCCCTCCTGTTGCGCATTGCGCGTGACCGCGACGGCACCGGAGATCTTCTTGCTCGCGCGCTATGTCCGGCAGATCGACCAGCGCATGCCGGCTAAGGCGCTCGGCTCGCTGTCGCGCCGGATCAAGCTCGCCAACCGCGCGACGCACGGATTGAGCGACACCGCGCGGATGAAGTTGCGTCAGCCCTGCCCATTCCTCGTACGCGGCGGCTGCATCATCCATCCCGCGCGTCCGCTCGCCTGCCGCGGGCATGCCTCGTTCGACCGGCGCGCCTGCGCACAGGCCATGGCCGGCCGCGAGGTCGACGTGCCGGTCTCGGCACCACACCTCGCGCTGCGCGCGCTGGTGCAGGATTCGCTCAGGGCGGCGCTCGTCGCTGCGGGGCTCGCCTCTGGCCTGTATGAGCTCAACCAGGGTCTCGTTCTGGCGCTCGACGACCCCGAGCGCGAGCGCGCCTGGCGGGACGGGCAAGACAGCCTCGCGCCGGCTCGGATCGAGGCGTCGACGGCAGCGCAGACCGATGCGGTGCTCTGGAGTCGCGCGGCAGCCGGCGACGCTTCGATCCGGGGCGAGGTGTAGCGACAGGGCTCGGTCGCGCGGCTGTTAAGGCCGGCTGTTAAGGCTTGAGGATCGAGGCCCCGGTCGTGGCGCGGCTTTCGAGGTCGGCATGCGCCCGACCCGCATCCTTCAGCGCATAGGCGTGATTGATCGGCACGTGCAGCTTGCCGCTGATCACCGCCGAGAACAGCGTATCGGCGCCCTCCAGCAGTTCGGACCGCTTGCCGATATAGTCGTTGAGCTTCGGCCGGGTCGCGAACAGAGAGCCATGACTGTTGAGTTCGGCGATCGAGAACGGCGGCACCGGACCCGAGGCGTTGCCGAAGCTGACGAACAGGCCGCGCTGCTTCAGGCAGGACAACGAGCCGGGGAAGGTCGACTTGCCGACGCCGTCATAGACCACGTCGCACAATTCGCCGCGGCTGATCTGCTTGACCCGCGCGACGAAGTCCTCCTCGTTGTAGAGGATGACGTGGTCGCAGCCATTGGCCAGCGCGAGATCCGCCTTCGCCTTGGAGCCGACGGTGCCGATGACGTGCGCGCCGAGCGCGCGCGCCCACTGGCAGGCCAGCAGGCCGATGCCGCCGGCGGCGGCGTGGATCAGCACGCGATGGTGCGGCTCGACCTTGAAGGTCTTGTGCAGCAGATACCAGACCGTCAGCCCCTTGAGCATCAGCACCGCGCCCTGCTCATAGGTGATATGGTCGGGCAGCTTGACCAGGCGCTGCCAGGCGATGTTGCGCTCGGTGGCATAGCCGCCGAGGTTCTCATAATACGCGACGCGGTCGCCGGGATGGAAATGCGTGACGCCGGGCCCCACGGCGATCACCTCGCCTGCCGCCTCGTTGCCGGCGATGAACGGCAGGCCGGGCGCCTTGTACAGTCCGGTGCGATAGTACACGTCAATGAAGTTGAGGCCGATCGCGTGCTGGCGGATGCGGACCTCGCCGGGGCCGGGCGCGGCGAGATCGACCGGCTCATAGACCAGCGCCTCGGGGCCTCCCACCTTGTGCACGCGCACCGCCTTGACCATCCCGCCATCTCCCCTTCGGACTCTCCATCGCCGCGTCCGGGAATCCGGCGAAAGAACCTTCGACACTTACCTGATTCTCATCGGACATCCGGCTCCGTTGAAGGAGCCGACCTCCGGCCGCGCACCCGGCGCTGCCGGCGGCAAAAGCGAAGGCGATCACGGCGGCCTTGTCAACTCGGCACCGGTCAGGCGTTGCGCTTCCTGCGGTTGCGCGACGCCATCACGTTGAAGGCCTCGACCGCCAGCGCAAAGACGATCGCGAAGTAGATGTAGCCGCGCGGGATGTGGAACTTGAAGCCGTCGGCGACCAGCGCGACGCCGATCAGCACCAGGAAGGCGAGCGCCAGCATCTTGGTGGTCGGATGGTTCGCCACGAAACGCGCCACCGGTCCCGAGGACACGTACATGATGACCATGGCGATGATGACGGCGGCGATCATGATCTCGAGATCCTGGGCCATGCCGATCGCGGTAATGATCGAGTCCAGCGAGAACACGAGATCGATGACGATGATCTGCAGGATCACCCAGAAGAACTTGTTGGCGCCGCCGCCCTGCGACCCCTCCTCCTCCTCGCGCGCCTCGACCTCGGCATGGATCTCGTGCGTGGCCTTGGCGATCAGGAACAGGCCGCCGGCGATCAGGATGATGTCGCGCCAGGAGAAGCCCACGCCGCCGATCGTGAACACCGGCTGCGTCAGCCCGATCAGCCAGACCAGCACGCTGAGCAGCAGGATGCGGAAGATCAGGGCCAACGCCAGCCCGATCTGGCGGGCGCGTGTCGCCTGCGGCTGCGGGATGCGCGAGGTGATCACCGACAGGAATATGACGTTGTCGATGCCGAGAACGATCTCGAGGGCGGTCAGAGTGAGCAGCGCGGCCCACGCTTCGGGACTGGTCAGAAGGTCGATCATGCTTTCAAGGATCTCAGCAGGCGGATCGCGGAGTCGCTCGCGACGATGTAGAGGGCGATCGCGCACAACAAGGTCGTCACGATCGAGCCCACGGCGAAGTTGTTTCCCAGCACGTCGATGACCAGGACGCCCCAGAGCGCGACCAGCGGCAGCGTCAGCCAGCGCAGCCGCTCGACGCGCACCGGGTGGATGACATGGAATGGGACGAAGGTCAGCGCGATCAGGACCGCGAGACCGAGGGTCGCCAACGATGGCGAGGGATGCAGCAGGAACAGATAGAATGCCGCAATGTTCCAGAGTCCCGGAAACCCGCGAAAATGATTGTCGTCGCTCTTCATGCGGCGATCGGCGAAATACAGCGCGCCGGTGACGGCGATGCCGACGCCGATGACCGGCGCGGCGAGCGGCAGCAGCATGCCGCTGGCGGTGATGGCGTAGGCCGGCACGAACACATAGGTCGTGAAATCCACCACCAGATCGAGCACGTCGCCCGACCAGTCCGGCTGCACATGGACGACGTCGAGCCGGCGCGCCAGAGGCCCGTCGATGCCGTCGATGACGAGCGCGGCGCCGAGCCACCAGAACATCGCAGTCCAATGCTCGCGCACGGCCTCGAGCATCGCCAGCAGCGCGACGCCCGCACCGAGCGCGGTGAAGACGTGCACCGAGAACGCCGCGACGCGATGCGCCGGCGTTGCGGCGACCCTGCTCTCTGGTCTCAACTGATCCATGCGGCGCCAGTGCTATCAGGAATCGGAGCCGATTGCATATCCGCCGTTGCGGCGATGCGCCGCGCAGGCTCACGCAATACCCTTGAAAAAGCCCTGCCGGAACGTCAAATGTTCCCGGATGAGCAACACAGACGCCAGCTTTGATGTCATCGTCGTCGGCGGCGGACCCGCCGGGCTCGCCGCCGCCATTGCCCTGTCGCAGACCGGGGCGCGAACGGCGCTCGTGGCCCGCCAGGCGCCGTATGCCGACAACCGCACCACCGCCCTGCTCGGCGGCTCGGTCGACTTTCTCGACGAGATCGGTGTCTGGTCGGCGTGCCGTGACCGCGCCGCCGGTCTCAAGGCGATGCGGCTTGTCGACGATACCGGCCGGCTGATCCGAGCCCCGGAGGTCCGCTTCGTCGCCGACGAGATCGGTCTCGAAATGTTCGGCTACAACATCGCCAATGCCGTCCTGGTCGACGCGCTGGAACAACGCGCCGGCGAGATCGACGGCCTGGTGCGGATCGCCGAGGATGCGGACAGCGTGCGCAGCGATGCCGATGCGGTGACCGTCACCAGCGCATCGGGCCGCGTGCTGACGGCGCGGCTCGTGGTCGGCGCCGATGGCCGGCATTCGCTGTGCCGCGAGGCCGCCGGCATCGGCGTGAGCCGGCGCACGCTGCAGCAGTCGGCGCTGACCTTCAACATCACCCATGCACGGCCGCATCACAACGTGTCGACGGAATTCCACACGCCGCAGGGACCCTGCGTGTTCGTGCCGCTGCCGGGCGACCGCTGCAGCGTTGTCTGGGTCGCGGCCCCGAAGGAGGCCGACCGGCTGTTCGCGCTCGACGACGACGCCCTGTCCGCCGCGGCCGAGCGGCAGTCGCACTCGATCTTCGGCCGGGTGCGCGTCGAGCCGGGCCGCCATGTGTTTCCGCTCGCGATCGAGCGGCCCTTGAGCTACGCGCAAAACCGGATCGCCCTGGTCGGCGAGGCCGCGCATGTGGTGCCGCCGATCGGTGCGCAGGGACTGAACCTCGGCCTGCGCGACGGCATCGACATCGCAGATGTCGTGCGCAAGGCCAATGCGGCCGGCGAGGATATCGGTGCGCCGCAGGTGCTCGCGCGCTATGGTGCGGCGCGCCGCGCCGATATCCTGAGCCGCACCTTCGCCATCGACGTCGCCAACCGCTCGCTGCTCAGCGATCTGCTGCCGATGCAGTCGCTGCGCGCCGTCGGCATGCACCTCATGAGCGGCATCGGTCCGCTGCGACGGCTCGCGATGCGCGAGGGCCTGGCGCCGTCATGGAGAGCCACGCGCAGGGCCGGTTGAGCACCGTCAGGGAAACGCCAGCCGGCCAGTCTGGATCAGCCACATCACGCTGGTCAGGGTGATCACCGAGGCGAAGGTGCCGATCAGCACCGCCGATGAGGCCGGCTCGATCCAGCTGTCGTGCTGGCGCGCGATCACGAACACATTGAGCGCCGGCGGCAGCGCCGCCATCAGCACCGCGGTCGCCGCCCAGGGCTGCGCGAACGGCCCGAACAGCAGCATCAGCCCGAACGACAGCAGCGGGTGAACGACGAGCTTCACCACGGTCAGGACCGGCACCTCCCAGGGCAGCCGCTCGAACGGGCGCAACGCCACGGTCACGCCGAGCGCGAACAGCGCCGTCGGCGCAGCGGCGTTCTGCAGGAACTGCAGGGTGCGGTCGAGAACGGTCGGCGGATGCAACTGGAACGCGGCCGCCAGGATGCCGGCGGCGGTGGCCATGATCAGCGGGTTCTGCAGGATCTGGCGCAGCACGGTGCGCATCGCGTGCACCACCGAGGCATGATCGCGCTCGGTCAGCTCGACGAGCAGCGGCACGATCGAGAACAGGAAGATGCTGTCGCAGCAGAAGATCAGCGCGGTCGGCGCCGCCGCCTTGGTCCCGAGCACGGCCAGCGCCAGCCCAGGCCCCATATAGCCGATATTGCCGTAGCCACCCGCGAGCCCGGCCATGGTCGCCTCGCGGAGCGACAGCCGCCCGATGGCCTTGCCGAGCACGAGCGCCAGGGCGAAGGTGAGCATGGTGGCGAGCGTCGTTGCAACCAGGAAGGGAGGGTTGCTCAGCTCGGTGAACGGCGTCCGCGCGATGAGGTTGAACATCAAGGCGGGCAGCGAGACGTAGAGCAGGAAGAAGTTCATCCAGGCGAGCCCGGCTTCGGGCAGCCTCCTCCACTTACCGCAGGCGAAGCCTATGAAAACGACGCCGAAATAAGGCAGGGCCAGATTGAGAATGTCGAACATGGGCTCGGAAGATGGCCCCCTGAGGGAGCCTGGGAAGGGCCTGGAATGCGGGGGCGTCGCGGCTTGACGCGACTCGGATTGGTCTAGATTAAATCCGCCCGCGGGGCACTAGCATCGCTCCCCGTCCTGGTCTATTCGACTGGGATGATCAAAGCACGAACTGCCAAGTTTCAGATCGGCCAGATCGTCCGGCATCGGGTGTTCTCGTTCCGGGGCGTGATTTTCGACATCGATCCGGAGTTCAACAACACCGAGGAATGGTGGCTGTCGATTCCCGAGGAGGTCCGTCCGCATAAGGACCAGCCATTCTATCACCTGCTGGCCGAGAACGCTGAATCCGAATACGTCGCCTATGTTTCCGAGCAGAACCTGGTTCCCGACGAGTCCGGCGAGCCGATCCGCCATTCCCAGGTTGCGGAGATCTTCATCAAGGACAAATCGGGCGGCTATCGTCCGCGCAATCCGCTGATGAACTGACCTGCTCGACCAGAGAGCTTCGCCTGAGCGCCGTCGGCGCAAGCCCCTCATCGTTCGGTCCCGGCTCGCAAGTTCCCCCTCGCATCAGCTCGCAGAATGAAAAAGGCGCCCCGAATGGAGCGCCTTTTGATGATGCGGGACGGGCCCGGCCAGCGTTACTGCTTCGCCTGCGGCTGGCCTGGCTGGGTCTGCTCGAGCTTCTTGCGCTGCTCCTCGGCGCGCTTCTGCAGCTCTTCCTGCAGCTTCTTCTGGGTCTCTTCGAACTGCTTCGGGTCGGTCGGCGGACCATCATAGGCCTTGGCGAAGCTGCTGTTGCCTT
This sequence comes from Bradyrhizobium sp. HKCCYLRH2047, assembly GCF_051168175.1. Classification (NCBI taxonomy): domain Bacteria; kingdom Pseudomonadati; phylum Pseudomonadota; class Alphaproteobacteria; order Hyphomicrobiales; family Nitrobacteraceae; genus Bradyrhizobium; species Bradyrhizobium sp. HKCCYLRH2047. The sequence continues at coordinate 65,580 of NZ_JBNPUM010000005.1, forward strand.
CCTGCAGCGGCAGCGGCAGCGTCAGCGCGGTGCCGTTCGAGTTGATCGCCTGGACGTAGAGGGTCTGGCCCTTCTTGAGGCTGTTCACGAATTCGGGCGTCGCTTCGTAGTCCGACATGCAGCCGTTCTGGAAGCAGATGACGTACTTTCCTTCCATGAACTGGTTGTTGTCGATGACGATGCGGGTTCCGGGCTGGAGCTGCATGCCGAGCGGCAAGGTCACACGCAGGATCTTCTTCGGCTCGCCTTCGGGCTCGATGATGACGGCTGCAACCACAGGCTGACCGGATTCGATGCGGCCGTCCTTGCCGATGAAGCAGACCTGCTTGGCGTTGGCATCCTGCCCCTTCAGGCAGAACTTGGTCCACGGCGCGTAGATCAGCTGCGGCATCTCCTGCTGAGCCTGGGCCTGAGGCTGGCCGCCGGCGGGAGGAATGGCAGGGGCCTGGGCCGCCGGCGCGGGAGCCTTGGGAGCGGCAGCCGGAGCCTTCGCCTTCGGCGCTTGAGCCTGCGCAACCGAAGGAGCGAAGGAAACGGCCAGCGCGGTGACCGCGAGCAGCGCGACAAGCCGCCCACGCGGCCCAACCGACGAGGCCAAGTCACGGAAATTCATTGCGGAAAACCCTTTCTGAACGGCAGCGCCCGAGACCGCCAAAGGCGCCACACCAAGCCGTTGAAGCGGCTGTCTCCTCAGGAAATGAGGCGGTTAAGTGACAGGCGTTGCCGCCCTAACTCAATCGCCCGCCTTCTTAACGCGGTGCGCGGAAGAATCAATGCCGCGAGACCATGTCGAAGCCGCGGTCTAGCGCTGGCGAGCCTGTGGTAAAAGCCCCTTGTGACCTGTTCCGAATCAAATGCTTGCGCCCCGATCCTGATGCTGCAGCGCATGTTCAGCGCGGCCGCGGGATGGGTCGCCGTGGTCCTGGCATTGTTGCCCGCGGTCTACACCCCCACGGCGAACGCGGCAGAGACTGCGGCGATCGCCATGCACGGTCTCCCGGCCTTGCCGGCCGACTTCGACCACATGCCCTATGCGAATCCCGACGCGCCCAAGGGCGGCCGTCTGGTCTGGGGACTGCTCGGCACCTTCGATAGCCTGAATCCGTTCATCGTCCGCGGTCTCGCGGTGCAGCAAATCCGCAGCTATGTGGTCGAGAGCCTGCTCACCCGCGGCAACGACGAGCCGTTCACGCTGTATGGCCTGCTCGCGAAATCCGTCGAGACCGACGAGAACAGGACCTATGTCACCTTCCGGCTCGACCCGCGTGCCCGCTTCTCCGACGGCAGCCCCGTGCTCGCCGAGGACGTGGCGTTCTCCTTTGAGCTGCTGCGCGATCACGGCCGCCCCAACCACCGGCAGTTCTACGGCAAGGTGGCCAGGGCCGACGTGCTCGACCCGCTGACCATCCGGTTCGATTTCGGTGGAACGGAAGACCGCGAGCTGCCGCTGATCCTCGGCCTGATGCCGATTCTGGCGAAGCACGCGACGGACGTGCCGAGCTTCGAGGACACGACGATGACCGCGCCGCTCGGGTCAGGCCCATATCGGGTCACCGCGGTGCAGCCGGGATCCAGTGTCACCCTCACCCGCAATCCGGACTATTGGGGACGCGACCTGCCGGTCAACCGCGGATTGTGGAACTTCGACGAGGTCAGGCTCGACTACTACCGCGAGTCCAACGGACAGTTCGAAGCCTTCAAGCGCGGGCTGTACGACTTCCGCGTCGAGACCGAGCCGCTGCGCTGGCACGACGGCTATGACTTCCCGGCCGCACGCAATGGCGAGGTCATCCGCGACAGCTTCACCTCGGGGATGCCGCAGCCCTCGCAGTTCCTGGTGTTCAACACGCGGCGGCCGGTGTTCGCCGACGTGAAGGTGCGCCGTGCGCTGACGCTGCTGTTCGATTTCGAATGGATCAACCGCAACTACTTCTTCGGACTGTACCGCCGCAGCGGCGGCTATTTCGCCGGCTCGGAGCTGTCCGCCTATGGACGTCCGGCCGACGCGGCCGAGCTTGAGCTGTTGAAGCCCTACGCCACGCAGATCCCCGCCGACATCATGGACGGCAGCTACCGGTTGCCGATCACCGACGGATCCGGCCGCGACCGCGCAACGCTGAAGGCGGCGCTCGATCTGCTTAACGAGGCCGGATATGGCCTCGACGGGACGGTATTGCGGCATCGGACCACGCGGGCCCCCCTCGCCTTCGAGATCCTGGTCACGACGCGCGATCAGGAGCGCATCGCACTGGCTTACGCCGGCAGTCTCAAGCGGGCCGGCATCAATGCCTCGATCAGGGTGGTCGATCCCGTGCAGTTCGACCAGCGCCGCCTGAGCTTCGAGTTCGACATGATCCAGAACCGCTGGGACCAGTCGCTGTCCCCCGGCAACGAGCAGGCGTTCTACTGGGGCAGCGAGGCCGCCGACCGCACCGGAACCCGCAACTACATGGGGGCCAGGGACCCGGCGATCGACGCCATGATCGCGGCGCTGTTGCGCGCCCGCGACAGGCCGGAATTTATCTCGACGGTTCGCGCATTGGACCGTACTCTTATGGCGGGGTTCTACGCTATTCCAGTGCTCAATGCCGCCGAGGAATGGATCGCGCGGTGGAATCGTATAGAACGGCCAAAGAGGACGGCTTTGACGGGAGCGCTCCCGGAGAGCTGGTGGCAGCGGCCGGAGCCGGCACGGAAGTGACCAATCGGGGCAATTGGTCGTGGCCGGGTCCGTGAAAGTACGGGGCAACAGGTGAATCAGGCCAATACGTCGCCGACGCTCGACGCGTTGTTTCAACGCATCCTGGCGCGCAAGCCGGATGCGGTCGCGCTGGTCGATCCCATCAACAAGCAGCGCGTCACCGGGCGGCCGCCGATGCGCCTGACCTATGCCGAAGCCGATCGCGTGATCTCGGCGCTGGCGGCGCATTTCATCGACGCCGGCCTGCCCGCCCATTCGGTGATCGCGGTCCAGCTGCCCAACACGATCGAGTTCGTGCTGACGGTGTTGGCCGCGCATCGCGCCGGCCTCGTCGTCGCCGTGTTCCCACTGCTGTGGCGTCAGTCGGAGCTCGTGGCGGCGCTGAACCGCACCAGCGCGCGCGCCATCGTCACGATGTCGAAGATCGACGGCGTGATTCACTCCGATCTCGCGATGAATGCGGCGGCGGAGGCGTTCTCGATCCGCCACGTCTGCGGCTTCGGCTCCGACCTGCCCGAGGGGATGTATTCGCTCGACCAGTCGATCGCGAAACCTTCGCGCTCGACGCGCGGGCTGATGCCGGACGGCCGCAAGGCCGCGATCGTCTCGTTCGACGTGACCGCCGACGGCTTCCGCGCCGTCCCGCGCACCCATTTGAGCCTGATCGCCGGGGGGCTCGCCGTCTCGCTCGAGAGCGATCTGCCGCAGGGCGTGAACATGATGTCGGCCTTCCTGCCGTCGTCATTCGCCGGCCTTGCCGCTTCGGTCGTGACATGGCTGTTGTCCGGCGGCACCCTTGCGCTGCATCACCCGTTCGACGCCGACGTGCTGGAACAGCAGCTCGCGGAGCTCGCCTGCGATACGCTGATCGCGCCGGCCCAACTCGCCTTGCGTCTCGACGAGGGCGACCTCGCCTCGCGGCTGCCGAACCTGCGTTACGTGCTCGGCATGTGGCGCGCGCCCGAGCAGGTGGCGTCGAGCGCATCTTGGAAGACGCGCGACATCGAGATGACCGACGTCTATCTGTTCGGCGAAGCCGGATTGTTCGCCGTGCGCCGCACCGCGGCCGATGGCAGTCCCGGCCCGGTCAAACCGGGCCGCCAGGGCGCGCCGCGCGAACAGCCGGGCTCGTCGATCGCCGGCGAGATCCTGGTGACGCCGAAGGGCACGCTCGGGCTGCGGGGGCCGATGGTCGTGCTCGCCGCCTACGCCCCTCCGCCGCCGCCGAGCGACTCGCTGATGCCGGCAGCGCCGCGCGACTACGTCGACACCGAGTATGCGGTGCGCCTCGACCGTGCCCAGGACACGATCTCGATCACGGCGCCGCCGGCCGGCGTGATGGCCGTCGGCGGCTACCGCTTCCTTGCGCAGGACCTGCACGAATGGTCGCGGCGGCTCGGCCAGGGCGCGCTGCTGACCGCTCTGCCCGACCGTCTCAGCGGTCACCGCCTCGCGGGCCGCGCGATGGACAATGCGCGCGCGCGGGAAGCGCTCGCCGAGCTCGGACTCAATCCGCTGATGGTCGAGGCCTTCCGCGACCGCGCCGGCCCGGGCGGCTGATCCTGCCGTCCGGACCACTACGGAACCGTCAAGTTTAGAACAGTGTTGACGCTGCGTTAACGGGAGGGACCTAGGATCGCGACGTATCGCCCAGCGTATCCTGAGTTTCCTGGATGTCCCCACAAGGCCCGCTTCTCATCGTCTCCTCGTCCACGCGGCCTTCGCTGAGTGCGGCCCTCGCGGTGGCGCAAATTCTCCCCTCCGTCGAGACGCGCTGGGCTGATGCGATCAGCACGATGTCCCGGGTTCAGCCGGCCGCGGTCGTCGCCGTCGTCGAGGATGCTGATGCAACCGAGCTGGCGGCGGTCTCGCGTCATGTCGGTGCGCGCAAGCCCTACGTGCCGCTGATCGCCATCGCGCCCGGTGGCGCTGTCCTGCCCGACCACGCCATTCCCTTGCATGGCAGCGACAATCACGAGCGGCTGCTGGCGCGGCTGCGCGCGGCGCTGCGTGTCCGCACGCTGCACACCACCGTGCTGCGCCGTCTCGATGAGAAGAAGGCACCCGGCGCCACCCTGCCGGAAACAGATCCCCTGGATGACGCGACCGTGCTGCTGCTCGGCCGCGGCAGCTCCCTGCCCGGCCTGTCGGTCGCGCTCGGCGAACGCATGGCGGTCGTCGGCGCGCTGAGCATCGAAGCCGCCGCCAAGCATCTGTCGAGCCGCGACATCGACGGCATCGTGCTCGGCGAAGGGTTTTCGCCGCGCGTGGTCGACGCGTTCCTCGCGGTGCTCGCCGAGGACACCCGCTTCCGCAACCTTGCCGTTGTCGTCACTGCCAACCAGCCGGCGCCGCTGCAGGAACTCGCCAATCTCGAGATCATCGCCGGCGCTCCCGCGCACATCGCGGCCAGCGCGCTGCCGTTGATCCGCCTGCACGCCTTCGAAGCCCGCCTCAACCGCACGCTGCGCGCCATCGAAGCCGGCGGCATGCTCGACCCGCAGACCGGCCTGCTCACCCGCAACGCCTTCGCGCGCGACTTCGCCACCGCGGTCAGCCAGACGCAGAAGAGCGGCGGCAGCCTCGCGGTAGCTCGGTTCGCCTTCGACCCTGTCAACCCGCGCGCGCAATATGACGGCGCCCGCATCATCAGCCGCCTGATGCGGCGGATGGATTTCGGCACCCACGAGGACAACGGCTCCGTCGTGGTCGTCTTCGCCGAGACCGACCTCCGCTCCGCCCATGCCATCGCCCGCCGCCTCTCCAGCGTGATGCGCCACACCTCGCACGGCAAGCGCGATACGCGCACGGAGCCGTCGGTCACCGTCGCCGCGCTGCAGCCGACTGACACCGCGCGCACCCTGCTGGCCCGCGTCTATGGCGAGGCGCAGCGCGCGGCGTCGTGAGGCGGGGCAGCCGCCGGATGAATTCCCGGCGGCGATCTCGCGTTAGTCCGAGACAAGCAGACGGCTTTCCAGCGCCAGCATGTATTTCTCCTGATATGCGACGGCAGAGGCCTGGGTTCCTGTCGCGTTTCGCCGACCCGGTCCGACAAAGCCGTTTCTGCAGGCCTCGCGCCAAGCTTCAAATTCGCGGCGCTTGCCAGCTGCAGCCAGGATTGCTGCGACATTGATCTGCATCATTTCAAGCCGGGATTTCGCCATGGGCTCCATTGCCGCCCGGCTGAATATGTCGACGTCGCAGTATGGCTGAAAGTCCGGCAAGACCTTTTGCAGCAGGGTATCGACGACGTCTACGAGATGACAACGGATGGCGTCAGCCTCCGGAGGAAAAAAATATACATGATTGGATTTGTGATCATTTACGGGCCGGAGCCCAGCGATCGCATACAGCTGGGTTCGCGCCTTGCGGATCTCGGGCACGTCGGGACCATCATAGGGCGACGGCGGCCGGAGGTCGCGAAGCATCTCCTCAGGCTTCGGCCAGCGAAACCACGTCGTCCACGTCACGTGCAGCGCGCCGCGCTTTTGGATGTGAAAGCCGAACTCCGCCTCGAGCCTGATCTCGGGGCCACGGCAAAGTTCGATGATGAGGCGGCGCGTCCGTCTGCCTTCCACGACGGTCCCTCTCACCGCGAGGCCCTGCTGTTCGACCGTGCTCACAAGGAACGCCATGAGTTCTTTGACGAGAGACAGCATTCATCGCTCAAGCTGTGCAGGGATTACCCAGGTTCATGGTAGACAAGCTTGATCCGAATTGTCGAGCCGTTGTGCTGCGTAGGGCGGGCAAAGGCGCGTGCAAGGTCTTGCCGCATGCGAGCCATCAGATGGCGCCGTGCCCACCATCTGACGGCACGACGCGACGCGCGACGGTGGGCACGCTGCCGCCTGACGGCGGCCGCTTTGCCCACCCTACGGACTGTTTTCCCTGATCACGATCTCAGCCCAATGCATGCAAGTTGAGATCGCGCATTTGCCCTACTTGTCTGGTGCAATCACGCAAATGCGCTCGGGGGCATCTCAGCAAGCGGAGCATGCGTCATGCACAACCGGCAATCACGGGACGAGACTGACTGGGTCAGCGTCGTCGCGATCGTCTCGGTGTTCCTGATCGCCAGCCTTGCCTTGCATTTCGGCTGGCAGCTTCGGTGACGCTCAGCGCCGGCTAGGCCGCCTTCTTCTTCTCCGCGAGCTCCGCCAGCTCCTTCAGGATATCCGTTGTGCCGGCCAGCCGCTCCTCCGGCGTCTCCCATATCTGCAGGAACACGACCTTCATGTCGGGACGTACCTTGGCGGCCTGGCCGTGGCGCTTGATGAAGGCGACCAGGCGCTCGGGATAGGCAAAACTGTTGTCGCGGAAGGCGATGACGGCGCCCTTCGGACCGGCATCCACCTTCTCGACATTGGCCCGGCGGCAGTAGTTCTTGATCGCCGCGACCTTGAACAGATAGCGCGTCTCGTCCGGCAGCTTGCCGAAGCGGTCGCGCAGCTCGGCGGCAAAGTTGTCGATCTCGTCGTCGGTCTCGAGATCGGCGAGCCGGCGGTACAGCGACAGCCGCACCGAGAGGTCGGAGACGTAGTCCTCCGGAATCAGCACGGGCATGCCGATGGTGATCTGCGGCGACCAGCGGTCGACGGTCGGCTCGGTGATGCCCGCCTTGAGGTTCTCGATCGCCTCCTCCAGCATCGACTGATAGAGTTCGAAGCCGACCTCCCTGATGTGGCCGGACTGCTCGTCGCCGAGGAGATTGCCGGCGCCGCGGATGTCGAGGTCGTGGCTGGCGAGCTGGAAGCCGGCGCCGAGCGTCTCCAGCGACTGCAGCACACCCAGGCGCTTCTCGGCCTGCGGGCTGATCTTGTGCGTCGACGGCAGGGTGAACAGCGCATAGGCGCGCAGCTTGGAGCGGCCGACGCGGCCGCGCAACTGATAGAGCTGGGCAAGGCCGAACATGTCGGCGCGGTGCACGATCAGGGTGTTGGCGCGGGGAATGTCGAGGCCGGATTCGACGATCGTGGTCGACAAGAGGATGTCGAACTTGCCGTCGTAGAACGCCGACATGATGTCCTCGATCACGGTCGGCGCCATCTGGCCGTGGGCGACCGCGACCTTCATCTCCGGCACGGTCTTGTCGAGGAACTCCTTGACCTCGGCCAGATCGTCGATGCGCGGTACCACGTAGAACGCCTGGCCGCCTCGATAGCGCTCGCGTAAGAGCGCCTCGCGGATCATCACCGGATCATGCGGCGCCACGAAGGTGCGCACGGCCAGCCGATCGACCGGTGGCGAGGCGATGATCGACAGCTCGCGCACGCCGGTGAGTGCGAGCTGCAGGGTGCGCGGGATCGGCGTCGCCGACAGCGTCAGCACATGCACCTCGGCGCGCAGCTGCTTCAACCGCTCCTTGTGGCCGACGCCGAAATGCTGCTCCTCGTCGACGATGACGAGGCCGAGGTCGCGGAACTTGATCGACTTGCCGAGCAGCGCATGGGTGCCGACGACGATGTCGACCGAGCCGTCGGCGAGCCCCTTCTTGACCTGGTTGAGCTCCTTGGTCGAGACGAGCCGCGACGCCTGCGCGACATTGACCGGAAAGCCCTTGAAGCGCTCGGTGAAGGTTTTCGCGTGCTGGCGCGCCAGCAGCGTGGTTGGCACCACCACGGCGACCTGCTTGCCGTCGAGCGCGACCGCGAACGCCGCGCGCAGCGCCACCTCGGTCTTGCCGAAACCGACGTCGCCGCAGACCAGCCGATCCATCGGCCGTCCGGCTTCGAGATCGCCGAGCGTCGCCTGGATCGCGGCGAGCTGGTCCTCGGTTTCGTCATAGGGGAAGCGGGCGCAGAACTCGTCGTAGAGGCCGGCCTGCACCGGCAGCTTCGGCGCCTCGTGCAGCATGCGCTCGGCGGCGATCTTGATCAGCTCGCCCGCCATCTCGCGGATGCGGTTCTTCAGCTTGGCCTTGCGGGTCTGCCAGCCGGAACCGCCGAGCTTGTCGAGCTCGACATTGGTCTGGTCGGAGCCGTAGCGCGACAACAGCTCGATGTTCTCGACCGGCAGATACAGCTTGGTCTCGCCCGCATAGCGCAGTTCGAGACAGTCATGCGGCGCGCCGGCGACTTCGAGCGTCTGCAGGCCGACGAAGCGGCCGATGCCGTGATCGACGTGGACGACGATGTCGCCGACGCCGAGGCTCGTGACCTCGGAGATGAAATTGTCGAGCTTGCGGCTCGCCCGGCGCGGCCGCACCAGGCGGTCGCCGAGAATGTCCTGCTCGGAGATGACCGCGATCTGATCGGTCTCGAAGCCGGTCTCGAGGCCGAGCACCGCGAGCATGGTCTCGTTGCGCGGCGTCGCCTGCACCATGCGCCAGGTGTTGACGCTGGTGACGTGGATCAGCTTGTGATCCTTCAACATGCTGGCCATGCGGTCGCGCGAGCCTTCGCTCCACAGCGCGATGACGACCTTCTTGCGCATAGACTGCAACGCCTGGACATGGGCGACGACGGCCTCGAACACGTTGACCGCGGCGTCGTTGCGCTCGGGTGCGAAGCTGCGGCCCTGACGCGCGCCGATATCGACGACTCCGGTGCCTTCCGGCACGGCGAAGGGCGTCACCCGCGCCAGCGGAACGGCTGCGAGCCGCTCAGCCCATTCGGACGACGTCAGATACAGGCGGTCGACCGTCAGCGGCTTGTAGATCGCGCCGCCGCCGGGATGCTCCATGGCCTCGCGACGCGCGTCGTAATAATCGATGATCTGCTTGAAGCGCTCGCGCGCGGCGTCCTCGCCCTGCGGCTCGATCACGACCGGCGTGTTCGGCAGGTAGTCGAACAGCGTCTCCATCTTGTCGTGAAACAGCGGCAGCCAGTGCTCCATGCCGGGATAGCGCCGGCCCTCGCTGACGGCCTCGTACAGCGCATCGTCGCGCTCGGGCGCGCCGAACTCGGCGACATAGCCCATGCGGAAGCGGCGGATGGTGTCGGTGACCAGTTGGAATTCGGAGACGGGCACCAGATCGAGCGAGCGCATGTCGAGCAGGGTTCGCTGCGTCTCGGCGTCGAAGGTGCGGATCGATTCCAGGCTGTCGCCGAAGAAGTCGAAGCGCACCGGCTGGTCGAGGCCCGCCGGGAACAGGTCGAGGATGCCGCCGCGCACGGCATATTCGCCGCTCTCGCGCACGGTCGACGAGCGGTGGTAGCCGTTGTGCTCCAACCAGGCGACGACAGAGTCCATCGGCACGACATGGCCGGGCGCGACCGACAGTGCCTGCCCGGCCATGGTGTCGCGCGACGGCACGCGCTGGACGATGGCATTCACGGTGGTCAGCACGATCAGCGGCTTGTCGCTGCCGGCGAGGCGCGACAGCCGCGCCAATGTCGTGACGCGCTGGGCCAGGATGCCGCCATGCGGCGAGACGCGGTCATAGGGCTGGCAGTCCCAGGCGGGGAACTGCATGACAGGAAGATCGGGCGCGAAGAAGTCGAGCGCCCGCGCCAGCTGCTGCATGCGTGCGCCGTCGCGGCAGACCACGGCGAGGCTCACCGCCGGCGGCTTCGGCTTGGCGGCGATGGCGCGCGCGAGGTCGGAGACGACGAGGCCTTCGGCGCCCTCGGCGACGTTGGCGAGCGTCAGCGCGCGCCCCGGCGCGAGATGCTCGGCAGGCGACTTGACCGGGCTCTTCATCAGTCGGCGTCCACCGCGCGGAACGCCTTGATGCGAGCGAACAGCGCCGGGGTCTGCTCCGGCGGCAGCGGCCGGGCGCCGGTGACCGCGGCATAAAAGTCCGGGTCGGGGACTTCGAGCAGTTGCTCGAGCTCGGCCAGCTCGCTCTCGCTGAGGCTGCCGATCTCGGCGTCGGCAAAGCGGCCGAGGATCAGATCCATCTCGCGGGTGCCGCGATGCCAGCAGCGGAACAGGAGCCGCTTGCGGCGGTCGTCAAGGCCTTGGCTCGATCGGGTCGTTCCAGTCATCGCGACATCCTGCAGTACAACGCCAAAAGCCCGGACGGTGCCGGGCGCGGTTGATATAGCGGTGCGCGGCGCCCCTGTCAGCCCTCGGGACTGCAGAACCGGCATGCCCGGCACCTGAAAACTGAGAAAAAGACGTGGATGTCTCGGCATTCGCGGCTATCCCGGCTCCCAAACCGCTTTAAGTGTTCGCTCCATGCGCCCCAGCATCCTCAATCCCCTGTTTGCGCCGGTCACCGCCCTCTCCGGGGTCGGGCCGAAGCAGGACAAGCTGCTGCGCTACCTGCTCGGCTGCAGCGAGACGCCGCGGCTGGTCGACCTGCTGCTGCATCTGCCGGCCAGCGTGATCGACCGCCGTAACCGGCCGAAGGTCCGCGACGTCGAGGTCGGCACGGTCGTGACGCTGGAGGTCACGGTCGACCGCCACCGTCCCTCGCGCAACGCGCGCGCGCCATACCTCGTTTACGCCAGCGACGAGACCGGCGACGTCGTGCTGACGTTCTTCCGCCCCAAGGGCGACTACATCGAGAAGATGCTGCCGGTCGGCGCCAAGCGCTACGTCTCCGGCACGGTGCAGATGTACGACGGCGTGCCGCAGATCGTGCATCCCGACCGCATCCTCGATGAGGCTGGGTTTGCAAAACTGTCAGGAATCGACCCGGTCTATCCGCTGACCGAAGGCCTCGCGCTCGGCTCGCTGCGGCGGGCGATCGCCGCAGCGCTGACCAAGCTGCCGGACCTGCCGGAATGGATCAGCCCGGAGGTGCTCAGCCGCTGCAACTTCCCGTCCTTGAGGGAGGCGCTGACGCGGGTGCACGTCCCGCAGGAATTGACCGACATCCTGCCGGAGAACCCGTTCTGGTCGCGCCTCGCCTTCGACGAGCTGCTCGCAGGCCAATTGGCGCTGGCGCTGGTGCGGGCACAACTGCGCCGGCCCGCGGGCAACCGTCATGCCGGCGACGGCCGCCTGCGTCGCAAGATCATCGGCGCCCTGCCTTATGCGCTGACGAACTCGCAAGCCGAGGCGATGGCCGCGATTGCCGCCGATCTCGAAAAGCCGGTGCGGATGCTGCGGCTGCTGCAGGGCGACGTCGGCTCCGGCAAGACGGTGGTGGCGCTGCTGGCGGCGGCCGCCGTCGCCGAGGCCGGCAAGCAGGCGGCGCTGATGGCGCCGACCGAGATCCTGGCGCGCCAGCATGCCAAGACCATCGCCCCGCTCGCCGCGCGCGCCGGCATGAACGTGGTCATCCTCACCGGACGCGAGAAGGGCAAGGAGCGCCGCGACATCCTCGCCCGGCTCGAAGCCGGCGAGATCGACATCCTGATCGGCACCCACGCGCTGATCCAGGACGACGTGGTCTTCAAGTCGCTGGCGCTCGCCATCGTCGACGAGCAGCACCGCTTCGGCGTACGCGAGCGGCTGGCGCTGACCTCGAAGGGCGAGGCCGTCGACGTGCTCGTGCTGTCGGCGACGCCGATCCCGCGCACCCTGGTGCTGACCTATTTCGGCGACATGGACATTTCCGAGCTGCGCGAGAAGCCGGCCGGCCGCCAGCCGATCGACACCCGCGCGGTGGCCGATACCAGGCTCGGCGAGGTCATCGACGCCGTCGGCCGCGCGCTCGATGCCGGCAAGCTGGTGTACTGGATCTGCCCGCTGGTCGAGGAATCCGAGGCCGAGGGCATCGATCATCTCACCAACGCGACGGATCGCTTCGAGAGCCTGCGCGAGCGCTTCGGCGACAAGGTCGGCCTCGTCCACGGCAAGATGAAGGGCAGCGAGAAGGACGAGGTCATGGGCCGCTTCGCGGCGCATGAGCTGCGCCTGCTGGTCGCCACCACGGTGGTCGAGGTCGGCGTCGACGTGCCGGCCGCCAGCATCATGGTGATCGAGAATGCCGAGCGCTTCGGCCTCGCACAATTGCACCAGCTGCGCGGCCGCATCGGCCGCGGCTCCGAGGCCTCGACCTGCATCCTGCTCTATCACGAGCCGCTCGGGCCGATGTCGAAGGCGCGGCTCGCGGTGATCCGCGAGACCACCGACGGCTTCCGCATCGCCGAGGAGGATCTCAAGCTGCGCGGCGAAGGCGACGTGCTCGGCATCCGCCAGAGCGGCCTGCCCGGCTATCGCATCGCGCGGCCCGAGGTGCATGCGCAACTGATCACCCAGGCCCGCGACGAGGCGCTGCGGATCCTGAAGGACGATCCCAGGCTGAAGGGCCCGCGCAGCGACGCGCTGCGCTGCCTGCTGTATTTGTACGAACGCGACGAGGCGATCCCGCTGCTGACGGCGGGCTAGGTTCAACCGCCGTCATTGCGAGTGAGGACGATGCCTACGTCCTCGCCTTGCAGTTTTCCGCGAACGCCACCAGTTGCGCGGCTTCGATGCCCTGCCCCTGCACGTCCGCGGCAACATGCTCGAACAGCCGGGCCAACCCTTCGTAGATCAGCGCCGCCGGATGATCCTCTCCCAGGAAGCCCGCGATCTCGCGCATTTCGGCAACCCAGCGATAGGCCTTCGGCAGCATGTCCGGCAGCGCATTGCCGAGCCGCGCCTGCACGTGCGGCTGGCTCAGAGCCAGCTCATCGCGCAGCGCGTCCGCTGCGCCGGCGCGGGTGGCGGCCAGCACCATCGCGGCGCCGAGCCCGGTCAGCCCCTTGTTGATGCCGGCATAGGACATCTTCAGCGCCGAAGCCGCGCCGATGGGTCCTTCGATCCGTCGCAGATCGAGCCCGAGTTGGCCCAGCACGGAGACATCGGCGGACGCCTCGCCGCTCACATAGAAGGCCGGTCCCTTCGTGCCGGGCTTCGGCGGCAGGCCGATGATGGCGGCATCCACCAGGCGCGCGCCCGACGACAGCACGATGTCCTCGATCGTCCGGATGGTCTCGACGTTGACGGCATTGCAGTCGACGATGATGGGCTTCCTCGAATTCCGGTTGATGACCGTCGCGAGCTGCTCCGCCAGCGCCACGGCCTCGCCCGGCGGCACGATCGACAGGATGATGTCCGCATTGGCGATCTCGGCATCGCTGGCGCCGATCATGCCGGATGCGGCCGCTCTCGCCCGCGTCGCCGCGCTGCGCCCCTCGAGCGACGTCAGGACGTTGCAGCCGTGCTCCACGAGACGGGCAGCGATCGCGCCGCCCATTGCGCCCGGTGCGATGACGGCAATGCTGGGGGGCATGAGGACGGCTCCGGTTCCAACGATGGTCTCGAAGACTATGCGCACCCCGTGACAAAATTGAAGGCACGAAAACGAAGGGCAGCCCTTCCGGGCTGCCCTCGCCTTGGCCGCAACTTCAACGCTCCCCTCAGAGCCCCCGAGAACGCTGGCCGCCGCGGCAGACCTCAGAACGCGATCTTCAATCCTCCGCTGCCGAAGAAATCGTCGCCACCCGTGCGTCCGATGGTGCGCGACACGGTCGCCGTCAGCGCCACATTGCTCCAGAACGGCGCCACGACGCCGGCGCTCACCCGGCCGTAGACGTCGTGCGAGGTGCCGTTCGGAACGGTCCAGTTGTTGACGATGACAGGCGCCGACGTCGCGCTGTACTGAATCAGGCGGCCGTTGCCGATGATGTCGTCATCGAGCGTCAGGTTCAGGTACGGATTGATGACGTTGCCCTGCACCTGGAACGGGGTGCGCAGCTGCACGCCGACGCTGCCGATCAGGGTCTCGGCGGTCTGCGAGCCGACCGCGAGCGTGAGCGCAGGATCGCCGGTCTCGGTGAAGCCGTCGACACGGGCGCGGGCATAGGTCAGCCCGCCGATCGGGCCGAGCTTTGCCGTGCCGGCATCGAACAGGTAACCGGCCTTGCCGGCCGCGACGAAGGTCGTGCCGCCGGGATTGGAGGTGATGGTGTCGACGACGCCCGGCCGCGTGTTGCGATAGTCCTGATGGCCGATCGTCGCGAGCGCTTCCGCAAACAGGTTGCTGCTGGCCCAGGCGCCGTAGAGGCCGAACTGATAGGAGTTGGCATCCGTGGTGCCGGCGCTGTTGAACAGCCTCGCCTTCGGGTTGGAGTAGTCGAAGGCGGTGCCGATGATGGCGTTCGCCGACAGCCGGTACTCGACGCCAATCGTGCCGCCGATGCTGTCGAGATTGAAGCCGTTCGAGGCGGCGCTGCCCTGGCGGTCGCTGACGCCGCCATTGCCCTGCATGTAGAACGACCATGGACTGACCGACGCGAGCGGCGGCGCCTTGGTGTGGGGCGGGCGGCCCATTGCCCCATAGGCGTTCATCGTCGATGGAGCAAAGCCCGCGGTCTCGCGGAACATGTCGAGCTTGCCGAACAGGGTCGAGGCGAAGCCCATCGCCGTGATCGACCCCACCTCGCCTTGCGGCGCGAAGGTCAGCGGCGCGTTGAGGCGGTTGACGATATATTGGCCCAGCACCTCGAAGCCGTGTGACGTCAGGTGCACGCCATCGACATAGAACAGGTATTGGTTCTGCAGCGCAGGATTGCCGATGCAGGCGATCGGACAGGCGCCGACATTGGTGAAGCCATAGCGCGACGGATTGGCCTGGATCAGCGTCCCCACCAGTCCGGTGTCGACATACTCGACACGTACGCCCGAACGCGCGACGCCGGCGAGCGACTGCTGCATCAGGCTGTTGTAGGTCGTGCTGTAGGCCTTGCCGGCTGAAGCATTGGCGTTGCCGACGGCCTCCGGCAAGGTGCTGACATCGCCGGCCGTGAACACGATGCTGCGCGCGCCGTCCCCGACCAGCGCGTTGATGCCGGCCATGGCCTGCTGAGCCGTGACGGCCGCGGCCGTCGGCGCTCCAGCGAGCGAGCCACCGGCGCGGTAGTACGCCCGCGCATCGTTGCCGCCGACCGAGATCTCGACCAGGTCGGTCGAGGAGATCCTGCCGGAGAAGCCCGTCAGTCCGCTCCATTCCTGAAAGAAGCCGGGAATGCCGGGCGCCACCACGTTGGTGTTGCCGGCCATGGCGCCGCCGATCGCGTAGTTGAGCTGGGGAATGCCGAGCAGCGCCGAGGTCGTGTCGACGAAATTGGTGCCGCCGCTGAAGCGGCCGGTGGGATAGAGCGGCAGCTTGCCGGCCCCGCCGGTGAAGGTCCAGAGATTGCCCGTATCGGCGTAGCTGTCGCCAAAGGCCTGAATGCGCGTATAGGTGGTCTGGGCTGCCGCCGGCCCGGTCAGTTGCAGCGACGCTACGGACAGCGCGACCACGCACAACAACGTCGTTCTACTCACAGGCCTCATACGCGCTTCCCCAACGTCATACTTTTGTTTGCCCGATGTTTCCATGGTGACCATTCGAAACACCACCGCCCGCTGGTTGTAGGAACGACGACATCCGTGGCTGTGCCTTCCTCGCATCATCATGCAGTGCAAAGTGCCGCGATGCGCACGTTTGCCCGCTGGGCGGACCGGACCGCCGCCGACCGTGCTCGCGAAGGCTGCTGACAGAATCTGGCAGGGAGCTCGGCTAGTCGTGTGGCTGACGCGCCGCAGCCGGCGCCGCCACCGGAGAACAGACGATGCCCGAGTTCAATTTCCTGATCCTCTACGTCGACAACCCGCCGAGCAGCGCGGCCTTCTATGCGGATCTGCTTGGCCGGCCCGTGATCGAACAATCGCCGACGTTCGCCATGCTGCCGCTGCGCGAGGGCGTCATGCTGGGCCTGTGGTCGCGGCACACGGTCGAGCCGCCAGCGGCCGGCGCAGCAGGCTTCGGCGAGGTCGCGTTCGCGGTCGGCGATGCCGGCGAGGTCCAAAGGCTGCACGACGACTGGAAGGCGCGCGGACTTTCGATCGCGCAGGCGCCGACGCGGATGGATTTCGGAACGACGTTCGTCGCGCTCGATCCGGATGGACATCGCCTGCGCGTGTTCGTTCCGCAGGATGCGGCCTAGCTCCGCAGCGGCTGGCCTTTCGCGCCAGTCGGCCCTTCAGCCTAGTCCGCCTTGGCCGGCTCGGGCTCGCGGTGCGGCGATGGCTGCGCGGGTGCGTTGGCGAGGCGCGCGGCGTTGGCCATGTTGGCCAGCGCCGCGACTTTTTTCTGCTGGTCCGATCCCGGCTGCACCACGCCGCAGGACATGATCAGCGTCGCCGCGTCCTCGGCGCTCATGTCCACCTCGATGATCTTGCTCCGCGGCAGATAGAAGAAAAAGCCGGTGGTGGGGTTCGGCGCGCACGGCAAGAACACCGAGATCTGCTCGTCGTCACCGGGCAGCCGGCTCGAAATCTCCGCGCTCGGCGGCTGCGAGATCAGCACGATCGACCACATGCCGGGCGACGGAAACTCGACCAGGCCGACACGGCGCAGGCTCGAACCCTTGCCCGAGAACAGCGTCTCGAACACCTGCTTGAGGCCGCGATAGATCGCCCGCACCGCCGGGATGCGGCCGAGCAGCCGCTCGCCGAGGTCGACCAGGGTGCGGCCGATCAGGTTGGCCGTCAGGAAGCCGAGCAGCGTCAGTCCGATCACGGCCACGATCAGGCCGGAGCCGGGCACGCCGAACGGCAGATAGGTTTCCGGACGATAGACCAGCGGCACGAACGGCCGGACCAGCCCGTCCACCCAGGTCACGAACCACCAGGTGATGTAGAGCGTGATGGCAACGGGTCCGGCGACGACGAGGCCGGTCAGGAAATAGTTGCGAAACCTGAACATCAGCCCATGGTGGGGCGTCTCGGCCGGAGCATCGGCCAAGGGATCGGTCTCAGGCGGCAGGTCGTCGCGGGAACTCATGCGAACTTCCGGGTCGGATCAAATCTCACCTAGGGGTCTTAGCAGATTTTTGAAGGGCAAAGGCCCTCTTTCCGACACAGGCGCGCTTTGCCGCTGACCTGTGGCCCGGCAGTCGGGCCCCAAGTCAGCGCGCAAGCCGTCGATTTCGATCCCTGCGGCGGCGAGGAGCCACTCAAAAGGGCAAACCCGCCGCGCCTAGGCGCTACGCAGCGGCAGGGCCAGGCCGACCGCCACGAAGATGCCGCCACAGACCTGGTTGAAGCGCCGCCCGACCCGGGCGAGCCACGGACGAACCTGGGCTGCCGCGCTGGCAATGGCGTATTCGGTGACGAACTCCGTCACCGTATAGGTGACGGCCACGACGGCGAACTGCACCGCCAGGCTGCGATCGGGATCGATGAATTGTGGCAGCAGGGCGCTGAAGAACAGCAGGCATTTCGGGTTGGTGGCCGCGGTCAGGAAGCCCTGGCGGAACAGCGCGTGCGGGCGCGCCGCCACGGTCTGGCCGGCCAGATCGACGCCCACCGGCGGCGCGAACCAGAGCTTGATCCCGAGCCAGGCAAGATAGAGTCCGCCGACCCACTTCAGGACCACGAGCCAGGTGATCGACGCTTGCACCAGCGCGCCGATGCCGAACATGCACAGCGCGATGACGAGGATGAAGCCGATCAGGCCGCCCGCGATCGTGAACAATGTCCTGCGACCGCCATGCAGCGCCCCGTGCGTCAAGGCGAGCAGGCCGTTGGGTCCGGGCGTCAGGGAGATTCCGATGCTCGTGAGCAGGAACAGCAGCCAAGTGTCGAGTGCCATCGGAATCCCTGTCAATCAGTTGCGCCACAGCACAGGCAAACTCGGCCGTCGTCCCGGGAGGTGGTTTGGGCCTCGCTGGAGCTGCCAGCCACGAAGTGAGGTGGTTATGGATCCCGGCGTTCGCCGGGATGACAGCGAATGTGCAGAGGCCGCGTCGCAACTCACGCCCAACTGGTTCTCAAGGCGACGCGAGAGCATCGCTTGGACGCGGCAAGCGGCGGCGTATCTACTCCACCGTGACCGACTTCGCCAAGTTGCGCGGCTGGTCGACGTCGGTGCCCATCACCACGGCGGTGTGATAGGCCAGCAGCTGGACCGGGATGGCGTAGACGATCGGCGTGAAGGTCGCGGCCATGTCCGGCATGGTGATCGTGACCAGCGAGTCCACCGTCGCCTCCTCGGCGCCCTTGGCATCGGTCATCAGGATGATGTTGCCACCGCGCGCGGCGACCTCCTGCATGTTCGACACGGTCTTTTCGAACACGCGGTCATACGGCGCGATGACGACGACCGGCATGGTCTCGTCGATCAGCGCGATCGGCCCATGCTTGAGCTCGCCGGCGGCGTAGCCCTCGGCATGGATGTAGGAGATCTCCTTCAGCTTCAGCGCGCCTTCCAGCGCCAGCGGATAGGAGGTGCCGCGGCCGAGATAGAGCACGTCCTTTGACTTGGCGATCTCGCGGGCGAGCTTCTCGATCTGCGGCTCGGTGGTCAGCGCCGCCGCGATCAGACGCGGCACCTCGACCAGGCCGTGGACCAGCTTGGTCTCGTCGGCCTCGGACAGCTCGCCGCGGCCGCGGCCGGCGGCGATGGCGAGCGCCGCCAGCACCATCAACTGGCAGGTGAAGGCCTTGGTCGAGGCGACGCCGATCTCGGGACCGGCCAGCGTCGGCATCACGATCTCGCTCTCGCGCGCGATCGTCGAGGTCGGCACGTTGACGACGGAGAGCGTATGCACGCCCTGCGATTTGGCGTAGCGCAGCGCGGCCAGGGTGTCGGCGGTCTCGCCGGACTGCGAGATGAAGATGGCGAGATCGCCCTCGCGAAGCGGCGCCTCGCGGTAGCGGAACTCGGAGGCGACGTCGAGCTCGACCGGCACCCGCGCGAAGCGCTCGAACCAGTATTTGGCGACGAATCCGGCGTAGCTCGCGGTGCCGCAGGCGGTGATCGAGATGCGCTGGATGTCCTTGAAGTCGAACGGCAGCCGCGCCGGCAGCATCACGCGCTCGGTGCCCATGTCGACGTAGCGCGCCAGGGTGTGGCCGACGACCTCCGGCTGCTCGTGGATCTCCTTGGCCATGAAGTGGCGATAATTGGCCTTGTCGACCAGGAACGACGACGCGCCGGATTTCAGCACCTCGCGCTTCACCACCGCGCCCGAGGCGTCGTGAATGATGCCGGAATCGCGGGTGATCTCGACCCAGTCGCCGTCGTCGAGATAGCTGATCGTGTCGGTGAACGGCGCCAGCGCGATCGCGTCCGAGCCCAGGAACATCTCGCCGTCGCCATAGCCGAGCGCCAGCGGCGAGCCCTTGCGGGCGCCGATCAGGAGATTGCCGTGGCCCTTGAACAGGAAGGCCAGCGCGAAGGCGCCCTTCAACTGCGGCAGCGACGCAGCGACCGCCTGCTGCGGCGTGTGGCCCTTCAGCAGATAGGAATTGACGAGATGGACGACGGTCTCGGTGTCGGTCTCGGATGCGAACCTGGCGCCCTGCTTTTCGAGCTCGGCGCGTAGTTCGCGAAAATTCTCGATGATGCCGTTATGCACCACGGCAACATTGTCAGTTGCGTGCGGATGCGCGTTGCTCTCGGTCGGCTTGCCGTGGGTGGCCCAGCGGGTATGACCGATGCCGGCGTGCCCCTTCAGCGGCTGCTGCTCGAGCCGCTTCTCGAGGTTCTTCAGCTTGCCCTCGGCGCGTCGCCGGTCCAGATGATCGCCCTCGAGCGTGGCGACACCCGCGGAATCGTAGCCGCGATATTCGAGACGTTTCAGGGAATCGACGAGATGCTCGGCAACCGGCCCGCGTCCCAGGATCCCGATGATTCCGCACATCAGCGCTAGTCCCCAAATCGTCGAGAGAGATTCAAAAGCGTGGCATTGTCTTAACGAAAACCGCGCGCTTTCAGGATTCAATAATTATTGCGGATTGCGACAGGGTTAAGTGCAAGACTTCACGCGAGGCTTAACCACGCGGCAGGCTGGCAGCTCCGGTTCGACACGGAGGTCGGTTCGGAGCGGGCTTAACGTGCGGTCAACGCTTTCGCACAAGACTATCGCGTCGGAGATGACCCATGGCCTTTTACCGCCGCCCAACTGATCCAAAGGGAACCAGCTCGCTCAGCCTGTCACATCCGGCGTCCGGGAGCCATCTGGCGCACTGGCCGCCGCCGACGCTGAGTCACGAGCTGAAGCCGATGCCGATCAAGCATCAGAGCAAGAACGAGCCGGTCAAGCACGCCACCCGCCGCGGCTGGCGCCTGACGCGCGCGATGTTCGCCGAGTTCCAGGACGACGAAGAGTGAACAAGCGCGTGGCGCCTGTAGAAAGACCCAAGCGGCGATCGCACCGATCAGGGCCCATATGCCGAGCCCGGTCAGCAACATGATCTCCAAAGGGGGAGTTGTACCAAGCGTGCCGTAAACGACGCGCCCAGAAAACATGGCTAGCCGTACGATCGCAGTCAGAATCGCACCGACGAGATCGAACAGCAGTTGACCGAAATCCAAGCTGCCCTGCCCCGGCTCGCGCCTATTTTTTGTGGCGTTGCTTGGCATTCCGGAATCGCGCCGCGGCGCCTTCGCGCGTCGTCTGCGGACTGCGCTCCAGCGCCAGCGCATCGTCGGGCACGTCGCGCGTGATCACCGAGCCCGAGCCGATATAGGCGCGCGCGCCGATGTTGATCGGCGCCACCAGCGAGGTGTTGGTGCCGATGAAGGCGCCCTCGCCGATGTTCGTCTTGTGCTTGTTGAAGCCGTCATAATTGCAGGTGATGGTGCCGGCGCCGATGTTGGTATTGGCGCCGACATGGGCGTCGCCGATATAGGACAGGTGATTGACCTTCACGCCCGGCTCCAGCACCGCAGCCTTGGCCTCGACGAAATTGCCGATCTTGGCGCCGTCGCCGAGCGACGTTCCGGGCCGCAGCCGCGCGAACGGCCCGAGCAGGCTGTTGCGGCCGAGCTTGGACTGCACGATGTGCGAAAATGAATGCACCACCGCGCCGTCGCCGATCGACACACCGGGGCCGATCACGACGAACGGCTCGATGGTCACGTCCTTGCCGAACGTCGTATCCGCGGCGAGATAGACGGTCTCCGGCGCGATCAGCGTCACGCCCGCATCCATCGCCGCGCGGCGCAGCCGGGTCTGCATCACCGCCTCGGCCTCGGCGAGTTGCGCCTTGGTGTTGATGCCGCGCACCTCGTCCTCGGAGGTTTCGATCACGACCGCATCGAGCCCCTGCTCGCGCGCGATCGCCACCGCATCGACCAGATAGTACTCGCCCTTGCTGTTGGCATTGCCGATCCTGTCGAGGATCCCCAGCGCGCGACGGCCGTCCATCGCCATCACCCCGGCATTGCACAGCGTGATCGCCCGCTCCGCTTCGCTCGCATCGGCCTGCTCGCGGATCGCGACCAGCTTCGATCCGTCGAGCAGCAGGCGTCCATAGCCGGTCGGATCGGCGGCGCGGAAGCCGAGCACGGCGAGTGCCGCGCCTTCGGCGAGCGCCGCCCGCAGCCGCGCGAACGTCTCGGCCGTGATCAGCGGCGTGTCGCCGAACGCGACCAGCAGATCGTCGGCGCCGCGCGCGATCGCCTGCCGCGCCGCCAGCACCGCATGCGCCGTCCCCAGCCGGTCGCGCTGGACGAAGATATCCGCATCCGGGCGCAGGCGCCGGGCTTCCTTCTCGACCGCCTCGTGCCCCGGCCCCACCACCACCGCGACGCGGGCGCCATCCCCATGCGGCGCCGCCGCCAGGACGTGCGCCAGCAGTGATTCGCCGGCGACGGGATGCAACACCTTGGGCACGCTCGTGCGCATCCGGGTGCCCTCGCCTGCCGCAAGCACGATGGTCAGACTGGATCGAGCGGTCATGAAACACCTGGGATGAAGGGAGCGCATAGGTCGCGCTGTCATAATGCGTTTTCTGCGCGGGGCAAACCGCACCGGCTGAAGCCCCTGGTGGTTTTCCTGTTAATGTTCGCTTCGTGATTCGATTAAGGCAGGTTCATGGCTAAGGACTCCCGCAAATCCGCCGGCGCAAATGCAGCTGAGAAGACGGGCACGACTCTGTCTGGACTGTTTGCCGACGAGAACGAGTTCGATCGCCGCGCGCTGTGGCGGCTCGGCTGGTGGGGGGCTGGTGCCGTCGGCGCCGTCGGCCTGGCCGTTTTCACCAATCAGGCCGCACAGGGATGGCGGCAGGACCGTGTTTCTGCGGCCGACCTGTCGCGCCAGGCGCAACTGCTGCAGTCGCTGGCCCGTGAGACCCAGGGCGAGGCGCGCCAGCTCGGCGCGGCCATCGAGACGCTCAACACCGACCGGGACCGGCTGTACGCGCGCGTGACCGTGCTCGAGCAGGGATTGGACTCGGTGACCGGCGCGCTGGCCAAGCAGAGCGCCCAGGCGTCCCCGAATCCCGCCAGCAGGGCCGGGCCCGCGCCGCAGATCGCAGCCGTGGAATCCCTCGCCCCGGCTGCGGTTCCGTCGAGTTCCGTGGCGCCCAGCCCCCTGCCGGCATTCGCGAACGCGTCCCCGTTCATGCCGATTCCCAGCGGAGCGGCCGGACCCAATCCGGCTCAGCCGGTGGCTCCGTCGGCTGCCGCGAGCGCCGACAAGACGAAGCAGGAGCCGGCCTCGGGAGCTTCGTCATCGCCTGTGTCTGCGGCCCCGTCCCCGACACCATCTGCCTCGCCCGCCCCTGCGGTCGCAGCAGCTGGTT
Source organism: Bradyrhizobium sp. HKCCYLRH2047 (assembly GCF_051168175.1). Lineage (NCBI taxonomy): Bacteria > Pseudomonadati > Pseudomonadota > Alphaproteobacteria > Hyphomicrobiales > Nitrobacteraceae > Bradyrhizobium > Bradyrhizobium sp. HKCCYLRH2047. Next base: position 88,684 of record NZ_JBNPUM010000005.1, read on the forward strand.
CCAAGCCGCTGCCCGCTGGCGCACCGGACCCGGCCGGCAAGCCGGCCGAGACCGACAAGCTCGCAAGAGCTGAACCCGCCGAGGCCGCCGGCGCCAAGGGCAGTGACAGCACCGACGCCGCGGTCACGGCGGTCCAGAAGACCGAATTTGCCGTCGATCTCGGCGCGGCCAACTCGCTCGGCGGCTTGCGGGCGCTGTGGCGGGACCTCGTAAGAACCCATGCCGACCTCGCCTCGCTCAGGCCGATCGTCATTCTCAAGGAAGGCCGAGGCGGTCCGGGCATGCAGCTGCGGCTCGGCGCCGGTCCGTTGAGTGACGCGGCGACGGCGGCGAAGATCTGCGCGGTGCTCGCCGAGAGCCAGCGCGCCTGCGAGACCACCGTCTATGACGGCCAGCGCCTCGCGGTCCGCGAGGAGCCGGAGGCGGCCAAGCCGGGCGCTCCCGCGGCCGCCGCCCCGAAGCCGGTGCAGCGCCGGCGCACCTATCAGCCGCAGGCCCAGCAGCAGCGCCACGGCAAGCGCGAGGAGCCGCCGCCCACGGCAGCCGCGCCGGCGCCGCCGCCGGCCGAGGCGCCCAAGCCCGAGCAGCCGTCGGCGCTGTCGTCGTTCTTCCGCCGCTCCTGAGTCTCAAATCAGCGAGCGGTCAAAGCCGGTTGGGACGGATTGTGAAAGCAGTCCGCGAACCGGCTTTGCGGCTTGTCCGCACGTCCTTTCCGCAGCATAGTCCGGCGCATGAAAAAGACCCCGTTCCGCCTCTCGCCCTATCAGGTGCAATGGCTCCTGATCGTCGGCTTCGTCACCGTCGGCTATGCCCTCTATCTGCGCTATCTGGCGATCGAGCTGTCGAGCGTCGCGCTCGCCTGCGACGCCGGCCTGCAGACGCTGGCCTGCAAGAGCCGGGCGGTGGCGACCCCGCTGTTCAAGAATTCTGTGTTCGGCGCCACCGCGCTGGTGATCGCGGTGCTGCACGTGATGCGGCCGTCGATCGTGCTCTTGACCGGCGGGCTGATCGCCGCCGGCCTCGGCATCGTGCTCTACAACATCGTGCTGTCGGGGCTGGCGATCGGCCTGCTCATCCTCGGCTTTGCGCGGCCCGCGCCCGCCACAGCGTGAACGCCAGCAGCAGATACATCGCGCAGGTCCACATCGCCTGCCAGTTGTCGCGGCCCTCGTTGTAGATCACGTAGACCGAGGAGATCGCCAGCTGTCCGGCGAAGCATGCCTCGGCGATCGGCCGCGGGCCCTGCGTCGGACGGTTGCCGAGCAGCATCGCGAATGGCACCACCGCCATGGTCAGGCTGGCGAACGGAAAATCGCGGTAGCGCGGGTCGAACACGAAGCCGAGCGCCGTCTCGGCCGCGATCAGCACGGTCACGACCAGGACCAGGGCCAGCAGGTAGGTGATCTTCAGCTGCTTGCGGCCGTCATTCGGTCCGAGCAGGTCGAGGAAGGTCGGCAGCGGCCGCCCGGCCATAGCCGCATTGGCGGCCAGGATCGGCGCCAGCACCCCGGCGGCGAGCAGCGCGCCCCATTGCAGCCAGCCGCCGACACCGAGGCTCTCGTAGAACATCTTGTCGGCGGCCATGCCGAACAGCACGCCGGCCGTGGTCGCGGAAATGCCGACGCCGATCCAGGCCGAGATGTGCGGCGGCCAGGGCCGGCGCCGCACCGTCAGCCAGCCGGCGAGGAACACCGCGAAGGACAGGATCATGCCGCCGCCCATCTGCAGCTTCCACAGCGGATAGTTGCTGACGGGCTGGCCCGGCGGATATTTCAGCGTGCGCGTGTCGTCGCTGATCAGGCCCCAATAGCCGCCGACGGTGCCTTCGAGCTTGCGCTTCCAGGGCTGGTCATAGGCCTCGATCAGGTTGACGCGGAAATTCTCGCGCTTGGCGAGCGAGAGGATCTCCGAGACCACGCGGGCCTGGTTGGCGCGCGACGGCAGCGCGCCCTCGCGCATGCGCCCCTCGCTCGGCCAGCCGGTCTCGCCGATCAGGATCTCCTTGCCCGGAAAGGCGACGCCGACCTGCTGGCGGATGGCGTCGACATGGGAGGCGGCGAATTTCGCGCGCACCGGGATGTCCTCCCAATACGGGAGGATATGAACCGTGACGAAGTCGACGATGTCGTAGAGCTCGCGGTTGCGCAGCCAGAACTCCCAGACGTCGGCATAGGTCACAGGAACCGTGACCTGCGCCTTGACGCTGCGGATGGTGGCGGCGAGGTCGGCGGTCGTCATCTCGCCGCGCAGCAGCACCTCGTTGCCGACCACGACCGCCGTGATGACGCCGGGATAGCGCTTGATCAGGTCGACCGCGATGCCGATCTGCTGCTGGTTCTTCAGCTTGTTTGAGCCGAGCCAAATGCCCTGGATCACCTTGATGCCGACCCGGGCGGCGATTCCCGGCACCTGGTCGAGGCCGTTCTCGATCGAATAGGTGCGCACGCATTCGGAGATCTTGGCGAGCTGCACCAGGTCCTGCTCGATCTGCTCGGCGTCGATATGCGTGGTCGGATCGAGCGGGCTCTGCTGGCCGCGGAACGGCGCATAGGATACGCACTGCAGCTTCGAGGCCGGCTCGATCGGCGCGCGCGCGAGCGTGATCGGCTTGGCCAGCCACCACCACGCGGCGGCGATGACACCCAAGGATATGAGCAGAAGCGCCAGCGGCGTAGGGAGGGATTTCAGTTCCGTTCTCCAGGCAGGGTGGTGTCGATTACCCGGTCGGCGGCGATCTGCCAAGTAGGCGATCGGGCCCGACGGCGCACCGGGCGTACCCGCTCCAAATCACCCTTTTACGATGACGCGAGAAAGTTGGTACGTTGCTGGACAAAATCCGAGATTCCGGTCATTGGGAATCCCGGTTGACCCCGGCCGTCGCAACCCAGGTTCTGGACCCCTGCGCAAGCGCCCGTTAGGAACGCTCTGCGACAGTCGGAATCAATCTCCCGCCGCAATCGGGGCTGATTTGATCGGCATCAACACTGCGTCCGTCAGGGGACGGCACGAAGGCAACAATCGGGGAATTTATGGGTCGACGCGTGCTCCACTCCAAGTTTTCGGTTTCGCGCCTGTCGGCGGCTCTGGGCCTCGTGCTCCTCATCGGCGCCCCCGGCGCGCTCGCCCAGAGCGGCAGCGACCATCCCCAGGACCAAAAGCCGCAGGCGGCCAATCCGGCCGACGTGTCGAAGGAGAACCAGCGCAAGGCCGACGAATTCACCGAAGCGTCCCAGGCGCTCTCTGGCGGCCCGGCCGGCAATCCCGAATGCGTCTGGCTCGGCCGCCGCGTCGTCCAGCTGATGTACAATGACGACCTCGATACCGCCTTCCGCCACCTCGATCTCTATGACCGCTTCGGCTGCCCCGGTGGCCACGTCCAGGCCGCCTTCCGCTGCCTGACGCGTTTCATCCCGCAGATCGATCCGAAGGTGCCGAACTCGCTGAACAACCACGTCCATGGCTGCTGGATCAATCCGGATGCCAAGCCGCAGGTGGCTGCGGCGCCTGCGCCGGGCCCGGCCTCGACCCCGGCCGCGCAGGCTTCGCCGGCGCCGGCGCAGCAGCCCGCCCCCCCGGCCTCGCCGGCGCCCGCGCAGCCTCCGGCGAAGTGACCGGCGCCTGACGGCAGGCAGGACGCACGATCCCGCCGACCGGGCGCCATGCGCGGCGTGCGGCATGACAGCGCTCCGATCACGTGGCAGGATACGGCCGTGATACGATCGAGGCCGTCGACGCGCGCCTGAGCCTCGCCCCGGTTCAGGCAGCGTTCAGCAGGATTGGGCTCTGTTGGGATGACGTATGACGTCGCGGCCTTCGGCTGTGACGGCGTGAGACTGATCGCCTTCGCCGTTCGCCGTCGAACGCACGCGTGAACACGATCCCGGTAGCATCGCATACCCGAGATGGAACGGCGATCGACCGCTCCGCTTCACCGCTGACTTGATCCTAGGAATGGTTGCCCCTCCCATGCGTGCCGTCGTCGCCGTCCTGCTCCTCGTCACCGCCGTGCACGCCGCCCTCTGGGGACTGCTGCAGGACAAGCAGGAGGCCCCCAACTTCACCGGCCTGCTGCAGAGCGTCTCCTACGATCCGCATGAAGGAACCGGAGCCCCCGGCGCCAACACCGTGGCCTCGCCGGAGCGCATCCGCGCCGACATGAAGAAGCTCGCCACGATCACGCGGGCGATCCGGCTCTACTCCTCGACCGGAGGCCTCGAGATCGTGCCGCCGCTGGCCGCCGAGGCGGGCCTGAAGGTGATGCTCGGCGCCTGGATCGACAAGGATCCGGACCGCAACGAGCGCGAGATCCAGTCGGCCATCACGCTGGCCCGCCGCAACAGCAACGTCATCGGCATCGTGGTCGGCAACGAGACCATCCTCACGGCGACCCAGAAGGTCGATGAGCTGATCGAGAAGATCAAGCGCGTGAAGAAGTCGGTCAACGTGCCCGTCACCACCGGCGACGTCTGGAACACCTGGCGCGACAACCCGGAGCTCGCCGCCAATGTCGACTTCATCGCCGCGCACGTCCTGCCCTATTGGGAGTTCTTCACCGACGACCAGGCGGTCGACCAGGCGGTGGATCGCTATCAGCTCCTGAAGAAGCAGTTCACCGGCAAGCGCATCATGATCGCCGAGTTCGGCTGGCCGAGCCAGGGCTACAGCCGCAGCGGCGACGGCCGCGGCCCAGCCGTGCCGGGCCCGCTCCGGCAGGCCAAGGTGTTGCGCAATTTCCTCGCCCAGGCCGCCTCGATCGGCATGGAGTACAACATCGTCGAGGCGATCGATCAGCCCTGGAAATATTTCGAAGGCGGCGTCGGCCCCTATTGGGGCGTGCTCAACGCCGCGCGCGAGGCGAAATTCGCCTGGACCGGCCCGATCGTGAATCCCGACTATTGGAAGCTCGCGACCATCGCGCTGCTGGTCGGCGTGCTCCTGTCCTTGCCGATCGTGCGGCTGCGCCAGCCGACCGTGCTGCAGGCGATGATGCTCGCGATCACGGCGCATGGCGTCGGCGCCTGGGTCTCCACCGTCTTCGCCTATTGGAACGTGCACTATTTCGTCTGGGGCTCGACCTTCGCGCTGACGCTCGGCCTGATCCTCCTGGTTCCCTTGATCCTCATCGCGATGGCCCGCATCGAGGAGATCGCCGCGATCGCCTTCGGCCGCGAGCCGCGCCGTCTCCTGACCCGCGACAAGGTCGCGCGCGACCGCGCCGCCATGCCCCAAGGCTATTGCCCGAAGGTCTCGATCCACGTGCCGGCCTATTTCGAGCCGGTCGAGATGATGAAGCAGACCTTGGATGCGCTGGCGCGGCTCGACTACCCGAACTACGAGGTCGTCTGCATCATCAACAACACGCCCGATCCGGCGTTCTGGCAGCCGATCCAGGATCACTGCCGCATGCTCGGCGAGCGTTTCAAGTTCATCAATGCCGAGAAGGTCAAGGGTTTCAAGGCCGGCGCCTTGCGCATCGCGATGGAGCGCACCGCCGTCGATGCCGAGATCATCGGCATCATCGACGCCGACTACGTCGTGACGCCGGACTGGCTCTCCGACCTCGTGCCGGCCTTCGCCGACCCCACCGTCGGCCTGGTGCAGGCGCCGCAGGAGCATCGCGACGAGGACCTGTCGCTGATGCACTACATCATGAACGGCGAGTATGCCGGCTTCTTCGACATCGGCATGGTCCAGCGCAACGAGGAGAACGCGATCATCGTGCACGGCACGATGTGCCTGATCCGCCGCGCCGCCATGGACATGGCCGGGGGGTGGTCGAGCGACACGATCTGCGAGGACACCGATCTCGGCCTCGCCATCCAGGAGCTCGGCTGGCAGACCCACTACACCGCCACCCGCTACGGCTCGGGCCTGCTGCCCGACACCTACGAGGCGTTCAAGAAGCAGCGCCATCGCTGGGCCTATGGCGGCTTCCAGATCGTCAAGAAGCACTGGCAGCGCTTCCTGCCCGGCAGGAGCCGGCTGACGGCGGACCAGAAGCGCGAGTTCTCGCTCGGCTGGCTCAACTGGCTGGGCGCCGAGAGCCTCGGCGTCGTCGTCGCGATCCTCAACCTGATCTGGACGCCGATCGTGGCCTTCGCCGGCATCGCCATCCCCGACAAGATCCTGACCATCCCGATCCTCGCCGCCTTCGTGGTCTCGCTCGCCCACTTCCTGATCCTCTACCGGCTGCGCGTCGCGGTGAGGCCCTGGCAGATGCTGGGCGCGATGATCGCGGCGATGTCGGTGCAGTGGACCGTCAGCCGCGCGGTGGCGCAGGGCCTGATCACCGAGCACCTGGCGTTCGCCCGCACCTCCAAGGGCGGGCTGTCGCGGATGTCGATCGAGTTCCAGGCGTTCTGGGAGGCCGTGATCGGCGCCCTGCTCCTGATCGGCGCCACCATCCTGATCGTGACCAACACGTTGCAGATCACCGAGCTCTACATCTTCGCCGCCGTCCTGATCCTGGAGAGCCTGCCGTTCCTGTCCGCGGTCGCGATCGCGCTCCTGGAGATGTCCCGCATCAACTCCTTCGAGTTCTGGCGCCACGCCACCGTCCGCACCGCCGAGCTGATCGGCCTGCGCCCGGTCTGGGTGCCGGAGCTGGCGGGTCCGGGGATGCAGCCGGCGCCGCTGAGCGCGGCGGCGACCAAGGTGACAGAGAAGGTGTAGGTGCGAGACCGGCGGGCGCGCGGACGTCACTTTTTACCCGGCTGCTCCCCCCACACACCGTCATGGCCGGGCTTGTCCCGGCCATCCACGTCGGAATGGCAGCGCAAGACGCCAAACGTGGATGCCCGGGACAAGCCCGGGCATGACGTGCCTCAAATTGCGTTCGGTCGGGCCGCTGACGCGTCCGCCATGATCCCACCCCGCTGTGGTTTGCCCCTTCCGCCCTATTGACCCGACCGCACCCACCCCCTACACACCCCGCACGACAGCATGCGGCCCACGGGCCAGGGGTTCACCCCCGTTCCCGCAGCCCGCAGTGAACCACGGCCACGCCGCAAGCGTTCTGATGGTATCCTGTCGACGATCCGGACAGTGACGGTCCAGCCGTCACACCGCTTCCTTGGGAGCGAGCGCGTAGCTCAGCCGGTAGAGCACGTGACTTTTAATCATGGGGTCCCGGGTTCGAGTCCCGGCGCGCTCACCAACCTTTCGAACCCGGCAATGACACCCCACTGTTAATCCAGTATTTGTTGGCGGTCCCCACCCGGGCGCAGAAGAATTCTGGCTGAGGGTCCTCGTCGGCGCCAGAAATACGTTCGCTACGTCCGCTAAACAGACGAGCACGCCTTGCCTTAGTGCTCTGGTTGAGATTGGATGGCAGTGGGCACTGCTTTTGATATTGCCGTCCCGTAGTCCCAGCTCCGTTAGGACTGTCCGCCTGCGCGAATCGGACTCGGAAGATTTACGGTCCTCGTCCTTCGATGCATCGGGCGACCGCGTGGTTCTGTCTATGGCTATTCTCTTTGATCTGTTGAGCCGCGTGGTAGGTGAGTCGCGGATTCCTCGTTCCTCGCGGCTCCTCCAATGCCTGCGTACGACCAACGACCCATTCTGAGGGCAAACCTAGAATGATCACTGACGACCAGCTTGATGATTTACCTGAAGATGACCTTGAAGCGTTTATCGCATTTGAAGCCATCCTAAATAATAAGCTTGACGATCGCGCCTTTAATCAAGGATGGGACATTGAGCGCGAGTACGTCGCCTACATACTTGCGTTTGTAGAAGCGAGGAATATCGATCTACATGTCTCTAAGGATACTCCACTTACCGACGATAACTTCTCATCATACTTCGCTGGATTTCGTAGAGCAGTCGAGTCGTTTAGGGCCAAGGCACGCTTAGAGATTTCTGCACGCCGAAGAGTGCACCGAACCTCATTCCATGTTGCGACCAGCTTTAAGACGCAAATCGGCGCTCATCTCACCGCTATTCGTAAAATCGTTCATGAGGCTCATCTAACAGAATCGAAACGTGACGCCATTTTTCGACGAATTGAGACATTGCAATTCGAAGTAGACCGAGATCGCACAAGAGCCGAAGTGGTCACCGGCCTCTGGCTCGATATAACGAGCGCTATCGGAGCGGGTGCAAAAAATCTCGATCCAGCCATCGAACGCCTCGAGCGAATTATGAAAGTCTTTGCTCAAGCGAGAGACGAGGACGCGGCTAAGCTGCCGGCTCCCGCTGAAAGAAAGCGTATCCCTCCACCGAGCGCTTCGCCCACCAGCGATGACGAGGTACCGTTCTAAAAAGGTAACGATCTTTGGGCGCACTTGCCAAAAGCACCGGGAAGCAACTCCGCTTGCAGCCCGCCCCCAGAACGTTGTTTACGGGATATGTGCTGCTAAGTGACCTAGAAATCACATGACCTAAGTGAGTGAAGCAATTTATGTCAGCAGCCTTTCCCGACGGTCTTGACGCACTTCGTGTTGAACTGAGTTTGGCCGAGATAATGCGGCTTATCGAACGAACCGCTCGTTGGGTGTCGCGAGAGACCTTCAAGCGGTTGCCCGTATGGTATCCGGAACATAGTCGGCGCGGACTATTTTATAAAGCCAACTGGAGCAAGCCGCAGCCAAACACTAATAGAGCGACTGGCGTAAGCTCTCATAAGCAAGAAAGCAACCGATACGCCAACCTCGCTTTGACCAATGCGCTTGGGCTTCGTCCCCACGAAAGGCCGAACTGGTCTTGCTGCCATATCTGGGGCATCGATGACGACAGCTATGCGTTGGGGAACGCCGTTGTTCAAGACCCGCGCTTCTATTCTTGCGTTGCGAATATGGTGCTCCTTCCAACCCCGCTGAAGGCATTTACCGACGTAATGCCGGAGGTGAAGTGGATGCTTCGTGCCTGCGCATTTTATGCCTTCGGCTGGCATTGCGATCATGAAGCACTCGCAGACTGCTCGCACCTCGCAGGGTGGACGAATGACCCCGCATATCCGGCGAGTTGGCCCAAAGCGCCTGACGATGCACCACCCCCCAACACCGTCTCAATTAACGACAGGATCATCGTGGACGCAAATCGTCGGCTGGCTAAGATTCACCGAGACCTTGAGCATGCGGGCGAATTTTATCCACGCGCAGCCGTTATCAAGGCTCTGACTTATTGGAACCTACCGATCCCATTTTCCTGTAGGAAGTACGCGCTTGATGATCGACGCGGGAAAGTTAGTTCAGGTTCGACCCGGGAGTACTGAACTCATACCATTAGCTCCCTTGGTAAGTGACGAAAGGATTACGGTGACAGTGCTGGACTGCACCCCTCAAGTGAGACACGATAATCTCAGTGACAATGGGTAAAGTCATCGCATCGTGTTTTGCTTGAACGCGGCTTCGAACTCAAGAGGAGATCGATAGCCGAGGGCCGAATGCAAGCGCTCCTTATTGTAGATCTCGGCGATGAAGCTGTTGATCCGGCGCCGGGCGTCGTTGACGTCGGCAAAGCTCTTGCCGTTGATCTCCTCGGCCTTGAGCGTCTTCATGAAGCTTTCGGCCTTGGCGTTGTCGAACGGGTTGCCGGGACTGCTCATGCTGATCTTGATGTCGCGCTTGGCCAGCCGCTCCCGATAGGCGATCGAGGAGTACTGCACGCCGCGGTCTGAGTGGTGGATCAGGCTGCCGGGCTTGGGGTTCCGAGATTGAAGCGCTTTGTCGAGCGCCGCGATGGCGAGCGAGGCGTCGAGGATGTTGTCGAATGCCCAGCCGACCGCCTTTCGGGAGAAGCCGTCGAGAATGACGGCGAGATAGGCGAACGTCTTGGCGAGATGGACGTAGGTGATGTCAGCGACCCAGATCTGATCCGGAGCCGATGGCGCCAGGCCACGGATCAGGTTGGGGACGACGATCACGTCAGTCGGCCTTTCAGTTGGCGGCTTTAGGAAGGGCGTCTTGCGCTGCGCGAGAAGATTATCCTGACGCATGAGGCGCAGGACTTTCTTGGCATTGACGACCATTCCCAGACGCCGAAGAGCGGCGGTCACCCGTCGATAGCCGTAGAACGGATGCTTCAGGCAGATGCGCTGGAGCTGGTCACGCAACTCGCACTCGGCCTCGGCGCGGCTGCGTCGGTTGATATGCCGGTAATAAGTCGCTCGAGGCAGCCTTGCCAAAGCGCAGAGGCGCTGCACGTGAGTGCTGGAGTCGGCTGTCTCCGCGGTCATGCTTTTGATGACTTCGATGATGCGGATACGGGTTTGCCTTGCGCTGCCGGCCGCTCCAGTGCGCGCAAGGCTTGCCGAAAAAAATCGAGGTCCATCTGCTGACGGCCGACCAGCCGTTCGAGCTCGGCAATGCGGGCATTGGCCCGTGCCAGTGCGGACCGCTTATCGTCATAGGTCGCCAGAGATTGGAGCTTCCGGGGACCGGGCTTCGGTCCCGGCTTGCGGTTCAATCCGTCCGGCCCTTGCGCCCTCCAGACCTTGATCCAGTCATGCAGGATCTTGCGCGATATCCCAAGGTCCCGAGCCACAGGCAGAACGCCTTCGCCTCGCTCGACACGCTTGATCGCCTTCAGCTTATAAGCCGTCGGAAACCGACGGGTCTTCCCTCTTGCTGCCACAGGTCATCCTCGGAATGCCTGTCACTGAGATTATCGTGTCTCACTTGAGGGGTGCAGTCCAGCACTGTCACCGTAACTTCTGGCTGCGCGCGCCATGGGATGAGGCCGAGGCGCTGCAACGGCCATTGCCGGATGACGCGCTGGAAATCGTGATGCGCGGCGCCGATAAAGGAAGACCCGGCTCAATAACAGCCGTTCTCTTTCGCAGTTGGCCGCCCGCGAGCGACATTTGTCCCCAATTGGTCGTCCGACAGCCGTAGACCGGAAATCGCTTTCTCGCCTCAACGCGAGGGTCGAGCACATGAAGCGGCTGAAGTTGTCCACAGTCATTCGTGGCACGTAAATGACACGCCGAAGCCGTAAGCCCCTGTCGCTGCGTAAAAGACGGTCCCTTACCAAGGGACAGCCAACCTGAAGGCACCTTGACGAGCCAGCAAAGCTGCGACCAGATACATCGTCCCCCGAAGGCTCTCATGTACTTTCAATGGAGAGCTTCGCATGCGCAATCGACTGCAGTTCAGCTTCTGGGGAATGCACCTGACTGCCGACGGCACGTTCGCGATCTCAGTATCGTTGTTGATCGTCATCATCTTGGCCGTTGCAACTAGGCTTTGACTTTTGATGATGAATCGAGGCGATCAGCCAATGTTAAAAAGATTTCGAATTCCCGAGATCATTTTGGGTGCTTATCTGACAATCGCCGTGCTTGCGATTGGTTTTGCATTCGGCTCACTGCCACACTCCGGCCAAGTCGCGGAGCAACGAGCGACTGAGCTGCGCGAAGCCTGGTGGCACGATGCAACAGCTGTTTTCACGCTTGGACTCGTTATCGTTGGCCTCGCCCAAGCAATTCTATTTTACGTCCAGCTCCAATTCATTCGCGAAAGCCTCGGTCCTGCCAAGGAAGCTGCTGACGCAGCCAAGGATGCAGCGAGTGCTGCCAAGCTCAATGCCCAAGTCGTTATTGACGGGCAGCGGGCTCATCTATTTGTCAAGGTCGTTCGGCACGATGTTGTTGAAACGATCCAGGCCAGTAACCGAGGACGGCACGATGCCAGCATCGAAGCGATAGTAATGCAGGCTCCAATCCTCGCATATACATTCACAAACGCAGGAAAGACCCCCGCCATTCTTGAAGAAGTCATGCACTCCGTGATGCTCGAAAAAACTGAGAAACATACGATCCAATATGAAATGCCAGAACGCGCAATTGAGGTTCTCGGCGAAGGCCAGCGGAGTGATCAGATTGCTGTGACGTTCGACGCAAGACAGTTCTGTGTCAGAGACGCAATAGCTCTCGGCGATCATGACTTGATGCTGTTCTTCTATTCGGCCGCCACCTACCGAGACATACACAACCGGCAACACAAGATCAGGCACGACTTCCTTTACTCAGCTGGAACCTTCCACCTGATCAATCGAATTGAAAAGACCATTGAACCTCAAGAGCGGAATAGTACCGAAGGCGAACAGTCGTCAAAAACTGGATTTTTCGGCCGACCGTCGGAGGCGCTCTGAAATGCGCAATCGGCCGACCGCGCTATGCCGACTGCTGGCGATGACCAATTCCGGACCATAATAGATCCTCGATCCGAGGACCTGATGACGCTAGCGGAACGGCACTCGGAGAAGGCTTGCCACCACAGTGGCACATTTCACAACAGGGGTAATGTATAGCGCAGCACGCGACTGATGCGGCGTGCGTCATCGTCAGTGCAACAGGTCCCGTCGAGTCAACCGTCAGCGCCTCCAATGCCCCGCTCGACGTCCGTCCAAATCTTCGGACAATCTGGGAGTTATGGTGACAGTGCACAAGCTTCCCCATGGACGTCAGTTGAAGCAGCCGCGCTGCCCTCACCCACTGACCGCGAACCCAAGCACCAGCTGCCGCGGGCTCTGCTTGAACTCCTTGAGCACTGCGGCCCGGACCTTCTCCGCCAGCTCTGGCAGCGGCTTGTCGGTGTAGAGCTTCGGAAAGGTCACCATCACCGACGTCAGGGTGCCGTTGTTCCAGTTGAAGCCGACGGCGGGCTTGACGCCGGTTTCGGCGAGGAGGTCGGCTTCGACGGCGTGGCTGTAGGCCAGCCCGTTCTGGACGGCGTCGACCATCCCGCAGCCAGCGAGGCAGGCGATCAGTGGGATCAGCGCGAGAGCTCTCATGACATTCGACTCCGACGTTGAAATCCTTAACGAGCTCTCAGCTCAAATTTCCCGCGGTTGATGGCCTCTGTGCCACCGGCAGTCCGCCGTAGCGTGCGCTCACCGACCGTTCTGCAATTGTGGCCGGCACTAGCGTCCCCTCGAACCTTTGATCTCGACAGGCGATCGATCGAACGAGCTAAGTGCACGGTCACCGCAACTGCATTCACCGGCATGCCAAAAGATCCGTCCACCACCTACCCCGGGGGATCGGCCTCCAGCACGACCTTCGCGACGGGATAGCGCCAGTCGTTCTTCGTGTTGTCGGCGGCGGCATCGATACCTGCCACGATGACCGCACCGAGGATACCGCCATTGATGCCGCTGGCCAGACGAGCCTGGCGCGTCGCATCGATCGGCGCGACCGTGATCATCCGCTTCTGATAGCCAGGCTTTTGGCAGGACACGGCCAGCGTGCTCGACTGTCCGCGATAGAGCGGTACGCGCACCTTCGCGGGGCTCGTCATGGTCGCCGTGAAGCCGGAGGCTTCCAGTGAGCAGGACGCTCCGGCCATCTCGACCTCGCCTCCCCCGCCGGGATTGTGAAACGTCCGCACTTCCACGAGCTGGTCGCCCGCGAACTCGGGCACGCTCGGATCGGTCCGGCGCTTCGCCTCGTAGACGTCGATCCCTCGGCTGCCCGTCGTCGACCTGATGTCGGTTACATTGTTGACCGCAAGCGGCGCAGCACACCCGCCAAGACACGCGACTCCCAGGATGGCCAGCCAGCCGGCAGGCCAACGCAAACACTTCATTTGAGCCCCCACGGCATCCCCAACTGTCGTTGAGTAGCGGTAGCAGGGGCCGATCTGGGGAACAATAGCCGCAACCTCGAGGGGAATGGTGGAACTATCAAAAACCGACCACGTTGCGGGCAGGACACAGCCGTTGCCGTCCCCGGCATCAAGCAGGTCGTTGGCAGGGCGATGCGTTCAGTACCCGCACAGGTTGCAGTGTCCGGGAGGTCCTCACGGCGCAGAAACCGGATCATGGCGCGACGGCGCTGCGCTTGCCGGCAGCATGAGCCGTGAGGATGCGCGGCGAAACTTATTTCAGCAGGCCGCTCAAGACGATCACCCCTGTCCAGTCATCGGCGCAAAAATATTCCTCTTCCCTTTTTCCGAAACTCATGATTGACTGTCGCCATCCCGTGCTCCTCGAGAGGGGCGGATCGCGATCGTCACGGACGTTGGGCGCGGGATGCGGTGGCCGCAGGTGAATCGCAGCGTGCTTGGATAGTGCGCGGACGAACGGCTCCTTGCGGACGTGAAATCGCGTGGTCCTGGCGCCCCGAAGCTGGCGCCAAGTCCTGGGGGATGATGACCCCCACGGGCGACGGTGGCTATCAAGCCGGACACCGGGGAGATCGCGTATAAGCGTGAAGACCATCGCGCGGGGAATGCCGGGTTGATCCGGCTGAACCTGTGGTGACTGCCGCCTGCTTTTCTTCTGCAGGCGGGCCATGGGTTGCGGCCAGCAGCCCGGCATTCCCCGCGCCCTCTGTTTGCTGGAGGGCGAAACGACCGCAACAGTTCGGGCGCGACATGCGTCGCGATGACGAATGAACGCGCCCCCTGCCCGCATCACCCGCTGCGCGCCCTCGACGACGACGCACACGATGGCTCGCCCGGTCGTCACCGACCCGTGTCCGGCCTCCTTCTATCGTCCGCCGCTGCGCCGTGGAATGATGGAGGCCGTTTGAGATGCGCCGACTGCCCTTTGCCTGAACAACCGCGACCCTGGGAGCCCGCCGATGTCCACTGCCTTCCTGCTGACCTCGCTGATCGTGGTCGCCTCGCCTGGCACCGGCGTGCTCTACACGCTCGCAGTGGCGCTGACGAAGGGCTCGCGGATGAGCATCGCCGCCGCGTTCGGCTGCACGCTCGGCATCCTTCCGGCGATGCTGGCCGCGATCGTCGGGCTTGCCGCCGTGCTGCACACCAGCGCGCTGGCGTTTGCGGCGCTGAAATATTGCGGCGTCGCCTACCTGCTGTACATGGCCTGGCAGACGCTGGGCGAGCGCGGTGCGCTGTCGGTCGAGACGAAGGACGATGCGAAGCCGGACGCCCGCTCGGCCGGGCGGGTGGTGCTGACCGGCTTCCTGATCAACATCCTCAATCCAAAACTGTCGATCTTCTTCCTCGCCTTCCTGCCGCAGTTCATCGCGGCCGATGTGCCGCATCCGCTGGCGCTGATGCTGGAGCTGTCGGCGGCATTCATGGCGATGACGTTCGCGGTGTTCGTGCTCTACGGCCTGTTCGCAGCCGCCGTGCGCGACCGCGTCGTCAGCCGCCCCCGCGTCATGACCTGGCTGCGCCGCGCCTTTGCCGGCGGCTTTGCGTTGCTTGGTGCGCGGCTGGCGCTGGCGGAGCGCTGAGGGCACCGCGCGACGGGGCGAGAGGGTCGCGTAGGAGAATGACGTCCTCAGCCACACGGTCCGGCACCAATTTGTTGCTCGTCATGCCCGGGCTTGTCCCGCCTGCGCGGCCGAAGCCGCTTCGGCGCGGCGAAGGCCCGGGCATCCACGTCGATCCACGTCCGCCGAACGACGTGGATGGCCGGGACAAGCCCGGCCATGACGGCGTGGAGAGAGGCGACCTCAAGCTTCCAGGCTCACGATCGGCGACAGCTACAAGGCGCGTCCCTAAAAAGCGAGACCCGCCTGAAGCTGTCAGCTCCAGACGGGTCCTGTCAGTCCTCAGTCGGCCAAGCTCAGCCGAACTGGTTCATCGTGTTGTGCGCGCCGCCGGCCTTCAGGGCCTTCTCGCCGGCGAAGTACTCCTTGTGGTCGTCGCCGATGTCGGAGCCGGCCATGTTCTGGTGCTTGACGCAGGCGATGCCCTGGCGGATCTCGGCGCGCTGGACGTTCTTGACGTAGCCCAGCATGCCCTGCTCGCCAAAGTACTCGCGGGCGAGGTTGTCGGTCGAGAGCGCGGCCGTGTGGTAGGTCGGCAAGGTGATCAGGTGGTGGAAGATGCCGGCTCGCTTGGCCGAATCCGCCTGGAAGGTGCGGATGCGCTCGTCGGCTTCCTTCGCCAGCGGGGTGTCGTCGTACTCCGCCTTCATCAGCTCGGCGCGGTTGTACTTGCTGACGTCCTGGCCCGCCTCCTTCATCGCGTCATAGACCTGCCAACGGAAGTTGAGGGTCCAGTTGAACGACGGCGAGTTGTTGTAGGCGAGCTTGGCGTTCGGGATCACCTTGCGGATGCGGTCGACCATCTTGGCGATCTGCTCGATATGCGGCTTCTCGGTCTCGATCCACAACAGGTCGGCGCCGTTCTGCAGCGAGGTGATGCAGTCGAGCACGCAACGGTCCTCGCCGGTGCCGGGACGGAACTGGTAGAGGTTCGAGGGCAGCCGCTTCGGCCGCATCATCTTGCCGTTCTGGGTGATGATGACATCGCCGCTGCGCGCGGTCGCAGGCGTCACCTCCTCGCAGTCGAGGAAGCTGTTGTACTGGTCGCCGAGATCGCCCGGCTGGCTCGAGAACGCGATCTGCTGGGTGAGACCAGCGCCGAGCGAGTCGGTGCGGGTGACGATGATGCCGTCCTCGACGCCGAGCTCCAGGAAGGCGTGGCGGCAGGCGCGGATCTTGGCCAGGAAGACGTCATGCGGCACGGTGACCTTGCCGTCCTGATGGCCGCACTGCTTCTCGTCGGAGACCTGGTTCTCGATCTGCAGCGCGCAGGCGCCCGCCTCGATCATCTTCTTGGCAAGCAGATAGGTCGCCTCGGCATTGCCGAAGCCGGCGTCGATGTCGGCGATCACCGGGACGACGTGGGTCTGGAAGCCGTCGATCTTGGCGATGATCTCGGTCTCCTTCGCCTTGTCGCCGGCCTTGCGGGCCGCGTCGAGGCTGCGGAACAGATCATTGAGCTCGCGCGAGTCGGCCTGGCGCAGGAAGGTGTAGAGCTCCTCGATCAGCGCGGGCACCGAGGTCTTCTCGTGCATCGACTGATCCGGCAGCGGGCCGAACTCGGAGCGCAGCGCCGCGATCATCCAGCCGGAGAGATAGAGGTAGCGGCGGTCGGTCTTGCCGAAATGCTTCTTGATCGAGATCAGCTTCTGCTGCGCGATGAAACCGTGCCAGCAGCCCAGCGATTGGGTGTACTTGGTGGCGTCCTCGTCATAGGCGGCCATGTCGGCGCGCATCACGGCCGCGGTGTAGCGGGCGACGTCGAGACCGGTCTTGAAGCGGTTCTGCAGGCGCATGCGCGCCACGGCCTCGGCGGTGACGCCGTTCCAGGTCGGGTTGGTCTCGAGCAGCGCGCGCGCCGCCTCGACCTCGGCCTGGTAGGACGAGGGGCCCTGGAGGGCCTGGTCGTTCAGTCCACGCGGTTGGAAATTCATGTCCGTGATCCCTTGGTTAAGGACAACCTGGGACCTGTTGTAAGCACGCGCGGCCAGCGGACCAGACATTGCGCGGAAAACTTGTCACACTTTACAAACCTCTCGTGTATAGCTGTAAGGAGATTACAAGACCGGGATTTGGCCATGACCACCGCCACGGCACGATCGATCTTCATGGGCCCGCGCCTGCGCCGCCTGCGGCGCGAGCTCGGCCTGACCCAGGCCGACATGGCCGCGGACCTCGAAATCTCAGCGCCTTACGTGGCGCTCCTGGAGCGGAACCAGAGGCCGGTCACGGCCGACATGCTGCTGCGGCTGGCGCGGACCTACAAGATCGACCTCGCCGACCTCGCCGGCGACGGCGGCGCCGACCACACCGCGCGGATGCAGTCGGTGCTGAAGGACCCGATGTTCTCCGACATCGACATCCCCGCGCTGGAGATCTCCGATCTCGCCGTGAGCTATCCCGGCATGACCGAAGCCTTCCTGCGGCTCTACACGGCCTATCGCGAGGAGCAGCTCGCGCTGGCCGAGCAGCGCGCCCCAGTGCCGGCCGGCACCGCGCCGCGCATTGGCAATGACAGCTTCGACGCCAACGATCCCGTCGCCGACGTCCGCCGCTTCCTCGCCGCGCGCCGCAACAACTTTGCCCAGCTCGACGATGCCGCCGAGCGGCTGGCGCAGGCGATCTTCCAGGGGACGTCGACGGGAGCTCCGCAGGTCTCCGCCGGACCGGCCGGCTTCATCGAGCGCTTTCGCGCGCGGCACAATCTCCAGGTCCGCTACATGCCGCCGAACGTGATGCTCGGCTCGCTCCGGCGGCTCGATCTGCACCGCCGGCAATTGCTGATCGAGGATTCGCTGGACAGCGCGAGCCTGAAATTCGAGCTCGCGCGGCAGCTCGCTTATCTCGAGCTCGACACCGAGATCGGCTCGGCGCTGGAGGACGGCAAGTTCGCCAGCAAGACCGCCGAGCTCTTGGCGCGCCGCGCGCTCGCGGCCTACGCGGCGGCAGCGATCATCATGCCCTATTCGATCTTTGCCAAAGCCGTCGATGCGCGGGCGTATGATCTGGAGGCGCTGGCGCGCCAGTTCGGCACCAGCTTCGAACAGACCGCGCATCGCGTCACCACCCTGCAGAAGCCGGGCGCGGAGCGGATCCCGTTCTTCCTGATCCGGGTCGATCCCGCCGGCAACGTCTCGAAGCTGCTCGACGGCGCCGGCTTCCCGTTCGCGCGCCATGGCGGCGCCTGCCCGCTGTGGTCGGTGCACGGCATCTTCAAGACGCCGCGCCAGATCGTGACGCAATGGCTGGAGCTGCCCGACGGCCGCCGGTTCTTCTCGATCGCCCGCACGGTGACCGCCGGCGGCGGCTCCTATGGCGCGGTGCGCGTCGAGCGGGCGATTGCGGTCGGCTGCGCTGCCGAGCATGCGGGACAGTTGATCTACACCCGCGACGGCCACGGGCCCGATGCCAACGATCCGACCCCGATCGGGGTCGCCTGCCGGGTCTGCCACCGGCCGAAATGCGCCGCACGCTCGGCGCCGCCGATCGGGCGCGAGATCCTGCCGGACGATTTCAGGACGTCGTCGGTTCCGTTCGGGTTTTCGGCGGATTGAGCGGGGGATGGCCGTGGAACCAGGAACTCGCCGGAACCCGGGCCGCAGGCGAAAATCCGCCGGATCGGGCTGCAAATCGGCCCTGGACGCCATGGCCCTTGACGGAACAGCCATAAACCGGACAAAGATTGCGCCAAAATGTCGCGGCGGAGGTTGGCCATGAGATACGTCGACGGCGTGGTGATGTTCCTCAGCCTGTGGCTGCTGGCATCGATGGTGCTCGACGCCGTGACGCCGCCCGAGCTGAACTTCTACATGATCGGCCCGATCATTGCGCCGGCCGCGATCATCGCCGGCTTCCTGTACTGGCTCCGCATCCCCTCCCGCGACTTTGTGCTGGCGTCCGCAGCCATCTGGATGGTCTGCGAGATGACGATGGAGATGATCACGCCCAAGCCGCTGTCGCCGCTGCTGGCGGTGGCCGCCGTCGCGCCGCTGCTGGTGGCCGGCATCCTTCTGCACGTCGAGCACTGGCGCCGGCCGGGCGGGCGCCTGCCTCCGGCCGATTCGGCAGAGATGACCGATCTGCGGGGCTCCTCCAAAGCCATGCCGAGCCGTCGGCCGTTCTGAGCTGTTCCGCGCGGGCGCCGGCAATGGCGGATAGCGTGCAGATTTTCCGTTGTTCTACGGGACCCGATGTTTACGAGGAAATCAGAAACCCCCTCTTAAGTTCCGCAGGTCCATCTGTAGCCGACACACCAGCCGCGCGGGGACCATGCTGAACGAACTTCTCGTGATCGAAGATGCCGACGTTCATCTGTCGATCCTGCGCAAGATCGCCGTGCAGGCGGGCTTTGCGACGACCGGCGTGAACTCGGTCGACGGCGCGATGAACGTGCTGCGCCGGCGCAACTTCGAATGCATCACGCTCGACCTCAATCTCGGTGAGCGCTCCGGCACCGAGGTGTTGCAGCTGTTGGCGGACATCAAATCCCGCACCCCGGTGCTGATCATCAGCGGCTCAGACGATCAGACCCGCGACGTCACGGTCCGCGCCGGCAAGATCCTCGGCCTGAACGTCTATCCGCCGTTCTCCAAGCCGGTCGACCTCGCTCTGCTCCGACAAACGCTGCGCCAGATCGCCGCCGACACCGACCGGCAGCGCCTCGTCAAAGCCAGCATCCGCTAGCCCGAACGCACGCGCGTTTTCCCGCTTGATCCAGATCAAGGCGCCATACCTCTGCCGCTTGTTGGCTGCAGAGGGGCGAGCAGAAACGAGATGCGATGACGGCAGCGAATTCGGCTAACGAAGCAGAAGCAGTTGTGAACGAGGCGACGCCCTATGAGCTCGTAGGCGGCGAGGCCGGCGTGCGCCGTCTGGCGGAGCGCTTTTACACCATCATGGACCAGGAGCCCGGCGCCAGCCGCATCCGCGCGATGCACGACGCCGATCTTGGTCCGATCAAGCAGTTGCTGTTCGAATTTCTCAGTGGCTGGTTGGGCGGGCCGGCGCTTTATTTCGAGCGGGCCGAACATCGCTGCATCATGTCCGCGCACCGTCCGTATCCGATCGGCGACGCCGAGCGCGACGAATGGATGACGTGCATGCGCCGCGCGATGTTCGATTGCGACATCACGGGCGACATGTATGCGTTGCTGGATCAAGCGTTTCTGCGGATGGCGAACGCATTCCGGAGCCGCAAGGCGAGCTGACAGAAACTCCCGTCAGCCCGACTTGGCGGCAGCCTCCCGGGCCAGACGCTCGGCCCGGAGCCGCTCGCGGTTGGCGTAAAAGGCGCGCTGGGCCGCCTCATGCTCGCGCATGGCTTGTTCGGCATCAGCCCTGCGGCTGGCGTCGCGCGCTCGACGCTCTTCCGGCGTGAGGACGCGAGGCTGTCTGTCTGTGTTATCGTAAGGCATGGGCACATAACGCCCAGGCGGCCGGGATGTTCCCAGCCCGCGACGGTTCAGTCCGGCTTTCGTGGAAACAGCTGGTCGCGGATGTAGCGCGACGTCGGCGTCAGGCTGAGTCCGTAGGGCTTTTGCCACACCGCGCGGTCGATCTCCTTCTTGTCTCCGATCTCCAGGCGCCCTTTGGCATGCTTGGCGATGAAGATGGCATCGCTCATCTTGCGACCCGAGCGCTTGTTCTTGGCGGTGACTTCCTTCCATAGCCGCAGCCGGCCGAGCTTGAGCTTGGGAAGCTCCTCCTTGATCTCGCGCTTCAGGCAGTCCTTCGCCGTCTCCTGCGCGCGTTTGCGGCCACCCGGAAACATCCAGCGCCCGTCGGCCCGGCGCCGGACCAGGAGAACCCTTCCGCCCTTGGCGGCAACCAGCTTGGACGCCTTGGTCATGGCCCAGGAGCTCTCACCTCTCGAACGATGAAGCGGAGTCTATCAAGATTCGCTCCCACTCCTGCTCCGGAGCTTTGCGGAGATTCGGCCACAACTCCGCAGCGGCCAACCAAGCTCAGCGCAGCGCTCCGACCGCCGGCGGCGGCTCAGTAGCAGGAGCGCGGATCGACCGCGACATACTCTCCCGACGGATATCGATAGTAGCAATTGCCCTGCGACAGATAATAGCCCGGTCGCGCCGCAGCCGTAGCGCCGGCGATCGCCCCGGTGGCACCACCAAGCACGGCGCCCGCCGCGGCACCGCCCGCCTTGCCGGTGAGGATACCGCCGAGCACCCCGCCGATGATCGCGCCCCCGAGCGCGCTGGCGCCCGGATCGACTTCGGCCGGAGGCGGCGCCGGCTCGTAGGCGACCGGCGGGGGCGCCTCGTAGGCCGCCGACGGCGCATAGACCACATCGTCAGCATAGTCCTCCGACACGTAGGTCGGCGGTCCTTCCATGGGCTCGGGATAATAGTACCAGACGCCACCGACGTCCCACCACCAGCCCGGACGGCCATTGTGAACCTCGTGCCGCCATCGGCCACCCTCCCAGCCGACCCGGCCGCGATAAGACTGCCCACCATAGTCGCGCACCGCGACCCGGCCGTGCGCATAACGCGCATCCGGTCCCCGCCCGACCATCGCTGGACCAGGGCCCGGCCCGTGGCCCGCTGCGTAGCCCTGACCGGCTCCCGGCGGACGTCCCTGCTGCGCCACCGGCGCAGGCTGACGTCCCTGAGGGGCAACGGCAGCCCGCGGCGGTGCGCCCGGCTGCGGTCCCTGCGGCTGGCCGGCCATGGGACCGGCTTGCCGCGGAATCTGAACATGGGGTTGGCCGCCCGGTTGCCCACCCTGGGCCGGCGCTTGGCGAATGACACCCGGCGGGCGGGCCTGGGGCGAATGCCCGGCACCAGGACCAGCCTGGTCCTGGGTTTGCGCCCAGGCTTGCGCGGGGATCCCGATGGCGGTCAGGATTGCGATCGCAGGCAGCCACCGTGTGCTCTGGTTGGACAACATCATTCTCCCCTACCCTTGATCACCCGCCGTCCGCGCTGATTGCCACGGACGCCAAGTGTAATGCGGATTGATCATCCCGGATCGCCGGCTTCGGCGCGCATGATCCGGACACATCATAGTTTCCGCGACAAACGGGTAAAATCCGGACTATTTTGCGGCTAGGTCAACCTGCTGCCGTCAGGTTAACCGAGATGCCGGCTGATTCGCCGCTTCGATCATGCGACCTTACTGGCGCGGCCCTGCCGATCCGGTACGAGCTGGTCGGCGGTCACCGGTCGGGCACGATCACATTGCAGTTGGTTCGTCCCGACATCAGGCAATCCTGCATCCGGCTTGCCGAGGTCAGGCTGCGAGCCAGCCACACGCCGAAGGCCACGACGAGCGCCGCGAACACCAGTGCCGCCATGGCACCGCGTCTATCCGGCCCCTGCGTACTCATCGCCGGTGCGCCTAGGCGGCACGCAGGCCAGCGGCCTCACCGTGCGGTTGCTGCTGCTGGCGAGATGCCGGCGAGATCGATTCGATACGGGTGCAGCTCGTCACCCAGAACAGCTGCCCGCATTCCCATTCGGAACCCAGCACACCGGCCGAAACGGGCCGCGGGCGGGCGAGGACCGCGGTCATCACGCATGCGCTGACCACGAGAGCGACGAGCGCGAGGCCGAGCGCCATGCGCCCGCGGCGAACACAGATCATGCCGGTCAACTCCGTTGGACGTCGCACCCGGGCGGTGCGCTGGTGCCCGCGAGGCGTGAAGCGACTCACAGCCGGCCGACCTGCGTCAGCGACGGGGGTGCTTACATAGCCTCCGGCGAGCGCCATGCAAGCGCTAGGCAGGTCGGATGTGGAGGAGCGGCGATAAAGCATTTGTCATCGACGCATGCGATCCTATACACACGGGCTCGCGTCGGCCTCCGCTCGTGTTCACGATCTCGTGGAAGAACTGCCTGGCGGCGCGTGCAGCCCCTGACCGACCACACCCTGATCGAACACCCAAATAGCGAAGTGACGACGTCTCCATGAGAGGATTCAAGGAACCTGGATTTGCCGATCGGCAGAAGGCCGCGCAGCAGGCCCGCCAGAGCATCGTGCAGAAGTTCAAATCGCAGCCGGGACCGGACGATCCCGAAGTCGTGAAGCGACGGCAGGAGCGCGAAGCTGCCGCCGCCCGCCGCGAGCAGCAGCGATTGGAGCGCGAGGCCGCCAAGGCGGAGCAGAAGCGCCTCGAGGAAGAGGCCAAAGCTGCCGAGATTGCCCGGCTCGCGCGCGAGGCGGAAGACGAAGCCGCTCGCCTGGCCGAGATGGAAGCCGAGCAGAAGGCGAAGCGCGACGCGCGCTACGCCGCGCGCAAGGCCCGCGGAAAGAAGAAGTAAGCAGCAACGCCGCCGCCACGAGACCTGCGTGCCGTCGCGTCCGGCATCGCGCGGCTCCTCACTTCATCGGCGATGGGACTGATACTGTCGTCCCATCGCACGATGCCGGGCGAGACGACTTAGTTCTTCTTCATCATGCCGTCGTCCTTTTTCATCCCGTCCTTGGACATGGCATCGTCCTTCTTCATGCCGTCCTTGGCCATCGAATCCTTCTTCATGCCGTCGTGGGACATCGCGCCCTTTTTCATCCCATCGTCCTTGCTCATCTTGTCCTCCGCGAAGGCCACCGGCGCGACGGCCACGTTGAACGCGAGGGCGGCGGCGGAGATTCCGAGGATGAGGCGGCTACGATTGGTCATGATGATCGCTCCTTCGTATGACGGGGTTCGACGGCGACGGACGCGCCGTTCCTGGATATCGACGTTCCGATGAAGGCGATTGTTACGAGCGCGGGCGAGAATTTTTGTTCGATCAAATTTGACTCGAATGCGTCCCGTTCCGGAATCGAGGACACAATTTTGCCCGGCAAGATCATGTTAGTACAACCCGGGCAAGGGATTCACAGGCCGGTACGTGCGCCGCAGCAATATGTCGCTTCCCATGCATTTGGCCTCGAACGAACTGCCTAGTTCGGCTAGAGGTAAGTCCGGTAGATTGGTTGGTATAACTCACGCCAACGAACCCGGGTCGGGAACCCAACCAGAAGTTGTCCAGGGGAAATCTCATGCTCACACGCCGTCATGTCATCGCATCCGCGCTCGCTGCGCCGGCCATTCTGCGTTTTGGAACCGGCACGGCCCATGCAGCAACGACGCTGAAGATCTCTCACCAGTTTCCCGGCGGCACCATCGACAAGGGCGATTTCCGCGACCGGCTCTGCCGGGTGTTCTCCGAGGAGGTCGCGAAGCGCTCCGGCGGCGAGATCGCGACCGAGATCTATCCGAACTCCTCGCTCATCAAGACCGTCGCGCAATTCTCGGCCATGCGGAAGGGCGCGCTCGACATCAGCCTTTATCCGATGCCTTACGCCGGCGGCGAGGTGCCCGAGACCAACATCGGGCTGATGCCGGGTCTGGTCACGACCTACGACCAGGGGATGCGCTGGAAGAACGAGCCGGTCGGCAAGACGCTGAGCGATTTTCTGGCCGACAAGGGCATCATCCTGCTCACCTGGGTCTGGCAGGCGGGCGGGGTCGCCAGCCGATCACGGCCGCTGGTGGCGCCCGAGGATGCCAAGGGCATGAAGGTGCGCGGCGGCTCGCGCGAGATGGACATGGTGCTGCAGACCGCCGGCGCCTCGGTGCTGTCGGTTCCGTCGAATGAAATCTACACCGCGATGCAGACCGGTGCCTGCGATGCCGGCATTACCTCGTCGACCAGCCTGATCTCGTTCCGGCTGGAAGAGGTGTCGAAGGCCCTCACCTCCGGAGCCAAGGCGTCGTACTGGTTCATGCTCGAGCCGCTGATGATGTCCAAGGCCTCGTTCGACAAGCTGCCGAAGAACCAACAGGACATCATCCTCGCGGTCGGCGCGGAGATGGAGGCGTTCGGGCGCAAGGGCGCGCAGGACGACGACATCGAAGTTGCCAAGGTCTACGAAAAGGCCGGCGCCAAGGTTACGGAGCTCGATGTCGAGACCGTCAACAAATGGCGCGACATTGCCCGTGATACGGCCTGGAAGGACTATGGCGGCAGGTCCGCGAACTGCGCCAAGCTCCTCAAACTCGCCTCCGACGTCGCGGCCTGATTGATGCACGCGCCCGTTCTCGATACCGAGGCCACGACAGCCATCGGCGCCAGCGGTCCGCTGGCGCCGCTCCAGCGTGTTGTCTCGCTGCTCAATCGCATCATCGTCGTTCTGGCCGCGTTCGCACTGGTCGCGGCCTGCCTCATCCTGAGCTACAGCGTGGCGGGCCGTGCACTGTTCAAGGCCGCCAACTACTGGCAGGACGAAGCCGCCGTGTTCTTGCTCGTCGGCGCAACCTTCATGACTGCAGCCTATGTGCAGGAGCATCGCGGCCACGTCAGCATCGAAGCCTTCGTTGGGCTGATGTCGCCGCTCGCCAACAAGATCAGGCTCTGGCTGGTCGACGTCGCGAGCTTTTTGTTTTGTGCCTTCTTCACCTGGAAATCCTGGACCCTGACACATGAGGCCTGGGTCGATGGTCAGGTCTCGAATTCGATGTGGTCGCCGCCGCTGGCGATTCCCTACGGCCTGATGGCCGCGGGAATGACCCTGCTGTGCCTGCAGATGCTGCTGCAGATCGTGGCTCCGCTGACCGGAGCGCGTCGATGAGCGTGTTCGGAATTGGGGTTGCCTACGGACTCTCGACCCTGTTTGCGATGTTCGCGGGCATGCCGATCGCGTTCGCGCTCGGCGCCGTCGCCGTCGTGTTCATGGCCATCTACATGCCGACCGCGTCGCTCGATACGGTGACGCAGAACGTCTACGAGGAAATGGCGTCGATCACGCTGCTGTCGATCCCGCTGTTCATCCTCAAGGGCGCGGCGATCGGCCGCTCCCGCGCAGGCCAGGACCTCTACTCGGCGCTGCATGCGTGGCTGCATCGCGTGCCCGGCGGATTGGGCGTCGCCAACGTGTTCGCCTGCGCGCTGTTCGCGGCGATGGCGGGATCGTCCCCCGCGACCTGCTCGGCGATCGGCTCGGCCGGAATTCCCGAGATGCGCAAGCGCGGCTATTCCGGCGGCTTCGCCGCAGGCATCATCGCCGCCGGCGGCACGCTCGGCATTCTGCTTCCGCCCTCGATTACGATGATCCTATTCGCGATCGCGGCGGAGAAATCGCTGGGACGGCTGTTCCTGGCCGGTATCGGCCCCGGGCTGCTGCTGGTGACCCTGTTCGGCGTCTATTCGGTGGTGCGCTTCCGGCAGGAATATGCGCGCGCGAAAGCCGTCTATGAGAAGTCGGGCGCGTGGTCGGACATCCTGACCAAGGACGATTTTACGATGGCGCAGCGCTTCTCCGTGCTGCCACGCGTGATTCCGTTCGTGCTGCTCCTGACCGGCGTCATGGTCGCGCTCTATGGCGGCCTCGCCACGCCATCAGAAACAGCCGGTCTCGGCGGCATCCTCGCGCTCGTGCTGATCGCGATCATCTACCGCGTCTGGAGCCCGGCCGATCTCGCGCCCATCATGAAGGCGACGCTGCGCGAATCGACCATGCTGATGCTGATCATCGGCATGTCGCTGCTGTACTCCTACGTGATGAGCTACCTGCACATCTCGCAGTCGGTGGCGGAGTCCATCGTGGCGATGCACCTGCCGCGCTGGGAACTGTTGTTCGCGATCCTGCTGATGGTGGTCGTGCTCGGCTTCTTCCTGCCGCCGGTATCGATCATCCTGATGACGGCGCCGATCATCCTGCCGCCGTTGCGGGCAGCGAACTTCGACATCATCTGGTTCGGCGTGGTGATGACGATCGTGATGGAGATGGGCCTGATTCACCCGCCGGTGGGTCTCAACATCTTCGTCATCAGGAACGTCGCGCCGGACATCCCGCTGCGCGAGGTGATCTGGGGCACGCTGCCGTTCGTCCTGCTGATGATGGCCGCCGTGCTGCTGCTCTGCTTCGTGCCGCAGATCTCGACGGCGCTGCCGGATCTCGTGATGGGGCCGGATCTCAGCCGCTGACGCAGCGACGAATGGCGACTAGGACGTAGCGAATAGGGATTGGCGATAGGTTCAGCCCCCGTTCGCTATTCGCCATTCGCTGCTCGCCTGTTCTTCGCATTCAGCGCGCCGGCAACGCGGCTGACCGGGGGCCGGCCGAGCAGCCGGCTGATTTCGTTGGTGGCGGCCAGCAGTTTCGTCATGTCGACGCCGGTGCGGATGCCCATGCCTTCGAGCATGTAGACGACGTCCTCGGTCGCGACATTTCCCGTCGCGCCCGGAGCGAACGGGCAGCCGCCGAGGCCGCCGGCGGCGGCATCGATGACGCGGACGCCCTCCTCCATGCCCGCATAGAGATTGGCCAGCGCCTGGCCGTAGGTGTCGTGGAAATGCATCGCAAGATGCATCACCGGCACATCGTCGCAGACGGCGCGCAGCATCTGCTTGGCCTTGAGCGGCGTGCCGACGCCGATCGTGTCGCCCAGCGAGACCTCGTAGCAGCCCAGGTCCCACAGCGCCTTCGCCACGCCGGCTACCGCCTGCGGCTTGATCTCGCCTTCATAGGGACAGCCGAGCGCGCAGGAGACGTAGCCGCGCACCTTGACGCCGTCGGTCCTGGCGTGGGCGATCACCGGCTTGAAGCGCTCCAGCGACTCCGCGATCGAACAGTTGATGTTGGCGCGGGAGAAGCTCTCAGAGGCCGCCGTGAACACGGAAATCACCCTGGCGCCCGCAGCGCGCGCGGCCTCATAGCCCTTCACATTGGGCACCAGCACATGGAATTCGCCGGGCAGCGCAGACACGCTGCGCATCACCTCATCCGATCCCACCATCTGCGGGATCGCCTTGGGCGAGACGAAGGCGCCGACCTCGACGGTCGCCAGGCCGGCGTTCACCAGCGCGCGGACAAAGGCGATGCGATCGGCCACGCCGACCAACGTCTTCTCGTTCTGCAGGCCGTCGCGCGGGCCCATTTCGATGATGCGCACGCTCTCGCTCATGCCGACCTCTCCGGTTCGAGGATCAGGCGGACGGTTCGAGGTCCGCCAGTTCGACGCCTTCCTGCACGATGTCGCCGACCTTGCACTTGATCGCCGTGAGCCGGCCTGCGAACGGCGCCCGCAGGGTCTGCTCCATCTTCATGACTTCGAGCGTCAGGATCGCCGCACCCTTCTCCAGGACGGCGCCTTCCTGCGCAAGCAGCGCCACGACGGTCCCCGGCAACGGCGCCACGATCTTGTCCTCGCCGGCCTGCTCCTCGTCGTCTCCGCCGAACGGATCGATCCAATGCAGATCGAAACGACCGTTGCGGGTCCGCAGGTACAGCTCATGGCCCTCGATGACGGCCACCACATGGGATTTGACGCCGTCGCACACAAGGTCGAAGCCGCCGTCATCAGTCGGAATAGCCGAGAACGAGGTCTCACGGCCCTCGATCGACAGGCGCTGTACGCCGGAACCATAGGCCAGCGTGGCGGTCCGCGGTTCATTACCCGCGCCTTGGCGGAACGAGAACACGCGCTGTCGCAGTCCCACCGGCATCCAGCCGGATGCGCGCCACGGCGAGCCTTGCTCCTTCGCGGCCGCGATCTGCTCGCCGATGAGAATGGCCCCAACCGCGGCACAGAGCTCGAGGTCGCCGGCCACCGCTCCTGACTGGGTCAGATGCGTCAGATGGCGCTCGATGAAACCGGTGTCGATCGCGTTCGCCACGACGTCGGGATGCGTCAGCAGCGACGACAGGAACGGGATGTTGCTGACGATGCCTCGGACGTCGGTGTCGTCAAGGCCGCGGTTGAGCCGCTCGATCGCGACCTCGCGGGTCGGCGCCCAGGCGATCATCTTGGCGAGCATCGCGTCGTAATAGGGCGAGACCGCATCGCCCTCGCGATAGCCGGCATCGATGCGCAGGCCGCCGGTTTCAGCGGGAAGCCGCCAGGTCTTGATCGTGCCGACTGAGGGCATGAAGTTCTTGGCGGGATTCTCCGCGTAGACGCGCGCCTCGATGGCATGGCCATGCAACCGGATCTGGTCCTGCGTCAGCGGCAGCTCTTCGCCGAAGGCGACGCGCAACTGCCATTCGACGAGATCGACCCCGGTGATCAACTCGGTGACGGGATGCTCGACCTGCAGACGCGTGTTCATCTCGATGAAGAACACGTCGCGGCCGTCGGAGACGAACTCGATGGTGCCGGCGCCGACATAGTTCACCGCGCCCGCCGCGCGACGCGCCGCAGCGCACACCGTGTCCCGTTGCGCCGGCGTCAACGTCGGCGACGGCGCCTCCTCGACCACCTTCTGGTGCCGGCGCTGCAGGGTGCATTCGCGCTCGAACAGCGAGACCAGATTGCCGTGGCTGTCGCCGACGATCTGCACCTCGATGTGACGTGGGCTCTCGACGAACTTCTCGATCAGCACGCGGTCGTCGCCGAACGCCGCCTTGGCCTCGCGCTTGGCGCTGGTGACGGCATCAGTGAGGTCGCCGGCCGCGTGAACCACGCGCATGCCGCGGCCGCCGCCGCCGGCGGACGCCTTGATCAGCACGGGAAAGCCGATCCGCGCGGCTTCATTGGCGAGCGTGGCGTCATCCTGCGCCTCGCCGTGATAGCCGGGCACCAGCGGCACGCCCGCCTGCTCCATCAGAAACTTCGAGCCGGACTTCGACCCCATCGCCGTGATCATCGCCGCGGTCGGCCCGACGAACACCAGCCCCGCATCGAGACAGGCCTGTGCGAACTCGGCACTCTCGGACAGGAAGCCATAGCCGGGATGAACGGCCTCGGCACCGGTCTGCTTGGCGGCCTCGATCAGCCGCTCGATGTTGAGATAGGAGTCGCGGGCGCGCGCAGGGCCGAGCAGCACCGCTTCGTCGGCCAGCGCGACGTGCAGCGCGTTGCGGTCGGCCTCCGAATAGACCGCGACGGTCTTCAATCCCATGGCGCGCGCCGTGCGGATGACGCGCACGGCGATCTCGCCGCGGTTGGCGATCAGGAGCTTGCGAAAACGACGATACAATCCGGGACGAGCCATGATCACATCCTGAACAGGCCGAACTTGGTCGGCTCGACCGGGGCATTGGCGGCGGCAGACAATCCAAGTCCGAGCACGAGGCGGGTATCGGCGGGATCGATCACGCCGTCGTCCCACAGCCGCGCGGTCGCGTAGTACGGATTGCCCTGCGCCTCGTATTGCGCGCGGATGGGGCTGCGGAATTTCTCTTCCTCGTCCGCCGGCCAGCTCTCACCCTTGGCCTCGATGCCGTCGCGGCGGACCTGGCTCAGCACCATCGCGGCCTGCTCGCCGCCCATCACCGAGATGCGCGCGTTCGGCCACATCCAGAGGAAACGCGGCGCATAGGCGCGGCCGCACATGCCGTAATTGCCGGCGCCGTAGGAGCCGCCGATCACGACCGTGAACTTCGGCACCGAGGCGGTCGCGACCGCCGTCACCAGCTTGGCGCCGTCACGGGCAATGCCGCCGGCCTCGTATTTCTTGCCGACCATGAAGCCGGTGACGTTCTGCAGGAACACCAGCGGAATGTTGCGCTGGCAGCACAGCTCGATGAAGTGCGCGCCCTTCAGCGAGCTCTCGCTGAACAGGATGCCGTTGTTGGCGATGATGCCGACCGGATGGCCCCAGATGTGGGCGAAGCCGCACACCAGCGTCTGGCCGTAGAGCTTCTTGAACTCGTCGAACTCCGAGCCGTCGGCAACGCGGGCGATGATGTCGCGCACGTCGAACGGCTTGCGGCCGTCGGCGGGCACGACGCCGTAGATCTCTTCCGCCGCATAGCGCGGCTCGCGCACCTCGCGCATGTTGAGCACGGTGCGCGCGCCCGGCGGGTTCAGGGTGCCGACGATGCGGCGCGCGATGCCGATCGCATGGGCGTCGTTCTGCGCGTAGTGATCGGTCACGCCCGACTGTCGCGAATGCACGTCGGCGCCGCCGAGCTCCTCGGCGCTGACGACCTCGCCGGTCGCCGCCTTCACCAGCGGCGGACCGCCGAGAAAGATCGTGCCCTGGTTGCGCACGATGATGCTCTCGTCCGACATCGCCGGCACATAGGCGCCGCCGGCGGTGCACGAGCCCATCACGATCGCGATCTGCGGAATGCCCTGCGCCGACATCTGCGCCTGGTTGTAGAAGATCCGGCCGAAATGCCGCTCGTCCGGGAAGATCTCGTCCTGCAGCGGCAGGAACGCGCCGCCGGAGTCGACCATGTAGACGCAGGGCAGATTGTTCTGCCGCGCGATGTCCTGGGCGCGCAGATGTTTCTTCACCGTCATCGGGTAGTAGGTGCCGCCCTTGATGGTGGCGTCGTTGGCGACGACGACGCATTCGCGCCCCGCGATGCGGCCGATGCCGGTCACGATGCTCGCCGAATGGACGTCGCCGCCATAGAGCCCGTGCGCGGCCAATGGCGACAGCTCAAGGAACGCCGTTCCGGGGTCGAGCAGCAGGTCGACGCGCTGGCGCGCCAGCATCTTGCCGCGCGACAAATGCCGCTTGCGCGAGGCCTCGCCGCCGCCCTCGGCGACCTGCCCCAGCTTCGTCCTGAGGTCGGCGACCAGCGCGCGCATGGCGTCGGCATTGCGGGCGAAATCTGAGGACGATGGATCGATCGTGGAGTGAAGCGTCATGACCGGCGTCTTCGTTGCGGGGCTGGAGGGGGAAGCCGTGGGAGCACGCGTCAGAGCGGTCGCGGCCGTTCAGGCCGCTGCGAGCCCGGGTGTACCATCTTTGCCCGCATGCTGTCCTCCCTGCCCGCCGGCGGCCCGGTTTGCGGCCGTCCGACCTTCTCGAATTAAACGATCATACGTTTTTAAATTCTATTCTCAAGCGGATTGTTGTAGCGTCCGGGGCGAGCAGCATTTGCTTGAGACCACGGAATTTTCAGACTTCACTACGGGACCCCCTGCCGTGGCGGGTCAGCCGCGATCGGCATCGGGACGGTCCAGCGAGGACGAGATGGCGCGCACGATCGGGTCACATGGTCCGACGACGATGGAGGCGATCCGCAGGGCCGGCCTGCGGCTGATCTTCCAGCACGGCTATGAGGCCATGAGCCTGCGCCAGCTCGCCGCCGAGGTCGGCATCCAGCCAGGCTCGCTCTACAATCACATCAGCACCAAGCAGGAGCTGCTGGCAGAGCTGATCCAGGACCACATCAACGACCTGCTGCACGAGCTCGAGCAGGCGCTCCGCGACACCCATGGTCCGGTCGAACGCCTCCGGGCATTCGTCGCCTTCCACGTCAGCTATCACATGACCCGGAAGCGCGAGGTCTTCATCGCCAATTCGGAGCTGCGCAGCCTCGATCCGCGCAACTACGAGGCGGTGGTGGCGCTGCGCGGCGCCTATGAGCGCCGGCTGGCCGACATCCTCAGCGACGGTGTGGCGCAAGGCGTGTTCGACGTCGACGACATCCAGGTCGCGACCTTTGCCATCATCGCGCTCCTGACCGGGCTGTGCAGCTGGTACCGCCCTGGCGGCCGGCTCACCAGGGAGGCGATCATCGCGGCCCACGAGAAGCTCGTGCTCTCGGGCGTCATGCCGCGCACCGCCGGGCCTGATCCGGCCGGCGGTGGCCGGCCTGATCGCCCGACCGGCTGAACGGGCCGCGCCGATGGCTGGCAGCCCGGAGCTCGACGCGATCGATCGCAGGATCCTGGCGGAGCTCCAGGCCGATGGCCGCATCCGCATCAACGAGCTCGCCGACCGGGTCGGGATCTCGCATCCGAACTGCCTGCGCCGGGTGCGGACGCTGCGCAGCAGCGGCGTGATCAAATCCATCCGCGCCAGCATCGATGAACGGTCGCTGGGCTATGAGGTGGTCGCGTTCGTGTCGATTCAGCTCGACAGCCAGCACCAGACGGCACTGGAGTCGTTCGAGGCCGCGATCGTGACGTTGCCCTGGGTCCAGCAATGCTGGCGGCTGTCGGGAGATGCGGATTTCCTGCTGAAATGCGTGTCGACCGGCGTCGAAGGCATGAGCCGCCAGCTCCGCCAGTTCGCCGCCCTGCCCGGCGTCCGGGCCATCAGGAGCTTCCCGGTGCTCGGCCTGTCCAAGGACGCGCCGCTGCCCATCCCCGGCGGGCCGCCTCAAACAGGTTGAACGGATGACGGCCGGGCCGGCCCCTCAATGCGTCCAAATCAGTGCGTCCAAGGCTCACCGCGGCGGAACGAGAAATTGTCGGCATAGGCGATCTGCCGCTTCACCGGCTCCTTCGGCTCGATCACCTGGTAGGGAATGCCCTTGCGCTCGCAATAGGCGATCGCCTCGTCCCTGGTATCGAAGCGCAAGGTGACCTGCTGCTTCATGTCCGAGGAGGATGTCCAGCCCATCAGCGGCTCGACCGAACGCGGCTGCTCCGGCTCATAATCCAACTGCCAGTCCCTGGTCTTGGCCTTGCCCGATTGCATCGCGTTCTTGGCGGGCTTGAAAATGCGTGCGGTCATGGCTGGAAGAGCCCCTGGAAGCTGAGGTCGTCATGCGTTTGGCGGAAACGGCCGGGATGGGGTACAGGCAAGATCCAGCACGGAACGGTGATTCCCATCCAGGACGTGACCGTCTATCGTGCCCCGTATAGTCATTCTGCCGTCCCGTGACAATCTCGGTCGACTGCCACGGCGCCTCTGCTCCCCGAACGTTTTCCATTCAAAACAGTGCGTTGAAGCGGCCATGAAAATCAATGCCACGCTGCCCGAGCGCGGGCGCGACCTGCGGCTCGACCTGTTTCGCGGAATCGCCAACTGGGCGATCTTTCTCGATCACATCCCGGACAATGTGGTGAACTGGATCACCACGCGGAATTACGGCTTCAGCGACGCCGCCGACCTGTTCGTCTTCATCTCCGGCTATACTGCCTCGTTCGTCTATGCGCGCATGATGATCGACCGCGGCTTCATCGTCGGCGCCACCCGGCTGTTCAAGCGGGTGTGGCAGCTCTACGTCGCCCACATCGTGCTGTTCGTGATCTATATCGTGGCCATCAGCTATCTGGCGACGCGGTTCGGCGTCTCCGAGATCATCGACGAGTTCAACGTCGCGGGCCTCGTCGACCACGCCAGCGATACGCTGGCCCAGGGACTGATCCTGAAGTTCAAGCCGGTCAATCTCGACGTGCTGCCGCTCTACATCGTGCTGATGGGCTTCTTCCCGCCGGTGCTGTGGATGATGCTGCGCCAGCCCGACCTGACCATGATCGCCTCGATCGTGCTGTGGCTCGTGGCGCGACAGATGGGCTGGAATTTCGCGGCCTATCCGGCGGGCACCTGGTACTTCAATCCCTACTGCTGGCAGGTGCTGTTCGTGTTCGGCTCATGGTGCGCGCTCGGCGGCGCCCGCCGATCGATGGGCATCATCATGGCGCCGGCCACGCTCTATTTCTGCATCGCCTACATGGTGCTCGCACTGGTCATGACGATGGCCGGCCGCTTCCCTGAGCTCGGATCGATGTTTCCGAACTGGCTCTATGCGGCCTTCAATCCCAACGACAAGACCAACCTCGCGCCGTACCGCTTCCTGCATTTCGTGGTGATCGTCATTTTGGTCATCCGGTTCGTGCCGAAGGAATGGCCGGGCCTGGAGTGGAAGGCGTTCGATCCCCTGATCGTCTGCGGCCAGCAGTCGCTGGCGGTGTTCTGCGTCGGCGTGTTCCTGTCCTTCATCGGCCACTTCACCCTGATGCTGAGCTCGGGCTCGCTGCTGGCGCAGATCCTGGTCAGCGCCGCGGGCATCGCGATCATGACCACCGTCGCCTACTACATCTCCTGGTCGAAGCGGCAGGACAAGCCGCTGCCGAAGCCGCCCGCGCCGAAGTGAGCTCCGCGGCACAGCGGCGCGGGGGCGGTCCCCGCCTCCGTTGACCTGCATCAAGCCGGGCACGATCGGGCTCGCTAAGGTTTGCATCACCAACGGAGCCGCTTCCCGCGGCGCGCGTTTCCTTGCGAACGCGCGCCGCTGCGCATGCGGTGATTTGCTGACAAGGACCAGATCATGCCGACCCATTTCCATGCCGTCGTGTGGCTCGATCACAGCGAGGCCAAGGTGTTCCACATCGGACTGACCGGTGCCGACGAGCTGACGCTGCATCCGCACCTGCAGACCAAGCATCTGCATCACAAGGCCAACGAGATCGGCAGCGGCCACGCGGCGCCTGACAAGAATTTCCTCGAAGAGGTCGCGCGCGCGCTCGACGACGCCGGCGAGATCCTGATCATCGGCCCGGCCGGTGCCAAGACCGAGCTTGCCAAGTACCTGCACGAGAAGCATCCTGCGGTCGGCAAGCGCATCGTCGGCGTCGAAGCCGCCGATCACCCGACCGATCGCCAGATCGTCGCCTATGCCAAACAGCACTTCAAGATGGCTCCGCCCCGCGTGGCGACGGGCACTGCGGGCTAAGTATAGCCTTTCTCCCGTCGCAGGGTCCGTTCGATCATGGACATGCTGACGCCGGACCCATCCAACGCCATTGCTGCTACGCCGGCCGTCGATCGCGGCCGGCGTCGTTTTCCGTGGCGCGGCCTGCTCTCGATCATCCTGCTGTTCGGCGCACTGGCCGGGCTTGCCGCATGGTGGGGGCGTGGACCGCTGATCGCGACCGCCCGCATCACCCGCGGCACGGCGGCCGAGATCGTCTATGCGACCGGCGCCGTGGAGCCGGAGACGTGGTCGCGGAGCACGCCGCTGGTCCGCGGCCGCATCATCGAGCGCTGCCGCTGCGAGGGCAAGTCGGTCAAGGCCGGCGACGTGCTGGCGCGGCTCGACGACAAGGAGGCGCTGGCCACCTTGAACGATCTGCGTGCACAGGAGGAATTCCAGCGCCACGAGTTCGAGCGACAGTCGCAGTTGCTGGCCCGCGGGGCGGCCACCTCGCAAGCCTACCAGCGCTCCGAAAGCGATCTCGCCCGCATCCGTGCCCAGATCGCGGCCCAGACCCAGCGCCTCGACTACTTCAAGCTGGTGGCGCCGATGGACGGCGTCGTCCTCAAGGAGGACGGCGAGGTCGGCGACATGGTCGATCCCGGCACCATCCTCTACCGCGTCGGCCTGGAGAAGCCGCTCTGGGTCGTCGCCGACGTCAACGAGGAGGACATCCCCCGTGTCCAGATCGGGCAGAAGGCGCTGCTGCGCGCCGATGCGTTCGGCAACCAGGCCCTGCCCGGGACGGTGAAGCAGATCACGCCGGCGGGCGATCCCGTGGCCAAGACGTTCCGCGTGCGGATCGGCTTGCCGGACGACACGCCGCTGCGCGTCGGCATGAGCGTCGAGGCCAACATCGTCAGCCGGGAGACGGCCGACACGCTGCTCGCGCCGGCCAATGCCGTCGTCAACGGCAGCCTCATGGTGATCGAAGGCGGCCGTGTGCAGCGGCGTGCGGTGCGGATCGGCATCCGCGGCTCCGCGGCGGTCGAGATCCTCGACGGCGCCAGCGAGGGCGAGCTGGTCGCAGCGCCCGCGACCGCCGACATCAAGGACGGCGAGCGGATCCGCGTGATCGGGCCCGAGACGTCGGCGCCATGAGCCTCGTCCTGACCATCGCCTGGACCCATGTGCGCCATCGCGCCCGCCAGACGCTGGTCGCGATCGCGGGCGTCATGACCGGCGTGGCGTTTTCGGTGATGATGGCGGCGATGATGGAGGGCTCCCAGGACGACTTCATCCGTACGCTCGTCGACGCGCTGCCGCACATTTCGATCACCGACGAGCTGCGCCAGCCGACCCGCCAGCCGGCCGACCTGATCTATGCGGCAGCCGAATTCCGCCGATTGACCCCGAAGGTCCGCCGTCCCGGCATCAAGAACCCGATGGCCACCATCGCCTCGCTGCAGGGCTGGGTGCCGGGCGCGCTGACGGCGTCGGTGCAGTCCAAGGCCGTGCTGCGCTTCGCCGGCCGCAACCTCACGGTCGCGATCATCGGCATCGATCCGCGCACGGAGGGCCAGGTCTCGACGCTGGCGAGCCACATGCGGCAGGGCAATCTCAATTCGCTGTACCGGTCCTCGCACGCGATCCTGCTCGGCGACCGGCTCGCGGCCAAGATCGGCGCGCGGGTCAACTCCAACATCACGCTCGCCTCGGCCCAGGGCGTCAGCATGAATGCGACCGTCGTCGGCACTTTCCATTCCGGCTTCCGCGGCACCGACGAGACCACCGGCTACGTACTGCTGCGCACCGCGCAGATCCTGGAGCGCCAGACTGGGATCATCAACGAGATCCGCGTCCGCACCAACGATCCGATGCAGGCGCGCCTGATCAGCGAGCGCATCGGCGAGCAGACCGGCTATAAGGCGGTCTCCTGGCAGGAGGCGCAGGAGGACCTGTTGTCGGCGATCACGCTGCGCAACGTGCTGATGTACACTATCGTCGGCGCCATCCTGCTGGTCGCGAGCTTTGGCACTTACAACATCATCTCGACCATCACCCACGAGAAGACCCGCGACATCGCCATCCTCAAGTCGCTCGGCTTCCGCGACCGCACGGTCCGCACCATCTTCATCGTCGAGGCGCTGTTCATCGGCTTGACCGGTGCCGCTCTCGGCTGGGCGCTCGGCTACCTGCTCACCCGCGGGCTCGCCTCGCTCGAGTTCAAGACGCCGTTCTCCGACTACAATCATCTGCCCGTGCTGTATTCGCTGAAGCACTATCTGCTGGCGGGCGCGGTCGCGCTGATCTCCAGCGCCGTCGCCGGCTACTTTCCGGCCCGCGCCGCGGCGCGGTTGCATCCGGTCGACATCATCCGGGGCGCGACGTGAGCCCGCCCCTGATCGAGGCGCGGCAAGTGACGAAGGTGCTGCCCGGCGAGGTGCCGGTGACGCTGGTCGCCGACATCGATCTCGTGATCCATCCGCGCGAGCTCATCGCCATCACCGGACCGTCGGGCTCGGGAAAATCCTCCCTGCTCTATCTGCTTGGCCTGCTCGACCTGCCGAGCCAGGGCGACGTGCTGATCGACGGCCGCTCGACGACGGGCATGAACGAGGACGAGCGCGCCGAGGTGCGGCTGTCACGGCTCGGCTTCGTCTTCCAGTTTCATTTCCTGCTGCCGGAATTCTCGATCACCGAGAACGTCGCGCTGCCGATGCGCGCGCTGGCACGGCTGTCGCCGCGCGCCATCACCGCGCGCGCCGAGGAGCTGCTGAGCTCGCTCGGCCTCGCCGAGCATCTGCGCAAGACGCCGGACAAGCTGTCGGGCGGCCAGCGCCAGCGCGTGGCGGTGGCGCGCGCGCTCGCCAACGATCCTCCCGTCATCCTCGCCGACGAGCCGACCGGTAGCCTCGACACCGCCGCGACCGCGCAGGTGTTCGGCATCCTGCGCGATCTCGTCACGCTGCGCGGCAAGACCGTGGTCGCGGTCACGCACGACCTCAACCTCGCCGCTCAGATGCAACGGCGCGTGCACATCATCGACGGCCGGCTGGCGTAGGACGAGCTGGCGCGCTGAGCCGCCGGCCGCGACCTCGGCACGGCCGACGCGCGAACCGCCTCCCACGCCCGATTTGATCTAGCGCAAAGACGCGAGATTCCGATTCAGAGGATGCTGACCGCCAGCGGATGTTCCTTCCCCGGATTCACCCGCACACTTCGGATGCTCCCGGGTTTTGCCGCTGCGGGAGCATCCGAATTTTTTATCGGCCTCGTCGCGCAGTTCGCGCCAGCTATCAGGTCTCACCTGCGAGGCCACGTTGCTGCGGAGATGGTCGGGGCAGCTGGATTCGAACCAACGACCTGCAGTACCCAAAACTGCCGCGCTACCAGGCTGCGCTATACCCCGATGTTCTCAAGGGACGATTGTCCTCGACGAACCCGTCACTACACGGTCGCGGCCTC
This sequence comes from Bradyrhizobium sp. HKCCYLRH2047, assembly GCF_051168175.1. Lineage (NCBI taxonomy): Bacteria > Pseudomonadati > Pseudomonadota > Alphaproteobacteria > Hyphomicrobiales > Nitrobacteraceae > Bradyrhizobium > Bradyrhizobium sp. HKCCYLRH2047. The sequence continues at coordinate 127,619 of NZ_JBNPUM010000005.1, forward strand.
GGCAGCAAGACCGCGGCCTGGCCGTGAAGATGGAGCCGACATGAAAACGGCCCCGGAAAGCACCTTTCCAGGGCCGTCAAGTGCAGTGATCGCAAGCAACTCAGTGCGAGGACAATGCCGGCGAACCCGTCTCGGGGTGGATCTCGGCCGCCATCATGCCCTTGGAGCCGGGCCCGTAGCGGACCAGCACCCATTGGCCGGGGCGCAGCTCGGTCATGCCGTAGCGGCGCAGGGTCTCCATGTGGACGAAGATGTCCGGGCTCCCTTCCCCGCAGGTCACGAAGCCGAAGCCGCGCAGGCGGTTGAACCACTTGACCTGGGCTCGCTCCAGCCCGCTGGTCGGCGTCACCGTGACGTGGGTGCGCGGCGGCAGCATCTGCGCCGGATGGATCGCCGTCGACTCGTCCATCGAGACGATGCGGAAGGCCTGGTAGCCCTTGGAGCGCTGCACGCACTCCACCACCAGGCGAGCCCCTTCATAGGCGGTCTGGTAGCCGTCGCGCCTGAGCACCGTGACGTGCAGCAGCACGTCCGGCCAGCCATTGTCGGGAACGATGAAACCGTATCCCTTCGAGGCGTCGAACCATTTGATGACGCCGCTGATTTCGACGAGGTTCTCGCCAAGACCGGTCATCGCATCAATTGCCGAGTCGCGCGCGACGCCGGTTTGATATTCCGCCCCGAGCCGGGTTGGTGTCGAACCACCAACGACCGGCACCCCAAGCTTCTTGGACTCAAATCCGTCCGACCCCATAACCCCGGACCTCACATATGAATTGTGAGCCGCCACCCCTGCAACGGCGCCCTCATACACGTGCTCACCACCTATACCCACGATGAGTCACGCGAATCTCTCGAATCAAAGATAACATTCCCTCGTGCCGCGCATAGATAAAAATCGGTTTCACTGAGGCATATGAACAGAGATGCCGACAAAAATGCATCAATTTCCGTTCAATTACGGACGAACGATCCGAGTACTTCGCCGATCTCGTGGTGGACAACGAGGTCGGCAACGTCGTCCTGATCGGTCGGTTCCCGGTTGATGATCACGAGTCGCGCGCCAGCCCGCTTTGCCATCAATGGAAAGCCAGCGGCCGGCCACACAACCAGCGACGAGCCGATCGCGACGAACAGATCACAGTGCTGCGCGAGCTCGGTGGCGCGCTGCATTTCATGCTCCGGCATCGACTGACCAAAGGATACCGTCGCGGTCTTCACCGGCTCCGCGCAATCGGGGCAATCCGGCGCGGCCCCGTCGGCCTCGAAGCGCTCGCGCACCCAGGTGAGCTCATAGCGCTGCCCGCATCCGATGCATCGCGCGTAGGTGGTGTTGCCGTGCAGCTCGATGACGTGATCCGGCGCGAAACCGGAGTCCTGGTGCAGGTTGTCGATGTTCTGAGTGATCACGGCCGGAATTTTCCCCGCACGGTAGAGCGACGAAAGCGCCAGGTGTCCGCGGCCGGGCCGCGCCGCGGCAAACGTCTCCTGCATCGCGAAGCGCCGCCGCCAGGCCTCGTCCCGCGCCTCCTGGCTGGCGACGAATTCGTCGAAATGGATCGGCCGGTTGCGCGTCCATAGACCGCCGGGAGACCGGAAATCCGGAATGCCCGTCTCGGTCGATATTCCAGCGCCGGTGAAGGGCACGATCACACGCGCCGCAGCGATCATGTCTCCCAGGCGGTTCACCCCGTCGTGCAGATCGGATGCAATCATCAGCGGCGGCCCCGAACCATGAAACCTCGCACCATCATTGTCCTCCCTTCATAGCACGGCAAGCTGGCTCCCGCCTCCGAGCATGTCCGGCCCGGCTGCGTCGTTGCGCTACTCCGCATCCTCCGGAACCAGCCGTGAACGACGCAACTGCAAGCAAGACGAGTCGGATCGTTCCGTGTCTACCGGAAGACGTTGGCGGTGCTCGCCTTCTCTCCCCAGCAAAACGCGCGACCCGCCTGCAGCGGGGCCGGGCGTCCGCAATCACGCCTCAATCGGACACCCACATCGCGCCAGCGATTCGCCAGGAAGTTTGTCACGCGTCTCAGGGCGAGGCTCGCCGGATAGCGACCGGAGCAGAGAGGATCCGTGAGGCAGAACGAGACGCAGGACGACCGCCGCGCGAAGGAGCGCGCCGACATCACCGCAAGGATTGCACGGTTCAAGTCGACCCAGGAGAAGTTCGCGCGCGAACGCGAGGAATATGCCCGCTTGGCGTGGAAGAAGGCACAGCGCGGCGAGGCCGCGGAATAGCAGGGATGAGAGAAGAGCCCGGAGGCTTTCGCCATCCGGGCCCTCCTCCTTACGACTGGCGCTTACCAGTGATGACGCCAGTGGTGGTAGCGATGATAGTACGGTCCGCCGTAATAGGCATACGGCCCGGGCGCGTAGACGTAACGCGGGCCGTAGTCGTAGTAGCCGTAGCCCGGACCATAGTAATACGGGTGCGACGCCGCGATCGCGCCGGCGGTCAGCGCTCCCGCCGCGAGGCCGAATGCGAGACCCGGGCCGATGCCGCGCGCCTGTGCCGGAGCGGGTGCCGCCAGTGCGGTGATGGCGACGGCGCCCGCGGTCGCCAGAACAGCCAATGTCTTTCTCATGATCGAATGTCCTCCAATTCCCGTGCGTCCAAACAACGCAGATGCTGGGGAGTTGGTTGCAGGCAGGCTCACCGCCGCGCGCGTCTGGAACCGTCACCGTCGCCACACGTTCACTGCCATGGGGGGAATCCGCGATGGCATCCTGGCTGGAACTTCTGTTCAACATCATCGGCTATGGCGGATTCGTCGTGCTTGCGTCCTGTCATCCCAGGACCGAGGCGGCCGGTGTGGCGCCTGAAACAAGAGCGGACGACGGCGCGGATCTGAACGGCGAGCGCCGCTAGAGCCGAGCTTTGCGGCGATCGCCGGCCCTTCATCCACAGTCGATCCAACGCTTGTCCACAGCTCCTCGCCTGGACTCTCCGGATTGCTGATCAACGGCTTGCTGCGCCATATCCACCGGCTTCTCCCCAGCGCGCGCGATGGCGCTCCTGCGCGGGCCGGAGGTCGCACGGGCCGGTCAATTTTCCCGCAAAATCCTTTGAACCTGCCTGCGCCACCCCGAGACAGATCAGTACTGGGGATTTCAGGGCCCAGTGCTCGAGGGTGGCGCCACGCGACGAAGATATTCCGTCGCGCTGGCGCTGCTGTCGTTTTTCGGGCCCCCGCGGTGCCAACCTTCGCGATCCGGGGACGGCGGCGCTTCGGCGACCGCAACGCTCAGCCGCGCTGCAACCACACAGCCGCAACGAAAAAGGCCTCCCTTCCGGGAGGCCTTTGACGTGATCACGACCGTGACTGACGGTCAGATCAGGCAACCGCGTCCTTGGCGGCCTTGACCGGGCGCGCGCGCACGATCTTGCGGGCCGGCTTGGCCTTGAACATCATCTCTTCGCCGGTGAAGGGGTTGGTGCCCTTGCGCGCCTTCACGGCGGGCTTCTTGACGACGACGAACTTGGCGAAGCCCGGCACCAGGAACACGCCGTTCTTCTTCAGCTCCTTGTGGCCGACGTCGGTGAGCGTCTCCATGACGTTCTTGACGTCGCGCTTGGACAGCTCGGTCGAGGTCGCAATCTTCTCGATCAGTTGCGACTTGGAAAGTTGGGTAGCCATCGTATCTCCTTGTGATTGATACTGGTGAATGACGTGACGACTGCGCGGCTATCAGCGCATTGCTGCGCAGACTGGTCGGGGCTTTCTGGCTGCATTGCACAGCCGGGACTTCAGTCGTCTGGTGGCGTATCACCCCGCGATTTTCGGGATTCTCCTGCATTTCAAGGGGCCCCGAAGCACCCACAGCGGCGCCAAAATTCCAACGGAGCGCGCAGAAGTCAAGCTGCGTTGGCGATCGAACGGAGCATGCGATTCATTTTCCCCTATATTTCTAGGCATTTTCGACGGTCCTGCGTGATTTTGGCCGCACATTGCAGGCGAAACACGCTGAAATACCTGCATGCGGTCGCATCGCGCCCGTTCATCCATGCCGCGAATCACTGCCAAAACAGCGATTCGCGGGCATGCGGAGAGGCTCTCGCAACAGCGCGCAGTCCAATGAATGCGTCGCCGCGCGCACCGCACATCCGCGCGAGCCGGCATCGCCGCAGCATCAGGCTCGATACACGGGCGAACGAATTGCTGCTATGGATCGGCGTCCGCAGGCGGCCGTTGACCAGCCGCTTCGAGTTCAGGGAGAGAAGAAACGATGCGTTATCTCCACACCATGCTGCGCGTGCGCAATCTCGACGCCGCGCTCAAATTCTATTCCGATGCGCTCGGCCTCAAGGAGGTGCGCCGGATCGACAACGACAAGGGTCGCTTCACCCTGGTGTTTCTCTGCGCACCCGAGGATGAACACCTGCTGAAGAGCCTGCCGCCGACGCGCGGCGCCCCGCTGGTCGAGCTCACCTACAATTGGGACGAGGAGAGCTATGGCGAGGACCGCTTCTTCGGCCATCTCGCCTACGAGGTCGACGACATCTACGCCACCTGCGACCGGCTGATGAAGCTCGGCATCACCATCAACCGGCCGCCGCGCGACGGCAACATGGCCTTCGTCCGCTCGCCCGACCTGCACTCGATCGAGCTGTTGCAGAAGGGCGAGCCGAAGGCGCCCGCCGAGCCCTGGCTGTCGATGCCGAACACCGGACATTGGTGAGTCATCTGCCCCGCGTGATTCCGGCCGGAACATCGAGGCCACCCTCGCGTTGTCGCTCCGATTGACGGTGAGGATACGAGGAGGCCGAGATGGGTCGTGGAATTCTATTGTGGTTGTTGGGCGTGCCGATTCCGGTGATCATTCTGCTATGGCTGTTCTTCGGCCGCTGATCCCGCGAACGACGTGCTCGACCGAAAAGCCCCGCCAACGAGCGGGGCTTTTTGCGTAACATGCGCTAATGATGACGCTCGCCAGAGAGGAGCCGAACGTGTCCGCCGACAACAGACTGACGATCTGGGGCCGCCCCAATTCGGTGAACGTGCAGAAGGTGCTCTGGTGTCTCGCCGAGCTCGAGATCGCTTATGACCGGATCGACGCCGGCATGCAGTACGGCCGCAACAACGAAGCGGACTATCTCGCGATGAATCCGAACGGCCGCATCCCGACCCTGGTCGAGGGTGATTTCGTGCTGTGGGAGAGCAACGCGATCATGCGCTACCTCTGCCTCGCTCATGGCGACGGCACGCCGCTCTACCCGACGACGCCGCGGCACCGCGCCGCGGTGGAGCGCTGGCTGGACTGGACGCTGTCGACGGTGCAGCCGATCGAGCGTCCGCTGTTCTGGGGATTGGTGCGTACGCCACCGGAGCAGCGCGACATGCCCGCCTTGCAGAAGGCGGCCGACGACGCCGCGGCGATGTGGCGCATCTTCGACGCGCATCTGGCCACGCGCAGCCATGTCGAGGCCGAGCGCTTCACGCTCGCCGACATCGCGCTCGGCGCCTATGCGCGGCGCTGGTTCGGAGTCGAAGGTGTCGACAAGCCGGAGCTGCCGAGTCTCGCGCGCTGGTACGGACAGATCGCGCAACGCCCGGCCTTCATCCGCCACATCGCGCCGCCGCTGTCGTGAGCGCCTCAGCGGCCGGCCGAGGTGCCCATCTCGACGCCCAGGGCGCCGCCGACCTTCACGCAGGTATCGGTTCCCTCGACACGCACGAAGTTCGCACCGTAGGACGCGCAGGGATTGTTGGTGGCGGCGCCTGAACGGGGTGCGGCCTTATTCGGTCCAGCCGCCTTCGGCCCGGGAAGCGATGGCACAAGAAGCGATGACCCCGGCGAGCCGGCGGCCGCAACGGTCGCGGCGGCGAGCGCCGCGAGGGCGCCCAGGATGAGAGAACGGCACATGCCGCTTGTTAGCGCGTCTGCAGCAGTGAAGCGATACCGGTCTATTTGCCGATGAACTTGACGCCGACCGAGGCGCCGCGGCGCCACACCACCTGGCACTGCCGGCCGGTTCTTGCGTCGCGCGCGAAGGCGAGCCGGATGGTTGCCGGCAGCGCCACCGCGTCCTGCAAGGTCAGCTTGGCGCCGGCGCTGGAAATGTCCTGAACCAGGCAATGGCGCACGGCGAACCCGCCCTCCAGCGTGATCCACGCCGGCTGCTTCATTGATTTGCGGGCTTCCCGCTTCTTGGGCGCGGCCATCATCCTGCTCCTGCTTCGCCCGCTGCAGTACGGCAAGGACCCTAATGGACGGTTGACCGGATCACGTACTGGGCGTGCGATTCATGGATGCAGGACCCCGCGCCGACACGTCTCGGCGCAAACCGTCCGTTTCAAGATCGGAGATGGAAGGAAAGCCGGCGCGGAATGGCGCTCCCTAGCGGAATCGAACCGCTCTCTCCACCGTGAAAGGGTGGCGTCCTGACCGATAGACGAAGGGAGCAATACGCACGATGCCAGAGGGCACGAGACCCCGGTGCCATCGCCGCTTGCACGTTTCGGCAAAACCTTCAGCAAATCAGCCGCTTGAGGCGATGATCTGCGAGGTCGGCTGAACCACCGACGGTGATTCCGTGCCGCGCGCCGAACGTATAGAGGCGTTTCGCCGGCCGGGCAAGCCACCCCGTGCCGGTCTTTCCGGTCTGGTCCCGCATGCTCAACGGGCCGCAAACAGCGGAGAGATGCCGTCCGTGTCGATGTAGACCACGCCGTCCTCGACCTTCACCGGATACGCGGCCAACGCACTCTCCGGAGGGTGGAGCGGTGCGCCGGTACGGGCATCCCACGTCCAATTGTGCACGGGGCAACTGAGCACGCGGCCGTCGAAGCCGGCCTCCTCCATCGGCGCCGCGGTGTGCGGGCAGACGCCCTGGAACGCCTTGAGCTCGCCATCGTCGGGCCAGGCCAGGATGATGAGCTTGGCATCGGCGATCACGAGGCGCATGCCGCCTTCGTCGATCGTGTCGGCCTTGCAGACACGGGTGAACATTCACTGGCCTCATGCTTTCCGTTGCGAACACCGCACGCGAAGCAGCCGAGCAAGACTCGTTCCGAGGATCGCGCCGTGCCCGCGAGCCCGACAAGACCGTGGCACCCTTCTTGCTGCCCTTCCCGGCATCTTCGTCGAACGAGCCATCATGTCGCAAAGGCGACAGACCGTTCGGCGGCGAGCTGCTGCGGAGTGCGACATGACCGACATGACCGAGCTGAGAACGCGCAAGGAGCCGCTCAATCTCGCCATCGTGCATGTCGATCCCGACGCCTTCATCGCCAACCTCACGGCTTGGCTCGAGATCACCGCCTTCATCAAGGCGCAACGCGCCGGCGAGGCCACGGTGCCTGCCGACGGCAAGACGCCCGCATTGTCGGCGGCGCAATTGAAGAACGGCGGCGTCCATGAGGTCGGCAACGACGCGCTGTTCGCCTTCGCGATGACGGCGTCGCTCAAGGGCGACAAGGCGGCGGTCGACACGGTCGAGACGGCCCTGCTCGACGGCATGGGCAAGGATTTTCCCGGCTCGTTCGCGCTGTGGCACTTCCGCGCCACGATCGATGCGCCGACCACGCTGGACGATTTCGTCGGCCAGGCCGGCAGGAAGATGCTGACCGGCGATCTGTCCCCACCGCCGCTGCGCGCCAAGGAAAATTGGAGCGCCGGACTGCGCTTCTTCGAGAAGGCGCGCAAATCGAACTTCGTCCACGAGATCATGTATCCGCTGGCGAAATGGACGCGGGCGCGCTGGACCGAGACGGCGGAGAAAGGCGTCGCCTTCCTGCACCACATCGAGGACAACGTCCCGGTGCTGCGCGAGGTGCTGGCGGACCCCCGCAACGATCAGGCGTTCATCGCCAACGTGCTGCTGCGGCTCGCACCCGCCGTCGATATGGAGCTGAACGAGGAATATCAGGGCTTCCTGCGTTCGCTGGCGCGACGCAACTGATCCAGGGGGATTCCGGGACACCCCGCCCACGCAAAAAGGCCGGCGGGCGTTACGCCGCCGGCCTTTTGTCGCGACTGCCGGCTCCGGCCGTCCGGTTCCGTCGCACTCCTGGGGGAGTATGCAAACAGGGTCGCGCGGCCTGGTTAACGATGTCTTAATACAAGCCAGCCAACCGTATGCTTACGGGGCAGCACCGTCAGCTCAGCAGCAACGGGAGCTTCTTCTCGCGACGGAGCGCGCGCTCCTGACAGCCCGACAGCCGGATGAGCTTCTGCGGATACATGTCATAGCCGTGGCTGCCGAAGGCGTTCTGCTGCGCCATCGGGACCTGCGCAGGCCTGCCCGTCGCGTCGACGGCACCTGCATCCTGCGAACCTCGGGCCGGTTCGAGCCCTGTGTTCAAAGCGGTCATAGCCAACTCCGAGACGAGTGCCTGCCCCCGAGCTGAAACTATAGTCCACGGCTCGCGGGGCGCAATTGGGCAAAATGCCATCAGCCGGCCGTGGCGCGCGCCTGCTCCGCCTCCTGTTCCCAGCGCAGGATGGTCCGCTCGAGATTGTGGAATTTCTCGGCGACGTCGCCGTCGAACAGCGGGTCCTTGCGGTCGGACATGCGGGCGTCGATGTCGGCCCAATCCTCCGCCTGGAGGGTACGCAGCGCCGCGGGAAACAGCAGGGTCTCCTCCTTGCGCAGATGCTCGCGCTGGCTGTCGATGAACTCATGCACGGCGGCGTGGAAGCGTTCGCGCAGGATCTCCTGGTCCGACAGCACCGCGTTCACGGCGTCGGCAAAGCCGCGCAGCCGCCGCGCCTCGGTCTCGTGCTCGTCGTCGACGTCGCCATAGGCCGCGGCCGCGGCTGGATCGCGCTCGCGCAGCTTGCCGAAGATCATCTCCTCCTTGGGATGATGACAGCGCTGCGGATAGTCCTCGAAATAGGCGATGATGCTCTGCAGAATGTCGTAGTCCGGCCGCCGATTGTGATCGAACAGCTCCAGTTCGTGCTCGAGCACCGAGAGAAGCTTCTCGAGATTCTCGTGCTCCTGCAGCAGCGCTTCGATGATCCTTGCCATGGCCGCCCTCGCCTGTGCGCCGGCCGGGCCTTGCCGAACCGGCATTTTCCCTGAACGCAAAAGACTACGCCCGCGCGGGCGCGGGCGGCATTGCGGCAGATCAAACTGACAGGCCGATGTGACAGGTCAGCGGAACGGGCTCACTCCGCGGCCAGCGCCTGCGGCGCCCGTGCAAGGCCGAGCCGGTCCCAGACGTCGACCAGCGCCTCGGCCAGGGCGTCGATCAGGCCGTCATCATGGTAGGGCGATGGCGTGATCCGCAGCCGCTCCAGGCCGCGCGGCACGGTCGGATAGTTGATCGGCTGGATGTAGATGCCGTGCTCGGACAGGAGCAGGTCGGACGCCGTCTTGCACTTCTCGGGATCGCCGACATGCACCGGCACGATGTGGGTGTCGGACGGCATGACCGGCAGCCCCGAGGCGTTCAGTACGGCCTTGAGCCGCGCCGCCCGATCCTGGTGCCGGTCACGCTCCCACTGCGAGGTCTTGAGGTGGCGGATCGCGGCGGTCGCCGCGGCGCAAACCGCCGGCGGCAAGGCGGTGGTGAAGATGAAGCCCGGCGCATAGGAGCGGACGGCATCGATCAGATTGGCATTGGCAGCGATGTAGCCGCCGAGGCAGCCAAAGGCCTTGGCGAGCGTGCCCTCGAGGATGTCGATGCGGGCCATCGCGCCGTCGCGCTCGGCGATGCCGCCGCCGCGCGGGCCGTACATGCCGACCGCATGGACCTCGTCGACGTAAGTGAGCGCGCCATAACGCTCGGCGAGATCGCAGATCCGGTGCAACGGCGCGACGTCACCGTCCATCGAATACAGGCTCTCGCAGACGATCAGCTTGGGACGGTCGGGATCGGCCGCCCGCAGCAGCTCTTCGAGATGGGCGAGGTCGTTGTGCCGCCAGACCTGCTTCTCGCTCCCGGCCTTGCGGACGCCCTCGATCATCGAATTGTGGTTGAGCGCGTCCGACAGCAGCAGACAGTTCGGCAGCAGTTTTGCGATGGTCGAGATGCCGGTCTCGTTGGAGACGTAGCCCGAGGTGAACACCAGCGCCGCTTGCTTGCCGTGGAGATCGGCGAGCTCGCGCTCGAGCTCGATCAGCGGATGGTTGGTGCCGGCGATGTTGCGGGTGCCGCCGGCGCCGGTGCCCATGCGCGCGGCCACGTCGACCATGGCGCCGATCACCTTCGGATGCTGGCCCATGCCGAGATAGTCATTGGAGCACCAGATCACGACATCCTTCGGCCCCTCCGGCGAATGCCAAATCGCGCGCGGGAAGCGGCCGGCGAGGCGCTCCAGATCGGCAAAGACGCGATAGCGCCGCTCCTGGTGCAACTGGTCGAGGGCACGGTCGAAATAGCTGTCGTAGTTCATCACCTGATCCGTCCTTCCCCTGCCCACGTCCCGAACCTGCGTTCCGGCGCGCCCTTGGAGCCCTGCTCGGGGTCGGACCAAAGCGCAATCCGGCGCCTTCTTCGTTGATCCAGATCAGGGATCGCGCACATTGCCGGGCATCCGGACACCGCTCGCCGCGGCTCTCACCACGACGCGCGCGGAGGCATTCAGGCGGGCAGCGGATTCCCCGCATCGGCAATATCGAGCCGTAGCGGCGCCCCGGTATCAAGAAAGGCGGACAGAGCGGCCTCGTACGGCGCGGGGTCGAGACCGCGCGCGGACAGCCATTGCGGCTCGTAATAGGTCTGGCGGTAGCGCTCCCCGGAATCGCAGATCAGCGTGACCAGCGACCCCGTCTGTCCCTGCTGCCGCATCTCCGCCGCCAGCCGGCACAGCGCCAGGAAGTTGGTTCCGGTCGAGCCGCCGACCGGCCGCCGCAGCCGCCGCGTCAGCACGTTCATGGCCGCCACGGACGCGGCATCCGGCACCTTCATCATCCGGTCCACCACGCCAGGCACGAAGGACGGCTCGCAGCGCGGACGGCCGACGCCTTCGATCAATGACGGCCGTTCGCAAGTCCGGGCGCTGTCGCCGTTGCAGAAGGCGTCGAAGAAGGCCGAATGCTCGACATCGGCGACGCACAGCCGCGTCGGGTGGCGGCGGTACCGCAGATAGCGGCCCATCGTCGCCGACGTGCCGCCGGTCCCTGCGCCCATCACGATCCATTCCGGCAGCGGACAGCGCTCGCCCTGCAACTGGTTGAAGATCGACTCGGCGATGTTGTTGTTGCCGCGCCAATCGGTGGCGCGCTCGGCGAAGGTGAACTGGTCCATGTAATGGCCACCGAGCCGGCCTGCGAGCGCGGCCGCCTCGGCATAGAGAAACCGGCCGTCGTCGATGAGGTGGCAATTGCCGCCGTAATGCGTGATCGCGGCGATCTTCTCTTCCGAGGTGGTGCGCGGCATCACCGCGTAGAACGGCACGCCGATCATCTGCGCGAAATAGGCCTCCGAGACCGCTGTCGACCCGGAGGAGGCCTCGACCACCGGCGTGCCTTCCCGGATGTGGCCGTTGCACAGCGCATAGAGAAACAGCGATCGGGCCAGCCGATGCTTGAGGCTCCCGGTCGGGTGGGTCGATTCGTCCTTCAGGTAGATGTCGATGCCGGCGAGCGCGGGCACGATCAGCCGGATCAGATGCGTGTCGGCGGTCCGGCACTGGTCGGCCTCGATGGCCGCCACGGCGTCGTCGACCCAGCCACGGCGATAGCGTGGACCACAGGTTCTGTCGGAAGCTGACCAAGGCGGCGAATTCATCGCGGCAACCGACCATGATCCATCCGCCACATCAAGCCCGGCCGACCGTTCATGCCGCGCAAGCTGGGGGCAAATGGTCCGGCAGCGGCTCGGCGCCGGCCGCGCACTTGGCGCCGTTCGAGAGCGAGCGCAACCGCGCATTCATTCCGCCGGCCAGAACTCGCGCACGACTTGCAACCTTCCGATAATGCAAGCGATTTTCGGAAGTTTTTTTTGAATGACGGCGAGAATGGTCAAACAAATGCACGCTTTTGCGACCAAGCTGGAGATGATCGGCCAATACGACCGAGTCGAGCCTGCATCACGGGCGAGCCGAGCCTGCTCCGAGGGGCACCATGAGAGTTGTTCTTTCGATTGTCCTGGTTGCGTGCGCCATCAGCCAGACCGCTTTTGCTGAGGGTCTGGAGTGCCGGCGCGTAGCCGACCCGACGCCGCGCTTGAGCTGCGTGGAAACGCCGACGACCGCCCAGGCGCCGAGCCCCTCCCGCACCGACGCCTGGACCCCGGGCGAGCCGCGCCAGGAGGCGCCGGCGCGCGACAGCGATACGGCGACGCCGAGAGGACCCCGGCCCCGTTGAGCCCTGCCGTGCGGCCGCGGACTGCGGCCGCACAGCGGTCCCTCCCCAATCGAGCATCCGGACGGGGTTCTTTCCCTTGAAGGGCGGCTCATTCTGCCGACATGTAGATCTTGCCGTGCGGCCACGGACCGATGTCAAATCCATCCCCCGTGCGGGTGGTGGCGGCCGGTTCGGCCCCGCCGCATTGGATGATCGGAGACCATGGCTTACTTGCCATCGCAAATGAACCTGCTCGAAGCCCTCGCGACCGTGATCGGCACCGCCGCGATCGCGCCCGCGCTGCTCATCCTCTGGCTGGTGGTCGCCGCGGGTGACAATTCAGGCCCCCCGCTCAAGATCTGGACCGCCTTCCTGCTGGGTGCCGCCAGCGTGCTGCTGCTCGGCATCGTCCGGATCCCGTTCCAGCATGTCGGGCTGACGCTGGAGAATCCCTGGATCGCGCAAGCGGTCCGGGCTCTGTTCGGCGTCGCCTTGCCGGAAGAGCTCGCCAAGGTCGCGGTGATCGCCGCGCTCTGGTCGCGGCGCCGGCAGGTCGGCAATGCCATGGACACGGTGTTCTACGGCGCCGCCGTCGGGCTCGGCTTCGCGGCCTACGAGAACCTGGCTTATCTCGTCCAGCATGCCGAGATGTGGCGCTCGCTGGCGGTGCTGCGCAGCGTGCTCACCGTGCCGTTTCATGGTGCGCTCGGCATCATTGCCGGTGCCTATCTCGCGATCGCCCGCACCAGTACGGCGCTCGGCGCCAACCGCCACAATCGCGAAGGGGCGCGGCTGTCGAGCTGGGCACTGGTGCTGGCCGCTCCGGTGATGCTGCATGCGGCCTTCGACTATCCGTTGCTGCTGCTGCAGCGGGCGTCGACCCTCGACGCCGCCGCGCGCCTCTGGCTCGGCGGCGTCAGCGTGCTGATCGGGTTCTCCTCGATCGGCCTTGCCGTGCGGCTGGTGCGCCGGGTCGCCCATCACCACACGCCGCGCACCGAGGTAGCGCGGGCAAGGCTGAGCCAGCTGCGCAGGATGTGGGCGCTGCTCCTGTTCGGCGGCGCCGCCGGCTTCGTCGGGCTCGGATTCGTGCTGACCTCCATTCGGCACTGGCTGCTCAACCCCGACCGCAACGTCGCCGCCGTGCTGGTTCCACTCGGTCTCACCGCGATCATCGTCGGCATGGCCCTTCTGATTGTCACAACGACGGTCTATGTTTTCGGCCGCAACCGGATGCGGACGACGGCCTAGTCCCGGCCTGCTGCGGCCGGCAGAGCAACGAAACGCGCATCGCGCGCTTGTCCGGGCCGCAGGTCCTCACCATGTGCGTGGGCAGGCGGCCGCGGCGTTGAGCGCGTGACCTTGCCCGGAGTGACGATCATGACCCTTCCCCAGGATACGATTCCGCCCGAGCTCGAACGCATGAGGTCGCAAATGGGGGCGGCCATGCGCGCGCATTGGAAGGCCTTCCTGATCGAGGGCATCCTGCTCGCGGTGCTCGGCCTGCTGGCGATGATCCTCACCCCGCTGGCGAGCCTCGCGGTCACGATCTTCCTCGGCTGGATGTTCCTGATCTCGGGCATCGCCGGGCTCGCGCTCACCTTCTGGGCTCGCGGCATGCCGGGCTTCTGGTGGTCGCTGTTGTCGGCCGTGCTCGCCATCGTCGCCGGAATCATCCTGGTGGCGCAGCCGGTCCAGGGGACGGTGACGCTGACGATCGTGATCGGCGTCTATTTCCTCGCCGAGGGCGTCGCCACCATCATGTATGCGCTGGAGCACCGCCGCGAACTGTCCGGACGCTGGTCGTGGCTGGCAATCTCGGGCGTCGTCGACATCGCGATCGCCGGAATCATCATTTCGGGCCTGCCGGGCACGGCGATGTGGGCGATCGGTCTGCTGGTCGGCATCAACCTGCTGTTCGGCGGGCTGTCGATGATCGGCATGGCGCTCGCCGCCCGCAACGCCTAGTCCGAGGGTTGCGATTTTCGAGATGACAAGCGGCCGCGCGGCCGCTATAGAGCGACCATGATCAACGCCGCCACCAGCTACTATTGGTACTTTAGCTACGACAGCTCGCTGGCGGCGGGAGGATCGCGCTCAATCTGACACATTGCAGCAAGATATCCGAACGAGCCGCCAGACCTGGCGGCTTTTTTATTGCCGGCAGGTGCCCACCCAAGAGACCCAGGAGCCCGCCGTGCTGAGCACCACAGACGATCTTCGTATCAAGGAAATCAAGGAATTGAGCCTGCCGGCGGAGGTGATGGGTGAAATCCCCCGCACCCTCACTGCCACCCGTGTGGTGATGGCCGCGCGCAATGCGATCCACGCCATCCTGACCGGCAGCGACGACCGCCTGCTGGTCATCGTCGGCCCCTGCTCCATCCACGATCCCGCCGCCGCGATCGACTACGCCGGCCGCCTCGCTGCCCTGCGCGAGCGCCTCGCCGACCGCCTGGAGATCGTGATGCGGGTCTATTTCGAGAAGCCGCGCACGACCGTCGGCTGGAAAGGCCTGATCAACGATCCCGGCCTCGACAATTCCTTCGACATCAACAAGGGCCTGCGGCTCGCGCGCAGCGTGCTGTCTGCCGTCAACAATCTCGGCCTGCCGGCGGGATGCGAATTCCTCGACATGACGACCCCGCAATACATCGCCGACCTCGTCGCCTGGGCTGCGATCGGCGCGCGCACCACCGAGAGCCAGATCCACCGCGAGCTGGCCTCAGGCCTGTCGTGCCCGGTCGGCTTCAAGAACGGCACCGACGGCAACATCCGCATCGCCGCGGATGCGGTGAAGTCGGCCGCCCATCCGCATCATTTCATGGCGGTGACCAAAGGCGGCCGCTCGGGCATCGCGGCGACCACGGGCAACGAGGACTGCCACATCATCCTGCGCGGCGGCAGCGGCCCCAATTACGACGCCGCCCATGTCGAGCAGGCCGCGGCCGAGCTGATCAAGTCCGGACTGCCGGCGCGGCTGATGATCGACACCAGCCACGCCAATTCGAGCAAGAAGCCGGAGAACCAGCCGCTGGTCGCCGCCGACGTCGGCCACCAGCTCGCCGCAGGCGAGCAGCGCATCATGGGCGTGATGATCGAGAGCCATCTCGTCGCCGGACGGCAGGACGTCAAGCCGGGCGTGCCGCTGACCTACGGCCAGAGCATCACCGACGGCTGTATCGGCTGGGACACGACGGTGGAGGTGCTGGAGCAGCTCGCCGAAGCCGTCGCCGCCCGGCGTGCGGCGCTTCGCAACTCCCCACACGAGCGCTCGGCGTAACGCTCACGAACCAATAAGGCGGCGCGCGTCGGGCGCGCCGCTGGTCGGACTCAGCAGCCGCGGCAGATGCCCTTGATCTTGCGATCGAGGTCGCGGTCTTCCTTGGTCATGCCGCTCATCGAATTGTCTTCGGTCTGCTCGGCCTTCGGCAGGTCGCTGGGACGCACCTGGCGATGGCCGATCGGCGCCTGCGGCGGCATGCCGCTCTTCGATCCGGTGCCGGCGGAGGAGCCGCTGCCGCTCTGCGCCAGCGCGATGCCGTCAGTCGCGGCCATCAGGAGCCCCATCGCGATCGCAAGTCTCTTCATGTTGCTCCTCCGTGTCAGCGGAATCAGCAGGACACTTCATCCCGCGGCGGGCGGATAGAGGTGCGCCTCACCGCAATAGTCAATCACACGATAGCGCGTTTGCGCAGCTGCCACATGATCCTGCTCAACAGTTTCATCGGCAGTGAGGTATTGCGGCCCCACCGGCGCCTTGCCGTAGCCGCCGGGAATGTCGAGCACGTAGTCGGGCTGGCACAGGCCGGACACCCGGCCGCGCAGCGTTCGAATCAGGGCCTGACCTTGCGCCAGCGTGGTCCGCAGATGCGCCGTGCCCGGCGCGAGGTCGCCATGGTGCAGGTAATACGGCTTGATGCGGATCTCCACGAAGGCGCGCATCAGCGCCTCCAGGGTCGCCGCGTCATCATTGACGCCGCGCAGCAGCACCGACTGGCTGACCATGGGAATGCCGGCATCGATCAGCCGCGCGCAGGCCGCCTGAACCGGAGGACTGAGCTCGCGCGGATGGTTGGCGTGCAGCGCGACCCAGGTCGTTGCGCCCGGCACCTTCAGCGCGTCGACCAGCGCTGGCGTGATGCGCTGGGGATCGGCGACCGGCAAACGGGTGTGGATACGGATGATCCTGACGTGCTCGATGCCGGCGAGATCGGCCATGATCTCCTTCAGCCGCCGCGGTGACAGCATCAGCGGATCGCCGCCGGTGAGGATCACCTCCCAGATCTCGCGATGGCCGCGGATGTAGTCGAGCGCGCCGCGATAGGCCTCCTCCGACAGCGCATTGTCCTTGCCGGGCCCGACCATCTCGCGGCGGAAGCAGAAGCGGCAATAGACCGCGCAGACATGCACCAGCTTGAGCAGCACCCGATCGGGATAGCGGTGCACGACGCCGGGCACCGGGGCATGCGAATCGTCCCCGATCGGATCGCCGCGCTCGCCAGGCGCGGCCTTCAGCTCGTCCGGGCTGGGCACGAACTGGCGCGCGATCGGATCATTCGGATCGTCTACGTCGATCAGGTCGGCGAGATGCGTCGTCACCGCCACGGCGTAGCGCTGCGCCACGCGCGCCAGCGCCGGCTGCTCCGCCGGGTCGGCCAGTCCCTGCGCGACGAGATCCTCGGCGCTGCGCAATGTCGTCGGACGTTCGATCCTGTTCATCGCTCACCTGCCGGCGGCGTCCACACCACCTGGTCGATCCTGATGGCGCCGGCCGCCAGCATCACCAGGCGGTCGAAGCCGAGCGCAACGCCGCTCGCCTGCGGCATCTCGGCCACGGCGGCGAGGAAGTCCTCGTCGAGCGGATAGCGCTCGCCATAGCGGCGCTCCTTCTCGGCCATCTCCTGCTCGAAGCGGCGGCGCTGCTCGGCGGCGTCGGTGAGCTCGCCGAAGCCATTGGCGAGCTCGACGCCGCAGGCATAGACCTCGAACCGCTCGGCGACGCGGGGGTCGGCCGCCACCCGTGCCAGGGCGGCCTCTGGCGCCGGATATTCATAGAGCACGGTGAGCCGCCCCTGCCCGAGATGCGGCTCGACATGCTCGACCAGCACCTTGCTGAACAGGTCCGACCAGGTGTCATCGCCGCTGATCCGGATCTTGCCGGCGGCGGCCTGGGCCAGCGCCGCACGGTCGCCCGCGCCGTCGCGGATGGTCGCGAGCAGGTCGATCCCGGCATGGCGCGCGAACGCGCCGGCAACCGTCAGCAGCTCGGGCTCGGCGAAGGGATCGGCGGTGCGGCCACGGAACGCGAACTGCCGGATTCCGGTGGTCCGGGCGGCGTGGGCGATCACCACGACGGTGTCGGCCATGATCGCGTCGTAAGGCGCCTCCGCACGATACCATTCCAGCATGGTGAATTCCGGCAGGTGCAGGTCGCCGCGCTCGCGGTCGCGGAACACCCGGGCGAACTCGAAGATCCGCCGCTCCCCGGCCGCCAGCAGCTTCTTGCAGGCGAATTCCGGTGAGGTTCGAAAAAAACGCCGGTAGCGGGTTCCATCCGGGCTCGTCAGGTCGGTGCGTGGTGCGTGCAGGTGGGTCTCGTTGCCCGGCGACACCTGCAGGATGCCGGTCTCGACCTCGGTAAAGCCCTGCTCGTCGAACCAGGCCCGCAACGCCCGGGATATGGCGGCCCGGGCGAGCAGGAACGGCCTGACATCGGCGTGCCGCTGCGGCGACCACCACGGCGAAGGCGCGGGCTCCCGGGACATCAGAGGGTCGTCCGTTCGGGCCGCAAAAGACTGGCAACCCCGGACAAAATCAGTATGTTGCCGCCCGAAACCGCATTCCGCGTCGCGTGGCGCCCCGGCTTGGGCCGGCGCCCCCTTTTCAGTGTCAGGAAAACAGCTTTGAAAGTCATCGCCAGCTCTATTCGCAAGGGTAACGTCATTGAGCAAGATGGAAAGCTCTATGTCGTCGTGACCGCCGAGAACATCCATCCCGGCAAGGGCACCCCGGTCAGCCAGATCGAAATGCGCCGAATCAGCGATGGCGTGAAGATCTCGGAGCGCTTCAAGACCACCGACCAGGTCGAGAAGGCGACGATCGAGGAGCGCAACTTCACGTTCCTCTACGAGGATGCCGACGGCTTCCACTTCATGAACCCGGAGACCTACGACCAGGTCCAGGTGCCGAAGGACGTGGTCGGCAACCAGGCCGCCTATCTCCAGGAGAACATGACGGTCAAGCTGTCGATGCACGACGTGGTGCCGGTGGCGATCACCCTGCCGCAGCGGGTCACGCTCGAGGTTGTCGAGACCGAGCCGGTCACCAAGGGCCAGACCGCGTCGTCGTCCTACAAGCCGGCGGTGCTCTCCAACGGCGTCCGCACCGGCGTGCCGGCGCATATCACGGTCGGCACCCGCATCGTCGTCATGACCGAGGACGGCTCCTACTGCGAGCGCGCCAAGGACTGAGGCATCTCGAGGATCTGACGCCGGGGGGCGTGGGGGAATTTGGGGGCACGGGTCATCACGCTCATCGCCGCCCTGGCGGCGATCATCACGCTGGCCGCGCCATCGACGACGCGCGCGGCCGATGACTTCGCGCCGCCTGCCCTCACCATCAACCGCGCCGACTGGCGCGCGGCGCTGGATCAGCTCCGCTCCGAGCTCAACGCGGCGCCCGAGGTCGCCGCCGACTTCGCTCTGTCCGCGCGCCGGAGCGGTATTTCCGCCGGCGATGCCCGGCGCAGGCCCGCGCTGGTCCAGCTCAACGGCGTGACCTCGACCATCTTCACGGGGATCGGACGCAGTCCGGTCCCCGTTTTGCTGCCGTTCGACACCATCGCCTATCTCGCTGCGCGCCGCAGCGCCGCCATCGCGGCGCGCGACCTGTCGCGCTATCAGGCCGACTTCCAGACCGACCTGTTCGATGCCGGCCCGTCCGGCTACGACGCCGTGTTCTCGCTGCCGCCGGAGGTGACCTCCGGCCTGCCGTCGCGCGTCTTCGCCAAGCCGGTCGAGATCCAGATCACCGGCTCACTCCTCACCTACGAGGTCGCCGATCCCGCCGGCGGCAAGGGCGAAAGCGTCAAGGCGCTGTCAGCGCAATATCCGGATCTGCGCCGCTTCATTCGCGAGGGCTATGTCCGCTACGCCTTCACCCGCTTCGGCGTGCCCTACGTGGTCTCGATCCAGTGCCTCGACAGCGCGCCGCGGCCGCGGCGCCTCGCCTGCCGCGAGGCCTATCCCATCGCCGAGCGTTTCCTGAAGGCGCTGCGCATCGCCGGCGGGCAGCCGTCGCGCATCCCGCCGGAGATCGCGCCGCTCACAGCCGAGCGTCCGGTCACGTTCGATGCCGATTTCACCTATCGGCCTGTTGGCGACATCGTCGCCAACAGCGGCGGACGCGGCCGGAGCGGGCGGGCCGACCGCACCGTCTATTCGCAGATCCGCTATCCCCTGGATGCGCCGGCCTATGTGCACTCGCAGTCGTTCGGCCGCCGGCGCGCGAGCGACAAATTCGACCAGCCGTGGAGCCAGTATCCCTGGCGCGACAATTTCTGCGAGGCGCGAAGCTTCAACGTCGGCCAGTGCGCCAGCGGCTTCGGCCATCAGGGCCAGGATCTCAGGCCGGGGGCCTGCCCGGTGCGGCGCGACGGCGCCGAGGGCTGCAATCCGTGGCGGCAGCGCGTGCTCGCCGCGCGCGACGGCGTCGTGATCCGCTCGACCCGGCAGCAGGCCGTGACGGTGCAGGTCAACAGCGGCACCGCGCACATCCGCTTCCGCTACATGCACATGAACCCTTCGGCGATGGATGCCGACGGCCTGCTCAACGGCCGGCGCTTGCGCGAGGGCGAGCCGATCGGCGTGGTCTCGAACTATCTCGACCATCCCAACGGCACCACGCGCCATCTGCATTTCGACGTCCAGCTGTTCACGCGCGATGGCTGGATCTGGGTCAATCCCTACATGACGCTGATCGCGGCCTATGAGCGCCTGATCGGCGGCCGCGGCCGCGAGGTCGGGCTGGAGGAGATCACCGCGTCGCAGCCGCCGTTGACCACCGGCGCGCTCGGACCCTCGCCGCTCGGACCTGCGGCCGATGCTGCCGCCGGGCGCGACCGGAACTGATCGCCGGCGCGGCTGGAACCGCGGCCCACCGTTCCGGGTTGTCTGCGCGGAGGATCGCAGACGGTGACAGCCAACCCACATCGCAGAGCCGGCCCGGCGCTCGTTTCAGCGGCGATCGCGCTGGTCTGTGTCGGCGCGCTGACGATGCTGGTGCGCGACCGCTGGCATCCGCCCGAGATCAAGTCGGCCGACGAAGCGCGTCATTCGACCACCGGCCAGGTCGCCCGCGCTGCCGGCGCGCGCGTGATGCCGACCGACCCTAGCCTCGCGGTCGAGCCCAAGCCGGAAGGCCCCAAGCGCGCGCAGCCGGCCAATCCGTTCTGAGCGCGACATACTTATTAGCTTGCAGCTTAGCTTGCAGCCGGTATCTGTCTCCCGCGGCTCTCAGAGAGACACAAGCTTGCCCGCCATCACCGGTGTGCTCCCTCGCCCTGTTCTTACGGGGAGAGGGTTGGCGTGAGGGGCAGCCGCACGGGAATTATGAGTGGTAGACCTGTCACCCTCGATCCGACCTCTCCCGGCGAGGTGCATGGCGCAAGCCGCGAGATCATCGTTCACATCGCGCGGCTCGCCGTCTCGCAAGGCAACTCATGAGCTCGTTGTCGTCGGTCACGCCGACCACTTGTCCTCTTCGCGGCGTTGCTCCTCGGCATTGAGACGCTCGGCGATCTCGTGCGCCATCGCCTCGTTCTTCGTCGTGGCGATCGGCTTGCCGTCCTGGCGCTGCACGCGCTGCTTATCGGCTTCCAGCGGGAAATCCTCCGGCTTGAGCGGTTCGTCCGTCCCGGTCACGCGCGCCTCCTCTGAGTTGCACGCATAACCCGCCCGGCCCCGCTGCGGTTCCAGGCAGCTCAGGACGGCGCCCTTGCCGGCCGCTCCGCCGGCGTCCAGCGGAACGCGACGCCGTAGCGATTCCAGAGATTGATCACGCCGATCGCCGACGTCAGGAACACCAGCTCCGTTTCGGAAAATTCGGCCCGCGCCTGGGCGTAGACCTCATCGCTGACGCCGCCGTGCAGCGTGGTCAGCGCCTCGGTGAACGCCAGCGCCGCGCGCTCGCGGGCCGAGAATTGCGGCGCCTCGCGCCACACGACGACCAGGTTGATCTTGTCGGCGGAGACGCCGAGCTTCTCGGCCAGCAGCACGTGATGCTGCACGCAGAATGCGCAGCCATTGATCTGCGACGCCCTGATCTTGACGAGCTCGAGCAACTGCTTGTCGAGGCCGGCCTTGGCCGCCTGCTGGCTCACCGCAAGGATGGCCTCGTACAGCTCCGGCGCCTGGCTCCGGAACGCGGTGTACTCGCTGCGCGAATGTGACATTGTCCGTCTCTCATGTTATCAGATGTCTGATAACTTATCAGGGCTCTGATGACATGCGCAAGGCACCGGCATTGACGAACTCGCGAGCCTCGCGAAGGGCTGGCCCCGCGGGTCGGCCCAAAACTCAATCCAAGAGTCAGGCCCGCCCGCCTTCGCCCGGCGAGGGCAAGCGCGGCGAGGACGGCCACCTCGCTTATCTGCTGCGCCAGGCGCAGGCCGCGGCGCGGCTTTCGCTCGACCGCGCGCTCATCGCCACCGGCCTGACCCATCCGCAATTCGTGGTGCTGACGATGCTGAAGGCCTATCCCGGGCTGTCCGGGGCCGATCTCGCCCGCGTCGCGCTGCTGACGCCGCAGACCGTCAACGTGATCATCGGCAATCTGGAGCGGGACGGTGCCATCCAGAGGGCGCCGCATCCCGTGCATGGCCGGATGCTGCAATGGAGCCTGACGCGCCGTGGCCTCGCGCTGCTCGCCACGGCGCGCCGACAGGCCACCGCCATCGAACGCAGGCTCGCCCGCGGCTTGAAACGGAGTGAGCTCGCGACCATCCGGCGCTGGCTCGCGCACATCGCCGCCGATCTCCACGGCGCCTAGCGGGTTCCCGGCGCTGCCAAGGCTTTGCCGCGCACCGCCCTGACCGGGTAGACTGGCGGCCATGACCCAGTCCGATTCACGACCTCATCCGATGACCCGCCGCGCCCTGCTCCGCTCCGGCCTCGGCGCCGCCGCGCTGCTCGTCCCGGCCCTGCCGGCGTCCGCGGCGCCGGCCGAGTTCGAGGCCTGGCGCGACGGCTTCCGCAACCGCGCGCTCGCCAAAGGCATCTCGCAGGCGACCTGGACGCGGGTCATGGCACGGCTCGAGCCGGACATGACCGTGTTCAAGGAGATGCGCAACCAGCCCGAGTTCAAGGAGCAGCTCTGGCAGTACATCAACCGCCGCGTCTCCGACTGGCGCGTCATCAACGGCAAGATCGCGCTGCAGAAGAACGAGGCGCTGTTCGCGCGCATCGAGAAGGATTTTGGCGTCGAGCGCGGCACGCTTCTCGCGCTGTGGGGCGTCGAATCCGCGTTCGGCGATCCGCTGGTGCAGCAGAACCACATGCGCCCGGTGTTTCCGGCGCTCGCCGCGCTCGCCTGGAACGAGCCGCGCCGCAAGGCCTATTGGGAGACCGAGCTCACCAATGCGCTGAAAATCGTCGACCGCGGCTGGAGCACGCCGGAGGAGATGCGCGGCTCCTGGGCCGGCGCCATGGGTCATACGCAATGGATGCCCGAGGTCTGGCTCAATGTCGGCTTCGACTATGACGGCGATGGCAAGATCAACCCGTTCGGCCGCCCCGACGACGCGCTCGGCTCGACCGCCCGCTATCTCGTCAACCGCGGCAAATATCACCGCGGCGAGCACTGGGGCTACGAGGTGCGCGCGCCCGGCAACATGTCTGGCAGCCGCAGCTATGCGGCGTGGCAGGCGGCCGGCGTCACCCGTGCCGACGGCCAGCCGTTCCCGCAGCCCAATGCGTCAGCGCAGCTCTGGATTCCGGTCGCGGGCGGCCCCGCCTTCCTGCTCGGCCCGAACTTCTACTCGGTGAAGTCCTACAATCCGGCCATGAGCTACGCGCTCGCGATCTGCCATCTCGGCGACCGCATTCTGGGCGCCCCGCCCTTCCTGCAGCCCTTCCCCGGCTCGGAGCGCGCGCTGACCTTGGCCGAGGTGCAGGAGATGCAGAAGCGCCTGACCGCCGCCGGCTTCGACACCGGCGGCACCGATGGCCGCGTCGGCAACGACACCATGAAGGCGATCCGCGACTTCCAGGCCAAAGCGGGCCTCACGCCGGCCGACGGCTATGGTGGGCTGAAGGTGCTGGCGAAGCTCAGACAGGGCGGGTGATCGTTCGCTCCCACCGACCCGAATAGCGGTCGTTTAATTGCCGACCTTGAACGGCATCGAATACGCGGCAATTGCTCTGCCGACGATACATCCGAAATCCCACGCACGAGCAGTTCAGCCACCTGCCGACCATTTGGCACTGCCACACGGCCGAGCTGTATTTTCTCGATCGCTCGACCCACAAACACTTATGCGCTACAATTGGGTGGTTGCACAGATATCATTGCCAGATATCCATCCCGCGGGGCTCCTCCCATGAACGACCCCTTGATCGATGCCATCGTAGCCATTGGGACTAACATTGTTTCTTCTGTACTTTATGACTGGGCTAAGCAGAAGATACCCGCCACCCGAGTACGCTTCTTTCCCAACTCACTACTTCTGTCTCGCGACTCGTTACGCGATCTCGATCGGCGAGTAGATCAATATCTTAAGAACAAGCGATGGCAGCATAGCTCACACCCCATCTTATATTTGTATTTTTCGTCAGACACACCAACAGACATCGATCGCTTAAAGCCGCTCGTACTGGCAGCGCTTTTTTCAGAGCCGTACCCTACTGAGATCTGCAAAACAGAACTTGAGAGGTTACAGAAAATCGAACTCGACCGGATCGCTGCTCAATACAAAAACAAGCGAAACGTTGCCCTACCAGATACGACTAACTATGAGCTCGACGACATCGATTTTGAACAGTTCAACAACAACAACATTAGAGACTTGAAACAATCGTTATTTGAAAAGGACGAAATCACCAGAGTCTTTATTTCGCGTGTATTGAATTCAGAACGAGCGCTTTCCACCAACCAGACGCCAGATGCAACACCTGCTGATGCGCAACTAAAAGAATACTGCGAAGAAATGGTCGCAAAGACCTCGCGATTGATGATGACCGGCATCGATGCATTTCTGCGGCAAGAACAGATAGAGAGCCAGCTAGAAGCTTCATTTGTCTCTCTGTATCTAAGAGAGATGTGGGACAACTCCGCCGAGTGCGTGAGCGAGAACGCCGAGCAAGTATTCCGTCAATTCAAGTACGTCATCGCACGGGGTGACGCAGGAAGCGGAAAGACGACGCTGCTCCAGTGGATCTCCCTGCAATGTGCGCGCTCCGTTCTGCGCGCCCCACTCGTCTCGGGCCCAACAAGTGGCTGGACTGCGATCGTTCCGATCCTCATTCCTTTACGGCGGGTTGTTTCAAACCATTCCCGCCGCGTGAACGTATCTGACTTTGTCATTCTATCAACAGATAGCATTGACCTCGACCGCAAGCTAGGGCCAGTCTGGATAGACTCGATCCTTCGTACCCGCAATACACTCGTGATGTTCGACGGGCTCGACGAGCTTAGCTTCAAGGATCGATCCGATTTCTGGAAGTTCTTGACTGACTTTTCCAACAAGTTTGACAAGGCCAAAATAATCATTACATCGAGACACCTCTCCTTTACACATACATCAGACGGAAATTATAAGAACATCTTCTCGATGACCGCCAAAGAGTTCTCCGAACACCGATGGGAATGGAATCCTCCGGCCGGCTTCATCGACTTTCAAATAGCTCCGCTAAATCGAAGTCAAATACACCTGTTTATCCAGCGTTGGCACCAAGGCCTTTCTCGAGAACTACTACACCCTGATATCACCGAGCAGCTAGAGACATATCCACAGACACTTATTGAGGTGCTGAGCAGCAGCAAGCATGAAGACGTCTTATCTCTCTGCAAAATACCCTTGCTATGCGCTCTCGTCTGCATCGTAAACCTATTTAGCCAAGGCCGCCTGCCCGATTCCATTCGAAAGCTTTACACTCAGTCGGTTCGCATCCTAAGCCAGACGCGAGATGAGATTCGAAACGTTCCATCTGCAATTGAATATCGTTCCCTAAGGCAACCGCTCCGAACCGATTTACTCGGCCACATTGCGCTCACGATGCAGGAGGGCGTTTCCCGGACCAGTCGACAAATGACGCTTGAAGTCGACAAAAAGGAGGTTCTGATCTGGATAAAAAACTACAAAAACAAGTCAGCCCAATCCACTATCACCTTATCCGAAGAAGACATTTTGCGATTTTATACGGAGCGGAGCAATATTCTGCGCGAGCCCACCCTAGGCAAGATTGACTTCATTCACCGAAGCTTTCTGGAGTACTTAGCGGCGAACGAATTTGTCAGGCGAAGAGAGGTCTTTTCACTAGGGCCGCTACTCTTTGATGATTCTTGGACTGGCGTACTCAAATTCATGATGGATACGGAAGATGGTGGGGCGTATTTTGCGGGTGCCATCATTGACTTAATTGTAACGTCGGGCGCGACCGCTTCAGCGAAGCTTAGTCGTATTTCCGAAATACTGTCATACTCCAACCGCCTTCCAGATTCGAAGCACGTGCAGATACGAGGTCTGCTGACTGAAGTGTGGCCTCCAGATACGGTAAAGGCCGGACAAGTGATTCGCGGATTCACGAACTTGCCCGCGGAATCCCTGATTGATCTTTTGGAATATTCGCTAGTAAAAGATCTCGATCCATCTGTAAGACATTTCGTCGCGGAACTAATATGTAGCCACGGCGATCAGCGAATTCGAAACGTGTTGAGGTCCGGGTATCTTGAGGACACTTCACCCGAGGTTGCTTTAGTTATCAACAACCGGAAATGCGCTCATCTCAGCGCTCACCCCGGCCTTTGGCCAGCGCTTGCCTATCTCACACGCGTTGGGCATGCAGAAACGACCGACGTATTTTGCGACGACGTCAATGAACTTGTCCAGGGCTGGCAAACTCACACCACATTCTATCTCACCATTTCAGACCCGAAGCAGTGGGCAGGCCGCATAATAGTAGGACCGTGGACTCGACACCTCGATAAGTTGCGACAAGCCGATTTTGTTCAATCGATCGTTATCGAGGACTCAACGAGAGAGATCGTCGAGCGTGTGCAGCAACTGACTTCGGTCTGGGGAATACCGCGGATCGAGTCCACTACGTCGCCGCCCTAGGACGGCAGTATTTGCCACTCGCAGAGATAGTCATTTCGGCCCGAACTGAAGCGAGGATGCAAGCATGCCTGACCGCGACCTGCTTCAACGCCGGCGGCGCCAGCGGCAGCATTGGCGATCCGCGACTTCCCAGACCAAGCTCCGCACAGCGCAGCTCCGCGCCGGTTGAATCACGTCTTGGCCGCCGCCTCGCGGGGGCCGGACCTCGACGCCCGCGCCTTGGGCTGCGACGCGCTGGCCGCCTTCACCCGGATGCGCACCGAGCCGCCGCCCTTGGCCTGCTCCTCGATCTCGAAGGCGCCGGTCTTGCGAACGAGATCGCTGAGCTTGCGACAGCCATAGGTGCGCGGATCGAAGTCGGAGACCAGGTTGGTGAGCTGCTTGCCGACCTCGCCGAGCGCGACCCAGCCGTCCTCGCTCTCCATCTGCGTGATGACCTTCCTGATCATCGGCGTCGCCGCGCTGATCGGCAGCAGCGACTTCGGCGCCGCGGCGCTGTCCGCATCCTTACTGCCCGTCGCGTCGCTGCGCAAATTCTCCGTGTAGATGAACCTGCGGCAGGCCTGCCGAAAACTCTCCGGCGTCTTCTGCTCGCCGAAGCCGAACACGTCGGTGCCCTGCTCGCGGATGCGCGCCGCGAGACGGGTGAAGTCGCTGTCCGACGACACCAGGCAGAAGCCGTCGAAGCGTCCACTGTGCAGCAGGTCCATCGCGTCGATCACCAGCGTGATGTCGGAGGCGTTCTTGCCGGTCGTATAGGCGAACTGCTGCTGCGGCACGATCGCGTGACGCGCCAGCGTATCGGCCCACGGCTTCGAGCGCGGGCTGGAGAAGTCGCCATAGATCCGGCGCACGCTCGCCTCGCCGATCTTGGCGATCTCCTCGAACAGCCCGTCCGCGATCTTGGCCGAGGCATTGTCGGCGTCGATCAGAACGGCAAGACGCGGCGAGCGAGGTTCGGATGGCATCGGATAGTCCTCAAGGTAGGCCCTGTTCTTATTCCCTTATACGCGGGCCGACATCCAGCCGGATGATTTTCTTGAGACGAACGGCATGGCCACGGGGCGACTTGGCACGGCCCGGGGCGTAGCCAGCGGAGACAGCCCGCAGCGCTCCCCACCATTCGTACACGAACAAATTCCGGGTTCCCGGCCTGTTCTGGCGGTTGTTTTCACCTTCTCTTAATTTGCGTCGCACAACGATGCGCGCGACCCAACGGTGGGATCTACGGCAGATGATGAAAGAAGGCACCTATTCAGCCTGGTTCAGGACCCCCAAGGGCCAGGGAACGGGCATCGTCGAGCTGGTCGGTGGCAGGATCTGCGGCGGCGATACCGTGCTGAGCTATGCCGGCAGCTACGAGGCCCATGGCGATCGTTTCACCGCCATCATCAAGACCAAGCGCCATGCCCCGGGACAGCCGTCGCTGTTCGGCCCGGACGAGCTGACGCTCAGCCTCGAAGGGTGCTGCCGAGGCACGCCCGTCACCTGCTCCGGCTATGCCGCGGAAGCTCCCGACGTGCCGTTCGAGGCGCTTCTGCTGTTCTCGGCGTCCGACGACGCCGCGCCCCCGCCAGCGCCCCGGCCGACGCCGAGATTCAATCCTGATCAACTCCCGAAGCCATCCTGGCGCTGAGCTTCCGACGCGGCCCGCCGGCTGTCACTGCGGCTTCGTGTGGCGCATGCTGAGATATCCGCCAACAGCGCCCAGCACCGGGCTCAAGGCGATGAGGGCCAGCTGCGTCCCAAGCCCGCCACGGCCGCCAAACATCGCGTACGCGCCGAACCCCATGCACAGGATCGACGAGAGAGCTCCGTTCAAGATGTCGTCGTGCTTGGCAAGCCGCCCAGACACGTAGCCGCCCAACACGGAGCTGAGGGCTCCGAACGTGAACGACAACGCCTTGAAGAGATTGCTCGCCATCAGTGCACGCGGATCGGAGGCCGCGAGCTCCGCCGCGGCCGATCCCGACACGATGAAGACGAGGATCGTCACGGGATAGATGGCAAGGTTCGTCGACAGAATGTCGACGATATTTCCGATCACGACGCCCTTGAACGATACGCGATTCATCTAGCCCCCCTCAGCCGCCTGCGCACCTTGCCGAGCCGGTCAAGAGCGTGCAACCGCCTCGCGCGTGCGCATCCTCGACGTTCGCCAAAGCGTGCTGCACCTGGCGCGCTGCCCCGGGGGCCTCAGTTCTCCAATCACGTGGCGCCATGCCGCATCGCTGCGCCAATCGAACCCATTCCGCAGGACAATCAGCCGCCTGCTTCCTTCAGCTCTCGGGAGCCAACTTTCCGCTTGCTTTTATTCCGAAAATCGGAAATAACATCCGGGTCTCGTCCTCATGAGAGGGGCGCTTCGCGATCGTCATGAACGTGGAGGGCGGGATGCGGTGGCCGCGATCGTGTCGCAGCGTGCTCCATGCGCGCGGACGAACGGCAGGTTGCGGACGTGAAATCGCGTGGTCCTGGCGCCCCGAAGCTGGCGCCAAGTCGTCGGGTGATGATGAGCCCTGAGGGCGACGGTGGCTAACAAGCCGGACACCGGGGAGATCGCGTATAAGCGTGAAAACCATCGCGCAGGGAATGCCGGTTGATCGGCCTACCTGTGGTGACTGCCGCCTGCTTTTTGTTTGCAGGCGGGCCATGGGTGAGGCCTTCACCCGGCATTCCCTGCGCCCTCTCCTATCAAGAGGGGGCTTTGACGATGCATCACTCGGGCGCGAATGCGCGGCGAGATCGAGCGGTCATGCGAGGCACGATGCGTCCCACACATTCCGCTGTCGTCCCGGCCTCCGCGCCGGGACCCAAACCCAGAGGGCGCAATGTGAGGCACGATCGGCGCAGGCATCTCGTCCTCACAACAACGGCTGCGGCGTATGGCTCCCGGATCGGCGCTTCGCCGACGCGAGCGTCGGCTAAGCTTGTCCGGGATGACAGTCGACGTGGAGCTGCTACCTGATCATCGCCGGCCCGTGGTCCGGCACGGCGACGTCCAGCACGCGCAGTTGCACGCGCTCGACGCCCTGGTAGCGGTCGACGGTGAGGGTGCCGGCGACGTGCAGGACCTGGCCGCGATGCTGAACCAGGGCGTTGCCGAGCTTCTGGCCGACCGAGCGGAATGCGATCGCATTCAGGGCGGCGCCGTCGCCGGACTTGAAGCGCAGCTTGAGATGCGCCTGCCCGACCTCGTCGGCGTAAACCAGCTGATGCGACGGCAGCGCCACGATCGGCTCGGGATTGCCGCTGCCGAAGGGACCGGCGCGATTGAGCGTCGCGACCAGCTCGGGCGTCGCGGCGCGCGCGCTGATGGCGCCGTCGATCAGGATCTCGTTGACGTGACGTGCGTCGGCGACGTCGGCGGCGAGCGCGCTTTCGAGAAAGGCGCGAAACTCGGCCAACCGCTCCTTGCGCAAGGTGACGCCGGCGGCCATCGCGTGCCCGCCGCCCTTCATCAGGATGCCCTGCTCCACGGCGTGGCGGACGGCCTTGCCAAGATCGACGCCCGGAATCGAGCGGCCCGACCCGGTGCCGATGCCGCCCGGCTCGAGCGCGATCGCAAACGCCGGCCGGGCAAACTTTTCCTTGAGCCTGGACGCGACCAGCCCGACCACGCCGGGATGCCAGCCTTCGGACGCGGTCACGATGACGGCGCCCTTGTCCTCCAGCCCGAGCGAGGCCAGCGCCTCCGCTTCGGCCTGCGCTTCGGCCTGCTGCTCGATGATCCGGCGCTCGCTGTTGAGCCGGTCGAGCTCGGCGGCGATGCGCGCGGCCTCGGAGATATCGCTTTCCAGGAGCAGGCGCACGCCGAGATCGGCGCGGCCGATGCGCCCGCCGGCATTGATGCGCGGTCCCAGCATGAAGCCGAGATGCCAGGCTTCGGGCGGACCGTTGAGCCGGGCGACATCCATCAGCGCGGTGTGCCCGACATGGTCGCGCCGGCGCATCGCGATCAGGCCCTTGGCGACGAAGGCGCGGTTGAGCGCGATCAGCGGCGCGACGTCGGCGACGGTGCCGAGCGCGACGTGATGCAGCATGCTGAGCAGATCCGGCTCCGGGCGCGTGCTGCTCCAGAAGCCGCGGCCGCGCAGTTCGCGATTGACCGCAACCAGCGTGACCAGCGTCAGCCCGACCGCGGCGAGATAGCCGAGGCCGGAAAGATCATCCGGCCGGTTCGGATTGACCAGCGCCTCGACCTCCGGCAGCTCCTCGCCGCATTGATGGTGATCGATCACCACCACGGACATGCCGAGCCGCCGCGCCTCCGCCAGCGGCTCGAGGCTGGTGGTGCCGCAGTCGACCGTCACGAGCAGCGTCGCGCCTTTGCTTGCCAGCGCGCGGATCGCCTCGACGTTCGGGCCATAGCCTTCGAAGATGCGGTCAGGAATGTGGATCAGCGGATCGAGCCCGCAATGGCGCAGATGCCAGGCGAGCAGCGCCGCCGAGGTCGCGCCGTCGACATCGTAGTCGCCGAAGATCGCGACCGTCTCGCCCTTGACTGCGGCGTCGGCAATGCGCTGCGCCGCCGCCTCCATCTGCGTCACCGTGAACGGATCCGGCATCAGCTTGCGGATGGTCGGATCGAGGAAGTCGTTGACCGCGTCGATCTCGACGTCACGCCCGGCGAGCACGCGCGCCAGCATCTCGGGCAACTGATAGCGCTGCACCATCGCAAGCGCGCGCGCCGCGCCGCGCGCATCCAGCCGGTCGCGCCACAATTTGTTGGTCAGCGACAGCCGCACACCCAGGAACGCCGGCGGGGCGCTCAGGGGCAGTGCAAGGGCGGATGGTGCCATGATGCGCAGGGCCTCGCTTGCAGCGCAGCGATTCGAAACGGACGCAATCGAATCTACAGCAACTGGCCTGCCACAGCAGGTTCCATCCATGAAACCCACCAGAATCGTCCCAGAACTTGGCGGAACTCACAGGAAATCCGGGAAATGCCGCCCATATACGCCTGGTTGCCTAAAATTCGAGCTGCGTTCAATGGAGTGCATTAAACAGCCGTTAGGCGAACTCCGTAACATTTCAATCAATTATTACGTCCGATTTGTCCGCCCTCTTCGTGCCGACCAGGAGGCGCGGCAACATGGAGTTCATTGCCGATGCTGACCGCGCCCGAGTCGAAGACGCAGCCCTCCGCCGCTCCGGCACAAACGACTCCCAAGGATGACGAGACCGACGTCTCGGCGCTGATCGCGCGGCTCACCGGCGAGGTCAATCAGATCGCCTGCGAGAAGACCAAATCGATCCAGCAGATCACCAACCAGATGAAGATGCTGGCGCTGAACGCGCTGATCGAGAGCTCGCGGGTCGGCGCGCAAGGCGCAGGCTTCGCCGTGGTGGCCCAGGAGGTGCGCGCCGTCGGCCAACTCGTCGAGACCATCGCGCGCGAGCTGGAGGGCCAGCTCACGACGCGCACCGGCAATCTCAAGAGCTCGATCGAGCGCATGACCGAACGTGCGCGCGGGGAGCGCATGGTCGATCTGGCGCTGAACGCGATCGAGCTGATCGACCGCAATCTCTATGAGCGAACCTGCGACGTGCGCTGGTGGGCAACCGACTCCGCCGTGGTCGATTGCGCCGCCGCTCCGGACGCGGCGCGTGTCGCTCATGTCTCCGAACGGCTCGCGGTGATTCTCTCGGCCTACACGGTCTATCTCGATCTGTGGCTGTGCGATCCCAGCGGCAAGGTCATCGCCAACGGCCGCGCCGACCGCT
Organism: Bradyrhizobium sp. HKCCYLRH2047; assembly: GCF_051168175.1. Taxonomy (NCBI): domain Bacteria; kingdom Pseudomonadati; phylum Pseudomonadota; class Alphaproteobacteria; order Hyphomicrobiales; family Nitrobacteraceae; genus Bradyrhizobium; species Bradyrhizobium sp. HKCCYLRH2047. Next base: position 159,928 of record NZ_JBNPUM010000005.1, read on the forward strand.
TCAACGTCGTCGGCCAGAGCGTCGCCGACACCAAATGGTTTCGCGAGGCGCGTGGATTGCGCTCGGGCGACGACTACGTCGCCGGCGACGTTGAGTGCCAGCCGCTGCTCGGCAACGCCCAGGTCGCGACCTATTGCGCCTCGGTCCGAGAGGACGGCAAGGCGCATGGCAAGCCGCTCGGCGTGCTCGCCATCCATTTCGACTGGGAGGCGCAGGCGCGCGCGATCGTCCAGGGCGTGCGCGTCAGCGAAAGCGACAAGGCGCGTGTGCTGCTGGTGGACTCCAATCTGCGCGTGATCGCATCCTCGGACGGTCAGGGCATTCTCAGCGAGCGCGTGTCGCTGAAGCTCGATGGCAAGCGCAGCGGCTTCTATCAGGATGCGTCCGGACGATTGGTCGCGTTCCACGCCACGCCCGGCTACGAGACCTACAAGGGGCTCGGCTGGTACGGCGTGATCGTGTCGGGCGCGTGAGGCGGGAGGATCAGCAGCCCAAGCGGTCGGCGATGCCGTTGAAATCATCGGCAACGATGTCCCAGGCCCCGGTGGCGTCGAAGTCGCGGCTCTGCAGCGGGCCGTATTCAGTGGGACGGGCGACGAAGGCGGTCTTCAGGCCGTAACGTTGTGCCGCCTCGAGATCGTTGTTGTGCGCGGCGACCATCATCACCTCGCCGGGCGCAAGACCCAGCAGACGCGCGGCGCCGAGATAGGTCTCGGGGTCGGGCTTGTAGTGCGCGAACAGCTCGGCGGAGAGGATCAGGTCCCACGGAAGGCCTGCGAACTTCGCCATGTTGGTGAGGAGCGCGACGTTGCCGTTGGAGAGCGGCGCGATGATGTATTTGGACTTCAGCCGGGTCAGGCCGGCGACACTGTCGGCCCACGGATGCAGCCGGTGCCAGCCGCGGGTGAGATGATCGAGATCGGCTTCGGTGAGCCCGGTGATGCCGAGCTTGGCGACCAGCGTCTCCAGCGAACGGCGATGCAGGACGTCGAGGATGACGTAGCCGCGCTCGGGGTGCTTGCGGACCTCGTCCATCGAGCCGACATAGAGCCCGCGCCAGCCATCGACCAGCGCGGTCCAGTCGCCCTGGATGCCGCGGGTCTTCGACCACGCGGTGAAGTCGTTGATCAGGCTGGTGCGCCAGTCGACGACGGTGCCGAACACGTCGAACACCAGCGCCTTGACCATGGACAGATCGGACATGCTGAATCGCTCCCCGACTTCGTCATTCCGGGATGCCTGCGAAGCGCGCAGACCCGGAATCTCGATCTGCGAGCTCGGGATTCCGGGTTCACGCTTTCGCCGTCGCTCTACGAGCTTCGGCGGACAAGTCGCGTGCCCCGGAATGACAGGGTTGGATTAGTCGAGGTGGAACTTCGCCAACTGGCGGTGCTCGGCGCGGATGTAGCGCACCGTGCCAGTGACCGAGCGCATCACGACGGTCTCGGTCTCGATGACGCCGTCCTTGCGGAACTTGACGCCGGAGAGCAGCGAGCCGGTGGTGACGCCGGTCGCCGCGAACAGGCAGTCGCCGCGGGCCATGTCCTCGATGCCGTAGATCATCTTGGGATCACCAACGCCCATCTTGTGGGCGCGCTCGCGCTTCTCCTCGGTGTCGAGGATCAGGCGGCACTGCATCTGGCCGCCGATGCAGCGCAGCGCCACCGCGGCCAGCACGCCCTCAGGCGCGCCGCCGGTGCCGAGATACATGTCGACGCCGGTATTGTCCGGGTCGGCGCAGTGGATCACGCCGGCGACGTCGCCGTCGGTGATCAGGCGCACCGCGGCGCCGGTCGAGCGGACGCCCTGGATGATGTCGGCGTGGCGCGGACGGTCGAGCACCAGCACCGTGATCGCGCCGGGCTCGACGCCCTTGGCCTTGGCGAGCCGGCGCACGTTGTCGGCCGGCGTCGCGTCGATGTCGACGACACCCTTGGCGTAGCCGGGGCCGACCGCGATCTTCTGCATGTACACGTCGGGGGCGTGCAGCAAGGTGCCGCCATCGGCCATCGCCATGGTCGCGATCGCGCCCGGCATGTTCTTGGCGCACAAGGTCGTCCCCTCGAGCGGATCGACCGCGATGTCGACCTTGGGGCCGGCATTGAGGCCGACCTTCTCGCCGATGTAGAGCATCGGCGCTTCGTCGCGCTCGCCCTCGCCGATCACGACCGTGCCTTCGATCGGCAGCTTGTTGAGCTCGCGGCGCATCGCATCCACGGCCGCCTGGTCGGCCGGCTTCTCCTGGCCGTGGCCGCGCAGCCGCGCCGCCGACACCGCCGCCCGTTCGGTCACGCGCACCAGCTCCAGCGTCAGGATGCGCTCGAGCAGCAATTGTTGCGGGACAGAAATCTGCGTCGACATCGATCAACTCCTCAAGACGTCAAGGCGGACATCCGCCATCAAAATCTACCGCTCGCACGCCGCCCCCCTGGGCGGCATCCGGGTCAGGCGGTCGGCACGAACGGCCGCTCCCCGCCTGTCTACTCTCCCGCTTTGAGCATGAACCTATACCAAACGCCACGCGTTTGTTTGAGCAGGGACAAGCGGTTCCCTGGGCATCATGCGCTAGTTCTTCTCGATCCGGATGACCTGGGGCTTGCCGCTGATGACCTTGTCGCGCTGCACCGCCTGGAGCGCGCGATGCACGGCATCCTCGTGTGTCGCATAGGTGATCAGGATGACCGGCACCGGCGCCGACTTGCCGGCCGTCTTCGCCGGCTCGCTGCCGTTGGGATGGCGCTGCACGATCGATTCGATCGAGATCTTCTGCTCGGCCAGCCGGGTGGCGATGGTGGCGGCGGTGCCGGCATGGTCACGCGCCATCAGGCGGATGTAATAGCCACCCTCGTGCCGCTCCATCGGCGCCTTCTCGGTCGCCTGCAGCTTCTCGACCGGGCGGCCGAACGGCGCGGCGCGGATGCCGCGCGCGACATCGGCGATATCGGCCACGACCGCGGAGGCCGTCGCGGCGCCCCCTGCTCCCGGACCGACCAGCGTGATCGGCGGGATACCGTCGCCGTCGATCGTGACCGCGTTGGTGACGCCCATCACCTGGGCGATCGAGGAGGATTTCGGCACCATCGTCGGATGCACCCGCTGCTCGATGCCCTTGGCGGTCCGCACGGCGACGCCGAGCAGCTTGACGCGGTAGCCGAGCTCGGCCGCCGCCTTCAGGTCCTCCGGAGCGATCGAGGAGATGCCTTCCACATAGATGGATTTCTCCGCCACCTGGGTGCCGAAGGCGAGGCTCGCGAGGATCGCGAGCTTCTGCGCGGTGTCGTGGCCATGAATGTCGAACGACGGATCGGCCTCGGCATAGCCGAGGCGCTGGGCGTCCTTCAGGCACTCGTCGAACGACAGCCCTTCCTGCTCCATCCGGGTCAGGATGTAGTTGCAGGTGCCGTTGAGGATGCCATAGACGCGGCTGATGCCGGTGCCGGCGAGACCCTCGCGCAGGGTCTTGATCACCGGAATGGCGGCGCAGACGGCCGCCTCGAAATTCAGCGCGCCGCCATGCTTCTCGGCCGCCTTGGCGAGCTTCAGACCGTGCTTTGCGATCAGCGCCTTGTTGGCGGTCACCACCGACTTGCCGGCCTTCAGCGCGGTGTCGATCGCCGACAGCGCAGGATCGCCGGCGCCGCCCATCAGCTCGACCAGGCAATCAACCTCCGGATCCGAGGCAAGCGCCAGCGCATCCTTGGCCCAGGTGATGCCGGACAGATCGATGCCGCGCTTCTTGGCCTTCGACCGCGCCGTCACGGCGACAACCTTGACCGGGCGCCCCGTCCGCTCGGTCAGCACGCGCGCCTGACGCTCGATGAGACGAACGACCTCGACACCCACGGTGCCGAGGCCCGCGATGCCCACTCTCAGGGGTGCGACCATGGAATCAAAGAACCTGTCGAAAGGAAAGTACGGGAGGGCTCAGCGCCGGTTGGCGATGGGAACGACGTTGTGCAACGTTTCGATCCCGCTTTCAAGGAAGCGGCGGACACCGCGCGCGGCCTGCCGAATGCGCTGCTCGTTCTCGACCATCGCGATGCGGACATAGCCCTCGCCATGCTCGCCGAAGCCGACGCCCGGCGACACCGCGACGCCGGACTTCTCGACCATGAGCGTCGCGAACTGCATGCTGCCGAGGCTCTTGAACTTCTCCGGCAGCGGCGCCCAGGCGAACATCGAGGCCTCGGGCGACGGGATCTCCCAGCCGGCCCGGCCGAACGACTCGACCAGCGTGTCGCGGCGCTTGCGATAGACGTCGCGCATCTCGCGGATGCAGTCGTCGGGGCCGTTGAGCGCAGCGGTGGCCGCCACCTGGACCGGCGTGAACGCGCCGTAGTCGAGGTACGATTTGACGCGCGCGAGCGCCGCGATGATGCGCTCGTTGCCGACGGCAAAGCCCATGCGCCAGCCGGCCATCGAATAGGTCTTGGACATCGAGGTGAATTCGACGGCGACATCCATCGCGCCGGGCACCTGCAGCACCGACGGCGGCGGGTTCTTGTCGTCGAAATACACCTCGGCATAAGCGAGGTCCGAGAGGATCAGGATCTCGTGCTTCTTCGCGAATGCGACGAGGTCGCGATAGAAGTCGAGGCTCGCGACATAGGCGGTCGGGTTGCTCGGATAGCAGACGATCAGCGCCAGCGGCTTCGGAATGGAATGGATGATCGCGCGCTCGGCCGCCTCGAAGAATTGCGGGGTCGGCTCGGACGGCACCGAGCGGATCACGCCGCCCGCCATCAGGAAACCGAAGGCGTGAATCGGATAGCTCGGATTCGGGCAGAGGATGACATCGCCCGGTGCGGTGATCGCCTGCGCGACGTTGGCAAAACCTTCCTTCGAGCCCAAGGTCGCCACGATCTGAGTGTCGGGATTGAGTTTCACCCCGAAACGGCGGTCGTAATAGCCGGCCTGCGCCCGGCGCAGTCCGACGATGCCGCGCGAGGCCGAATAGCGGTCGGTCCGCGGCTTGCCCAGGGTCTCCTTGAGCTTCTCCAGCACGTGCGGCGGCGCCGGGAGATCCGGATTGCCCATGCCGAGATCGATGATGTCGGCCCCGGCATTCCGCGCGGCCGCCTTGGCCCGGTTGACCTGCTCGAACACGTAAGGCGGCAAACGGCGGATGCGGTAAAAATCTTCCATGGGTCTCTCGGCTCCGGCAACCGGGGGCGGATTCGCCAGCAGGGCTGGCGCTGCGGCGGCGTTCGCCATGCCTTGAAACCGGTGCTGGATCAGGAGTTTAGCACGGGCTCGCGGCTTGGCTGGCAACGACACGCGGAGGTGTTGATTCCGGTTGTTTTATCATGGCCGCCGCGCCGCGCCAGACAATTACGCCGCGCCACGCGGCCGATCGCCCAGCCTTTGTCCCGGGCCGGTCATTTGGGCCTGACGCTGGTACCCGCCGAAGCCTGGCGGTCGCGCGCCGCGAGCAGCTCCTTTTCGATCTTGTCGCGCTCCTGCGGCGAGATGATCGGCGCATCGCGGTCGCGCGGCACGTCGTTGACGGGCAGATACCCACCCGGCTCCTTGGGTCGGGCGACGGCATCCGCGTCGAGCGAAGGCATGTCCGCGATTGGACTGGAGCACCCGGCAAGCGCGAGCGCGCCGAACACGACGAGTCCCGCAACAAGGGCGCGCCGTCCCGACCTCCAACCTCGCCCCTGCGTCCCCACGCGCACGTCCCTCAGCCCCCAACTTCCAATCGACGGTCCCCGGCCCGACCGCAGCGCGGCGCATTTTGCCGCAGCACAACCAATTGTCACTCGAAACGTGACCGGCTTGAACAGGAATTTCATCCAGCTACGTGATCATGATGTCGGAAGCGAGAGAAATTTTTTCGCAGCGCAACAATCAAAAATCGAATTTGCCGCAAACTCGCGGATTATTGATCTCGCGCGGTGACGAAACGATCCCGACGCGATAGTGTGATCGAGCCATGACCGACGTTCAGAACAGCAGCAATCCAGAAAAAACATTCGATGCGGAAGCGTTCGCGATGAACATCGCGAAGGCCATGGAAAGCAGCGGCAAGGCGCTGTCCGCCTATCTGAAGCCGCGCGAGACCGGCGAGGTTCAGGACCGGCCACCGACCGAATTGACCGAGGTCGTCAAATCCTTCACCGCGGTCGCCGACTACTGGCTGTCGGACAAGGATCGCGCCAGCGACGTCCAGACCAAGATCGCCAAGGGCTATCTCGATTTGTGGGGCTCGGCCGCGCGCCGTCTCGCCGGCGAAGACGCGCCCCCGGCCATTTCGCCCTCGCCGCGCGACAAGCGCTTCGCCGATCCGGAATGGAAGTCGAACCAGTTCTTCGATTTCGTGATGCAGGCCTATCTGCTGACGACGCAATGGGCGCAGGACCTCGTCCACAATGCCGAAGGCCTCGATCCGCACACGCGCAAGAAGGCCGAGTTCTACGTCAACCAGATCACCAATGCGCTGGCGCCCTCGAATTTCGTTCTGACCAATCCTGAGGTGCTGCGGCAGACGGTGGCGTCGAGCGGCGATAACCTGGTGCGTGGCATGCAGATGCTCGCGGAGGACATCGAGGCCGGCAAGGGCTCGCTCAAGATTCGCCAGTCCGACCCGGCCAATCTCGAGGTCGGCGTCAACATGGCGACGACGCCGGGCAAGGTCATCTTCCAGAACGACATGATGCAACTGATCCAGTACGCGCCGTCGACGGAGAACGTGCTGCGCACGCCGCTGCTGATCGTGCCGCCCTGGATCAACAAGTTCTACATCCTCGATCTGCGCCCCGAGAAATCCTTCATCAAATGGTGCGTCGATCAGGGCCTCACGGTGTTCGTGATCTCCTGGGTCAATCCCGACAAGAAGCTCGGGACCAAGACCTGGGAGGACTACATGAAGGAAGGTCCGCTCACCGCGATGGACGTCATCGAGAAGGTGACGGGCGAGATGAAGGTGCACACGATGGGCTATTGCGTCGGCGGCACCATGCTGGCGACGACGCTGGCCTGGCTCGCCGACAAGCGCCGCCAGCGCGTGACCTCCGCGACCTTCCTGGCCGCACAGGTCGACTTCACCCATGCCGGCGATCTCCTGGTGTTCGTCGACGAGACCCAGATCTCGGCGCTGGAACGCGACATGCAGGCCTCGGGCGTGCTCGAAGGCAGCAAGATGGCGATGGCCTTCAACATGCTGCGCTCGAACGACCTGATCTGGTCCTACGTCGTCAACAATTACCTGAAGGGCCAGGCGCCGCAGGCGTTTGACCTGCTGCACTGGAATTCGGACGCCACGCGGATGTCGGCGGCGAACCATTCCTACTATCTGCGCAACTGCTATCTGGAGAACCGGCTGACGCAGGGCACCATGGTGCTCGACAACACGCTGCTCGACCTCTCCAAGGTGAAGGTGCCGGTCTACAATCTCGCCACCCGCGAGGACCACATCGCGCCGGCCGACTCCGTGCTGTACGGATCGCAATTCTTCGGCGGTCCGGTAAAGTACGTGCTGTCGGGCTCGGGCCACATCGCCGGCGTCGTCAACCCGCCCTCCTCCGGCAAGTATCAGTACTGGACCAATGACCAGATCCACGACATCTCGCTGAAGGACTGGATGAAGGGCGCGCAGGAGCACAAGGGCTCGTGGTGGCCGGACTGGCGCGAATGGCTGAGCCAGCTGGATCCGGAAGAAGTTCCCGCACGCGACGTCGGCAGCGAGGCCTATCCACCGCTCGAGGATGCGCCGGGCTCCTATGTCCGCGTCCGCGCATAGCGTGATCCGCCGCGATTGACTATAACCGCTCCGTCCCGCCGGGACGGGACGGGAATCAGTTGAGGGGATCTCGATGACGCGCGAACTGTTCTGGCTGACGCTCACGGTCATTCTGACCGGCCTGCTGTGGGTTCCCTACATCCTGAACCGCTGCCAGGTCCGCGGCCTCACGGGCGCCATGGCCAATCCCTCCCGCAACGACAAGCCGCACGCACCGTGGGCCACGCGGCTGATGTTCGCGCACGACAATGCGGTCGAGAACCTCGTGATCTTCGCGCCGCTGGTGCTGATCCTCAATGCGATCGACTACTCGACCAAATGGACCGTGCTCGCCTGCGCCGTCTATTTCTGGTCGCGCGTCGCTCACGTCATCGTCTACGCGATCGGCCTGCCGGTGTTCCGGACGCTGGCGTTCGTGGTCGGCTTCGCGGCACAGGCTGTGCTCGCGGTCGCGATCTTCGGCTGGCTCTAGCGATCCGCTAGGGCAGATTGTCCCGCAGGAAGATATCGATGCGGATGCGCTCCTGATCGGGACTGATCGGCTCCCCCGAGCAGTGCGCGAGCAGGACGCGCGCCGCCGAGCGCGCCTCGTGGCCGGGATCCTGGTTGATGATGGCGTCGCACGTGCCGCGGACCAGGAACCTCCTGGTGTGCTGGGTCAGCTCATGCGTGATCCACACCACCTCGCGAGCCCGCCCTGAGGCCTCCAGGGCATCGGCGATGCCGCGATTGCCGGCGCCGCAGCAATAGATGCCGAGCAGATCCGCATGGCGCGCGAGCAGCGCCGCGGTCAGCTCCCGCGTGCGCTCGCTGTCGTCGCGGCCCTCGATCACGGGCAGCGCCCGCAGGTTCGGATATTCGCTGGAGAGGATCTGGTTGAAGCCGAACTGCCGCTCGGCATGATCGCGCAGCGACAGAGATCCCGCGATCACCGCGACCGTTCCCTCGCGACCGCCGAGATAGCGTCCCATCAGGGTGGCGGCGGTTCGCCCCGCGGCCGGATTGTCGATCCCGACATAATGCAGGCGGCGCGAGCTGGGCGCGTCCGAGACCAGGGTCACCACCGCGACACCGCGCGCGGTGAGCTCGTCGATCGCGGCGCGCACTCTGGGGTGATCGAGCGCGATGACCGCAACGCCCTGATAGGCCGGCGACAGGTTCTCCAGCGCACCGGCCAGCACGTCAGGATCGAACACGTCGACGTGGAGGATATCGATGAAGCCGCGCTGGCCGGCCAGCCACTCCGCCGTGCGCTGGACCTGCTCGGTCAGGACGGTCATGAAGCTGTTGCCACCGGTCGGCAGCACGAAGGCAAAGCGGAAGCTCTGGCCGCGCGCGAGCCGTGCCGCGGCGACGTCGGCGCGATAACCCAGCTTGGCAACAGCGGCCTCCACCCGGGCAACGGTCTTGGCACGCACGCCCTCGCGCCGGTTGATGACGCGGTCGACGGTGGCGAGCGACACGCCCGCCGTCCGCGCGACGTCCTCCAGCGTGGCCCGGACCGGCAACGGGTTCGCGTCAGCCGTCACTCGCGCGCCGCCCATAACATGCCGCGGGTCATCAACGTCCGGATCTCCGGCACGTCGAGCTCGTAAGCGCGGTGGCCGAGCGAGGAATAGAACACCCTGCCCGCGCCGTAGCGCTTCTTCCAGACCACCGGCATCACCACCCCCTCGATCCACGGGGCGTGCTCTCCGGTGAAGGTCGTGGTCGCCAACACCTCGTTGGCCGGGTCGACGTGCATGTAATACTGCTCGGAACGGTGCTCGAAACTTGTCAGGCCCTTCATGATGGGATCGTCCGGCCGGGTCAAGTCGACCCGGTAGTCGATGATATTGCCGGGATGGGCGACCCATTGCCCGCCGCACAGGAACTGGTAGTCGACCGAATCGCGGAAGGCATCGCACATGCCGCCATGATGGCCGGCGAGCCCAACGCCGCTGCGCACCGCCGCGCAGAGATTGAGCGCTTCCGCCTTCTCGATCTTGGACATCGTGTAGATCGGGATGATCAGCGACAGATCGTGGATCGCAGGATCTGCGAATGCAGCCGTCGTGGTCTCGATCCGCACCTCGAAGCCTTCCGCCTTGAGCCAGCCGCGGATCATCGAGGCACAGAGATCGGGGTCATGTCCCGGCCAGCCGCCCCACACAATCATTGCCTTGCGCATGTCTCTGTCCTCAGTCGATCTGTCCGGTGTCGCGTCCAACCGGCAACATCGCCGGCCGCTCCACGCGGCTCTCGATCTTGACCCGCCGGCCTTCGTTCGCGGAGGTCTGGAACGCTTCCATGACCTCCAGCACGTGGAACGCGAGCGCGCCGCTGGCGCGATGCGGCCGGTCGTTCAGGATCGCGGTCGCCATGTCGGCGACGCCGATGGAGCGGAACTCGCCGTCGATGTGACCATGCGTCAACGGCATCGTCTGCCAGTCGCCGCCGGTCCTGGCGACCTGGACCTCGCCGCCGAAGCGGTTGGGGTCCGGCACCAGCATGCTGCCCTCGTCGCCATAGATCTCGATGGGGGCGTGCCGGTGCTTCGGGACGTCGAAGCTCATCGTGACCGAGACCACCGCACCGCTTTCGAATTCGAGCGTGCCTGCGACGTGCGTCTGCACCTCGACCGGAATCAGCGTGCCGCTCATCGGCTGGCTGGTGACGAGGCGCTCCGCTCGCGGGCGCGCGGTCGAGCCCATGACGCTCGCCACCGGGCCGAGCAGTTGCACGAGATCGGTGATGTAGTACGGCCCCATGTCGAGCATCGGCCCGCCGCCGCGCAGATAATAGAAGCCCGGCGCGGGATGCCAGCGCTCATGGCCGGGGCAGCCGAAGAAGGCGCTACCGGCCACGGGTGTGCCGATCGCGCCGTCGTCGATCAGCTTGCGTGCGGTCTGGTGTCCGCCGCCCAGGAAGGTGTCGGGCGCGCAGCCGACGCGGAGATTCTTCTGCGCGGCAAGCTCGATCACCTTGCGGGCCTCGGCGACGTCGATGCCCAGCGGCTTCTCGGAATGCACGTGCTTGCCGGCGTTCAGCACGGCGAGACTGACGTCGGTATGGGCGAGCGGCACGGTGAGATTGATGACGATCTCGACGTCATCGCGCTTCAGCAATTGATCGACCCGCATCGCCGGCAGGCCGAAGGCCGCGCCCTGCCGCTCGGCGGCGTCGCTGCGCATGTCGGCGAGCGCCTTGATGTCCAGAACGGGAAAGCGCTGCGCGGCCTTCAGATACGCCGTGCTGATGTTGCCGCAGCCGATGATGCCGATGCCGACTTTTCTCATTGGGGTCTCCGTGAGGTCTCGTTCATCCCTTGACCGCGCCCGATGTCAGGCCGGCAACGATGTGCTTCTGCGCCAGGAGGAAAAGGACGATCGTGGGCAGGATGGTCAGGGTGATGAAGGCGAGGATCAGGTGCCACTCGGAGGAATATTCGCCCTGATAGACCATGATGCCGAGCGGCCAGGGATACAGCGCGTCGGTGTTGAGCATCACGAGCGGCAACAGATAGGCGTTCCAGCTGTTCACGAAAGTGATGGTGCCCACGGTCGCCAGGATCGGGCGCGACAATGGCAGCGTCACATAGCGGAAGAATTTGACGTAGCTGCAGCCGTCGACCAGCGCGGCCTCGAGCAGCTCGTAGGGGATGTCCTTGAAGAAGCGGCGCAGCAGCAGCACGCTCATCGCAAGGCTGAAGGCGACCTGCGGCAGCGCGACGCCGAAATAGGTGTCCAGCAGCCCGAGATCGCGCACCTTGATGAACAGCGGCAACACCGCGGTCGCCGCCGGAAACAGCAGGCCGAGCGTCAGATAGCTCAACAGCATCGAGCTGCCGTAGAATCGCACATGTGCAAAGGTGAAGGCCGCCATCGACGCGACGATGAGAGTCAGGACCACCGTCAGCGTGGAGATGATCAGCGAGTTGCGCAGCAGCTGCCAGTAGCGCCCGGAGAACAGGATGTCGGCATAATTCTGCCACTCCCAGCGCTGCGGCAGGCCAAACGGATTGACGCGCAGTTCCCCGAGCGACTTGAAGCCGCCCAGCAGCGTCGCGAGCAGCGGCACCAGCACGAAGATGGCGACGATCGCGAGGAACACCGCCTTGAACAGCACGGCGGGATCGAACGGCGCTTGGCTCGTCTCGGCACTATTCATCGCGCATGAACCATCGCTTGTAGGTGAAGGCAAATGTCACACAGATCACGAACAGGATGACACCGATGGCGCTGCCATAGCCGACCCGCATGCGGGAGATGCCGTTGTTGTAGAGGAAGCTCACCATCGTGTTCGAGGAGTCGGCGGGGCCACCGCGGGTCAGCGGCATCACGAGATCGAACAGCTGCAGCGAGCCGACGATGGCGAAGAACACCGACAGCCGGATCGTCGGATAGAGCAAGGGGATGACGACATGGCGCAGGCTCTGCGTCCGGGTGGCTCCGTCGATCCGTGCCGCCTCGATCAGGCTCTTGTCGATGCTTTGCAGCGCCGCGATGAACAGCATCATGTGGAAGCCGAAATACTTCCAGACGATCACGATCAGCACCGCCAGCATCGCCGTGTCGGTCGAGGCCAGCAGATGCGGCGGCTCGGCGCCGAAGCTGCGCCAGATCGACGCGACCAGGCCGTAATCGCCGTCATAGACGAAGCTGAAGATCAGCCCGGTCGCGATCTCGGCGAGGATATAGGGCATGAAGAACAGCATGCGCAGCGCGACCGCGCCGCGAAACCGCTCCGCGAGCATCAGGGCCAGTGTCAACGCCAGCGGCAGCTGGACGCAGAGCGAGACCGCAATGATCAGGCCGTTGTTGCGCAGCGCGAGCCAGAAGGCGCGCGTCTCCAGCACGAAGCGGTAGTTGTCGAAGCCGATCCAATGGGTCGGCCGTCCGAATCCGTTCCAGTTGAAGCCGGAGTACCAGGCGGCCTCGCCGATCGGCAGCACCACGAACAGCGTGAACAGCAGCAGCGCCGGCGGCAGGAACAGGACCAGGACGGTGAAGCGGCCGTCCCAGCTCGGGCCGCGCACCGCGCGCGCGGAGAGCGATGCCGGCGACACCATCGCCGGCGAGCCCGCGATCGGCCGCGCCACGTCAGTTGCCCTGCTTCCGCGCCGCCTCGATCGCCTGGGCGGCGTCCTGCGGGGTCATGCTGCCGCCGGCAATCTCCGCGGAGACGTCATTGACGACACGGCCGACGGAGGGACCCAGGCTCTGGTCATAGAAGTTCTGGTGATAGTTCGATTTTGCCAGATTGGACGCGATCAGCTTCATGAAGGAATTGTTGAGGCCGGCGTCGGCGCCCTGCACCACCGGGATGATGAAATTCCCTGCCGCCAGCCGGGTCTGGACGTCCTTGGAGATGAAGTACTTCAGGAAATCGACCGCTTCCTTGGGCGAGCCCTTGGTGACCAGCCAGCCGGTGATGCCGCCGAGCGTATCCGTCGGCGCGCCCTTGCCGCCTTGCACGACCGGAAAATCGAACCAGCAGATCTTGTCTTCGCTGAGGCCCACCTTGTCGGCGGCGAGCGCCCGCTGCAGGTTGTAGACGGAGCTGATCGCGAGCGTCATCGCCGCCTTGCCATCGCCGAAATAGCCGACCGCCTGCGGATTCTTGAAGCCAAGAAAGCCGTTCTGGAACGGCTGGAGATCGACGAGCTGCTTGAACAGCTCGCCGGACTTGACGAAGGTGTCGCCGGCAAAGCCGCCATTCTCGCCGCGCAACGCCGCGTCGAATGCCGGCTTGCCGCCGATGCGGACCGCCAGATGCGTCCAGTAGAAATGCAGCGGCCATTTGTCGGCGCCGCCGACGACGATCGGGGTCACCCCCGCGGCCTTCAATGCCTTCACGGCGGCCAGCAGATCATCCCAGCTCTTGATGGCAGCCGGATCGACCTTCGCCTTGGCCATCAGCTCCTTGTTGCAGACGAAGCCGACCTGCGACAGCGAGATCGGCAGGCCGTAGACATGGCCGTTGTCGGTGAAGGCCGCGAGCGCCGCCGGCGTCACGCTGTCGCTGTAACCCTTCACCTGGTCGGTGATGTCCTCGAGGACGCCGGCCTCGATCTGCGCCTTCAGCACGCCGCCGGCCCAGCTGTAGATGATGTTCGGCCGGTCCTTGGATTGCAGGATGGTCGGCAGCTTGGCCTTGTAGGCCTCGTTCTCGAGGAACTGCATCTCGATCTTGGTGCCGGGATGCGACGCCTCGTAGGCGCGCGCCACCTCCTCCCAGATCTTCACCTGGGCCGGATTGACCTCGATATGCAGCCATTTCACCGTGGTGTCGGCGCTTGCGGCGGTCGCACCAAGCAGGCATGCGGCAGCGGCGAGTCCCAGCTTCGCGAGCAGTCCCATCGGAATCCTCCCAACCGTCTTCTTTGTTGCGGTAATCCTGTCCTCATTTTCTGAGGTGCGCAACTGAAATTCTGACAGTGAGAACCTCAAGGATGAGGTGTTCGCGTTTGCGATACGTATTGCAGGCGGGAGAGACGGCTAGCTGAGCTGGGAAGGCGGGGACCGACCGGCGCGAGCTGGCGCCGGCTGCGCAAGAGAATATGCCGTGGACCGTATGACGCTCAGGTGCACCGTGCCTTGAAATCGGCGGCGACGAGTTTTGCCATCACGTCGTTGAGGTGGGCCTGGTCGCGCGTCTCGATCACCAGCTCCAGCAGGGTCGCCTTCGCCGGCAGGTCCGAGAAGGTGCGCTGGTGCGAGACCTCGATGATGTTGGCGCCCGCATCCGCAAGCAGGGTGGAGACGGCCGCGAGCTGTCCCGGGCGGTCGACGATGTCGATCGACAACTGCGTCAGCCGCCCCTCACGCGCCAGCTCGCGGGTCAGGACCGAGGCGATCAACCGGGTATCGATGTTGCCGCCGCTCAGCACCAGGCCGACATTGCGTCCGGCAAACTGCGCAGGATGCGCGAGCACGGCGGCGAGACCGACGGCGCCGGCGCCTTCGACCACTGTCTTCTCGATCGAGATCAAGGTCGCCAGTGCACGCTCGATCTGCGGCTCGGTGACCAGCAATATGTCATCGACGAGCTGTCGGATGATCTCGGTCGTGATCCGGCCCGGCGACTTCACCGCGATGCCCTCGGCCAGCGTATCACCGCGCATCGGCAGCTGGCTGTTGCGGACGGCGTTGTACATGGAGGGATAGAGTTCGGCCTGCACGCCGACGATGCGCAGGCCCGGCTTGATGGCGCGCGCCGCGACCGCCATGCCAGAGATCAGCCCGCCGCCCCCGATCGGCACCACGAGCGTATCGAGCTCGGGGACCACCGCGAGCATCTCCAGCGCCACCGTGCCCTGCCCGGCGATGATCAGCGGATCGTCGTACGGGTGGATCATGGTCATGCCCTTGGCCGCACCGTGCTCCCTGGCAAATGCCCCCGCCTCTTCCAGGGTGGCGCCGGAAATCACGACCTCGGCGCCGTGCCGCTTGGTGTTCTCCACCTTCACCATCGGCGTGCCCACCGGCATCACGATGGTCGCGGGAATGCCGAGACGCCGCGCATTGTAGGCGACGCCCTGCGCGTGGTTGCCGGCCGACATCGCGATCACGCCGCGTTCGCGCTGCCCGGCGGACAGCGCATTCAGCCGGTTCAGCGCGCCGCGCTCCTTGAACGAGGAGGTGAACTGCAGGTTCTCGAATTTGAGCCAGACGTTGCAGCCGCAGATCTCGCCGAGCGTCCTGCTCTGGTTGCAGGCCGTCGCGAGCACGGCGCCGCCGATGGTTTCCGCGGCGGCGCGCACGTCGTTGACGGTGACGGGCAGCGCGTTCAAATCGGTGGCGGTCATGGGTCTGCCCATTCCTCAGCGTGCGTCATTGCACAGCGCGGCCGGCGGAACGCAGGCCGTCGCATGATGTTGCCGATCGTGCCCGGCGCTTCCGCGACCGGATGATTCAGATCGATCTCAGCTCACGAGATCGGGCAGTCCGAGCATCAGCCGCATGTTCTGCACGGCCGCGCCCGATGCGCCCTTGCCGAGATTGTCGAGCCGCGCCACCAGCACCGCCTGATGATGCTTGTCGCTGGCGAAGACGTAGAGCTCGAGCTCGTTGGTCTCGTTCAGCGCCTCCGGCTCGAGCCGGCCGCTCTTGGCCGCCGCGCCGTCGAGCGGCATCACCGAGACGTATTGGCTGCCGGCATAGTGCTTCGCCAGGGCCGCCTGCAGGTCCGAGCCCGACGGCCTGCCCG
Source organism: Bradyrhizobium sp. HKCCYLRH2047 (assembly GCF_051168175.1). Classification (NCBI taxonomy): domain Bacteria; kingdom Pseudomonadati; phylum Pseudomonadota; class Alphaproteobacteria; order Hyphomicrobiales; family Nitrobacteraceae; genus Bradyrhizobium; species Bradyrhizobium sp. HKCCYLRH2047. The sequence continues at coordinate 175,862 of NZ_JBNPUM010000005.1, forward strand.
GCAGGGTGTCGAGCTGCAGCGGCACGGAGACCAGCATGCCCTGCCGGTAGTTGCCGACCGAGGGAATGAAGATCGGCCGCCGGGTCAGCCGCGAATAGAGCTGCAATTCGGGCAGATGCTTGTGCTCGAGGCCGAGGCCGTACAGCTCGAAGCTCGGCGCGGTGCCGTTCTCGAAGGCCGCGATCATGGTCTTGCCGCCGCCGGAATAGCCGCTGACGGCATTCACCGTCACCGGATAGTCCTGCGGCAGCAGGCCGGCATCGACCAATGGCCGCAACAGCGCGATGCCACCGGTGGGATAGCAGCCGGGGTTGGAGACCTTGCGTGCATTGCGGATCTTGTCGGCCTGATCGGCGGCGAGCTCGGGAAAGCCATAGGCCCAGTCCGGCGCGACGCGATAGGCGGTCGACGCGTCCAGCACCTTCGGCGCAGAGCTGCCCATGCCGTCGATCAGCGCCACCGTCTCCTTGGCGGCGTCATCGGGCAGGCAGAGGATGACGAGATCGACCTCGGCCATCAGCGCCCGCTTGGCTGCCGGATCCTTGCGCTTGTCCTCGGCGATCGTCTTCACGACGATATCCGGCTGGTGCCGGAGCCGCTCGGCGATTCCCAGGCCGGTCGTGCCCGAGCCGCCGTCGACGAACACGGCGCGTGTCGTAGTCCCGGAGGTGGTGTGAGCTTTCGGCAAATTGCTGTCGATCACGGTCATGACACGCTCCTTAGGTGTGGGTTTCGCCGGCAAAGGCCTGGGGCCGCGCCTGCCGCATGAGAGACGATATCTGTTGCGAGCCGATGTCGGGCCGCTCGCCGAGCCGGGTCGCGACCGCCGCATAATCGGCTTCCGACTTATGCTGGTTGAGCTTGAAGCTGCCCTCGACCTCGTCGATCGTCATCACGATGCCGACGATCGCCTTGCGCATCGCCTCGAGCCGGCCAGCGCTCATCTTGCCCGAGGTCCACGGCGCCTTCGGCAACAGCCATTGCTCGAACTTGGCGCTGACCGCATCCACCTGCTCTGCAAGCTCCGCCTCCGACAGGATGCGCGCCGGGCCGGTCAGATGCACCGCCTGATAAAGCCAGGTCGGCACCTGATCGGGCGAGACGTACCAGTCGGCCGACACATAGGCATCGGCGCCGTTGACGGCGAGCAGCCACCGCGTCGCGCCGTCGGCGAGCTTCGCCAGCGGATTGCCGCGGGCGACGTGGAAGAACGCCTGCGGCGTGCCGTCGTTCAGCGCCCCCAGGTGAAACGGCACGGAGGACGCAATCGGCCTAGTGCCGTCCCACGCGCAGACCGTGCCGAAGCCGCGCGCCTCCGCAAAGCCGAGGCTCGCGGCGCGATCGGGCTTGAAGGGCGGTGGCGTGTACATCGGAAAACTCCTGCTGGACGAAGGAGCCGCCTGATCGATCGCGCTGCAAGGAGAAAGTTTGCCGCGGGACGGATCCGGCGGCAGGGGCTGTGATCTAGACGCAGATCATCGCCCGTACCGCGGAGGTACGACGGCGCATTTCGGCGATCATGTTGGTCGCTGCGTTGATCATGGGGGCAGGCCTATAGGGCCGCAGGGTTCCTGCGTCAAGCTCGCACGTCGGCCCGGCCCGTTCGGGGCCGGCGTTAGACCGCATGCCACAGCCATTCCATGGTGCGCCCGATGATGTCGCCGAACAACAGCAGCACCGCCGACCACACCAGCGCCGACACGAAGTTGGCGATCTGGAACACCATGTAGGGCATCTCGAAAATGCCCGCCGCCAGCGGCACCGACGCGCGCAACGGGCCGAAGAACCGGCCGATGAAGATGCTCGGCACGCCCCAATCGCGCACGAAGGCCTCGCCGCGCGGCAGCAGCTCCGGGTATCGCGACAGCGGCCACATCTGGGCGACGCGGTCCTTGTAGCGGTAGCCGAACCAGTAGGAGACCCAGTCGCCGAGCGCGGCGCCGATTCCACCGGCCAACCATATCGGCCAGAAGCTGATCCCGGTGGCGCCGATCAAGGCGCCGATCGCGACCAGGGCGCCCCAGGCGGGAATCAGGAGCGAGACGAAGGCCAGGGACTCGCCAAAGGCAAGCAGCAGGACGATCGGAGCAGCCCAGGCCTGATGGTCGCGCACGAAGTCGGCAACCGCGCGGCCAAAATCTTCCATCTGCTCGACGCCTTTCTGCTCCGCGGCGCTTAAGTGCTTGAAGGCCTTCGCGGTTCCATGGCGCAGACTGGTACGCCACCGAACCCGCCCACTTCAAGTCACAACAACCGGCTGAACCGCGTGAACAGCGGCGATCCGGCGATCGGAACCGGCCAAAACGTGGCGGGCTGGTGAACGTCGTTGTTTCCCGGGGTCATTGTTTTATGCCGGTCCATGGCATAGTCAGGCCCAACGATTCGTTCCATCTTGCGCACACGCAACATCCAATTCCATGGGTAAACCGTTGAAATCAGCTGCAAAAGCCAAGGCCAAGGGCGTCACGGACCCGTTGGCGGCGTTCGCCGCCAAGGGCAAGGCTCCGGCCAAGCCAGCCGCCCGCGCAGGCAGCGCCGAGGGCGATTACACCGCCCGTGACATCGAGGTCCTCGAGGGCCTGGAGCCGGTGCGGCGCCGCCCCGGCATGTATATCGGCGGCACCGACGAAAAGGCGCTGCACCACCTGTTCGCCGAGGTCATCGACAACTCGATGGACGAGGCGCTGGCCGGCCACGCCACCTTCATCGAGGTCGAGCTCGATGCCGAAGGCTTCCTCACCGTGACCGACAACGGCCGCGGCATTCCGATCGATCCACATCCGAAGTTTCCCAAGAAGTCGGCGCTCGAGATCATCATGTGCACCCTGCACGCGGGCGGCAAGTTCGACTCCAAGGTCTACGAGACCTCGGGCGGTCTGCACGGCGTCGGCATCTCCGTGGTGAACGCGCTGTCGACCCGGCTCGAGGTCGAGGTCGCACGCAACCAGAAGCTCTACCGCATGATCTTCGAGCGCGGCCACCCGAAGGGCAAGCTCGAGGAGGTCGGCAAGGTCGCCAACCGGCGCGGCACACGGGTACGTTTCCAACCCGACCCGACCATCTTCGGCGCCAAGGCGACGTTCAAGCCGCAGCGCCTGTTCAAGATGGCGCGCTCGAAAGCCTATCTGTTCGGCGGCGTCGAGATCCGCTGGAAATGCGATCCGTCGCTGCTGAAGGGCATCGAGGACGTCCAGCCCGAGGCGACGTTCCACTTCCCCGGCGGCCTGAAGGACTATCTGGCCGCAGCGATCCATGCCGACACGCTGGTCCATCCGGATATCTTCGCCGGCAAGTCCGGCCGCACCGGCGGCCACGGCGGCTGCGAATGGGCGGTGGCCTGGACGGCCGATGCCGACGGCTTCCTGTCGTCCTACTGCAACACGATTCCGACGCCCGACGGCGGCACGCATGAATCGGGTATCCGCAGCGCACTCCTGCGCGGCCTGAAGGACCACGCCGAGCGCGTCGGCCAGGGCAAGCGCTCCGCCAACATCACCTCCGAGGACATTATGGCGGGCGCCGCCATCATGCTCTCGGTGTTCGTGCGCGAGCCGGAATTCCAGGGCCAGACCAAGGATCGCCTCGCGACCGCCGAAGCCCAGCGCATCGTCGAGCAGGCGGTCAAAGACCCGTTCGATCACTGGCTGTCGGGCAATCCGGTGCAGGCGAACCGGCTGCTCGACTTCGTCGTCGAGCGCGCCGAGGAGCGCATCCGCCGCCGCCAGGAGAAGGAGACGGCGCGCAAGACCGCGACCAAGAAGCTGCGCCTGCCCGGCAAGCTCGCCGACTGCACCGACGCCGGCACCGAAGGCTCCGAGCTGTTCATCGTCGAGGGCGATTCGGCCGGCGGCAGCGCCAAGCAGGCGCGCGACCGCAAGAAGCAGGCGGTGCTGCCGCTGCGCGGCAAGATCCTCAACGTGGCCTCCGCCGGCAAGGACAAGCTGACGGCGAATGCCCAGCTCGCCGACCTCGTGATGGCGATCGGCGCAGGCACGGGCACGTCGTATCGCGAAGAGGATCTGCGCTACCAGCGCATCATCATCATGACCGATGCCGACGTGGACGGCGCCCACATCGCCTCGCTGCTGATCACGTTCTTCTACAGGCAGATGAGACCGCTGATCGACGAGGGCCACCTCTACCTCGCCGTGCCGCCGCTCTACCGACTGACCCATGGCAGCAAGACGTTCTACGCGCGCGACGATGCCCACCGGGACGAGCTCCTCAAGCGCGAGTTCAACGCCAACGCCAAGGTCGAGATCGGCCGCTTCAAAGGTCTCGGCGAGATGATGCCGGCGCAATTGAAGGAAACCACCATGGATCCGGCCAGGCGCACCCTGCTGCGCGTGATGCTGCTCGCCGAAGATCGCGACGGCACCGCCGACTCGGTCGAGCGGCTGATGGGGACCAAGGCGGAGGCCCGCTTTGCCTTCATTTCGGAAAAGGCCGAATTCGCCAGCGACGAGCTGCTCGACGTCTAGCTTTTGACCCGATTTCACGCCTCGATTGCAGGTTCCATTCCCTCGCGCGAACCTGCAATCACCTAGTTTGATCAGAGACTTACGAGGGCCGCGCGCATCCCGCAGCGCACTTTCCCCTCCGGTGTGCTCAACCTGCAACAGCTTTTGGGCACCAATCGGCTATAGTTCGGGCACATCTGGCGAGGGAATCGCCGCCGCAACCCGGCACCTGCGACACGACGATCTTGGGGAATTGAATATGAAAAAGCTTTTGCTTGCTGCCACTGCGCTGGTTGCGATCACGGGTGCCGCTTCGGCTGCTGATCTGGCGGCTCGCCCCTATGTGAAGGCGCCGATGATGCCGGTGGCGCCGAGCTGGACCGGTTTCTACATCTTCGGTGGCGCCGGCGGCGGCCTCTGGGATGCCGACTCGCACACCAACTTCAACGGCGTGCCGGTGACCATCGATCAGCGCGTCGGCGGCGACGGCTTCCTCGGCACGGTCGGCGCGGGCTATGACTGGCAGGTCAACCCGACCTGGGTCTTCGGCGTGTTCGCCGATGGTCAGTTCGGCAGCCTGCGCGGCACCCTGCAGGATCAGTTCGCTGCCCTGACGGGCCGCATCAAGATGGAAACCGCCTGGGCCGCGGGCGCCCGCGTCGGCTACCTGGTTGCGCCGAACGTGCTGTCCTACGTCAACGCCGGCTACTCCGGTTCGCACTGGTCGGGCACTGGCCTGACCACCCTCACGGGCGCGGCGTCCGGCTTCCACACCGACTCGTTCAACCGCAACGGCTGGTTCGTCGGTGGCGGCGTCGAGAACAACCTGAACATCTTCGGCATCTCGGCGCCGGGCTGGTTCATGAAGACCGAATATCGCGCCGCCTACTACGACCGCAAGGACATCGCGGTCCGTACCGACGTCGGCAACCTCGCGACGACCGACTCGGTCAGCTTCAAGCCGTGGGTGCAGACCATCAGCACCTCGCTGGTTTACCGCTTCAACTGGACCGGCCCGGCCGTCAAGTACTGAGCGGACCGCACGCGGTCTTTCGATTTTTCTGCGAAAAGCCCCGGTTGATCCGGGGCTTTTTGTTTTTGCCTCCGATATTGGCGGCTGGAGCCGCTGGTCATCTGCCGCGGCGGCCGCTAGCCTCCTCGTCATAAAACTTCACAAAAAAGACGGCAGCAGCGTCTCCGATGCTGTGACGCGGTCGATGAGGGAGGAAGTGGCCATGCGGAGATTCCTGATGATCGGCGGCCTGCTTCTGCTCGCCGTCGGCCTGCTCTGGGTCGGCCAGGGCACCGGGGTGGTGGCATGGCCGCGGACGAGCTTCATGATCAACCAGCTGCAATGGGCCGGCTACGGCGTCGGCATGGGTGCACTCGGCCTGGTGATGATCTGGCAGGGCACCTGCTGACGTCTGACAACAACATGGAGACACGACATGGCGGGCCGCTTCGACCTGAGTGGCAAGGTTGCGATCGTGACAGGAGGCAACGGCGGAATCGGCCTGGGGATGGCGCGCGGGCTTGCCGATGCCGGCGCCGACATTGCCGTGGTCGGCCGCAACGAAGCCAAGTCACAGGCGGCGGTGGCTGATCTCGCCGGTCGCGGCGGCCGTGCCATCGCCGTCACAGCCGACGTCAGCGACAAGGACGACGTCGCCGCCATGGTCGCGCGCGTGGCCAGCGAGCTCGGTCGTATCGACATCCTCATCAACAATGCCGGCATGAGCATTCGCAAGCCGCCGCACGTGCTCGAGCTGGAGGAGTGGCAGCAGGTGATCGACACCAATCTCACCAGCGCGTTCCTGTGCTCGAAGGCCGCCTACCCGGCCCTCAAGGCGAGCGGCGGCGGCAAGATCATCAACATCGGCTCGATGCTGTCGATCTTCGGCGCCAGCTTCGCGCCGGCCTACGCGGCCAGCAAAGGCGGCATCGTGCAGTACACGCGCGCCTGTGCCTGCGCCTGGGCGCCCGACAACATCCAGGTCAACGCGATTCTGCCGGGCTGGATCGACACCGACCTGACGCGCGCGGCGCGTAGCCAGATCGACGGCCTGCACGACCGCGTGCTGGCGCGCACGCCCGCGGCACGGTGGGGCGACATCGACGACTTCGCCGGCATCGCGACGTTCCTGAGCTCGCCGGCCTCCGACTTCGTCACCGGTACCGCGATTCCCGTCGATGGTGGCTATTCGATCATGGCGTAGCCGACGCCTCAGCGTCGAAAGCTCTTGATCTCGGAGACGCTGCCGTCGCGATAGGTCAACTCCACCGAGACGAACTTCGTCGCCGGCGGCAGCTTCAAATAGGGCGTGGCGTTGGAGGGAATCGCAATGGGATCGCGCATGTCGCAGCCGGGCATGTTGAGGACCTTGTCCGGCACCGCCGTGTCGATGCCGATGCGGACCTCGCGGATGGCGCAGCGATACGACATCAGGTGCGTGTAGTAGACCAGGAGGCCGTTGAACTCGCGGAACGACAGCCAGCTCGTCGCGGTCATGTCGAGGATCTTGCGCTGGTCGTGCACCAGCGCGGCCTCCGGCTCGAAGCGGATCGGGAACGGTCCCTGCATCTCGCCGGATGCATCGACATAGCGGACCTGGATGGTGCCCGCGGGCGCATCCGCCGGCAGCTGGATCGAGGGATTGGGCATGCGCTTGCGCGTGCGCGGATCGAGCACGTCCATGAAGCCTGTCTCGCGAAACTCTCCTGCGTCGCCCATGCGCCAGGAAATGCCGAGCGTCGGATCGGCGATCGAGAAGGTGACGGTCCAGCCGCCATTGTGGCGCGAGAACATCGCGATCGGTGCGTTCAGGCTCTCGTTCGCCGGCGGAATGCGCGGCGCGGAGACGGGAGGCAGCGCCGCAAGCTTCTGCTGCGGCTCGGCCGGCTTGTCGGCCGCAGCCGGCCCCTTCGCCATGCCGTTGAGAAAGACATCGTCGACCATCTGGTCGAAATAGACCGGGATCTGCTTGTGCCGCACGGTCTCGGCGAGCTCGCTGACCACGCGGCGGGTGCGCTGCGCGACCTGCACCAGATTGACGCCGGGCTGCGTCAGCTCCTTGGCGAAGGTGCGCGTGAACACCGAGTTCGGATTGGCGTCATCGTTGGAGAGACGGTCGAGCGCGGTCTGGCGTGGGCCGGCCGAGAACACCGAGAATACGCCTTCGGGCAACTGCGTCATCGGCGCCAGGCCGCCCCCGCCCGCCACCGCGCGCGTGCCCGAGCGCTCGAACGGATTGTTGCGGCAGGCATCGAACACCAGGATCGAGGTGCGCGCCTTCTTGTTCTGCAGCCGCTCGATGACGCGGTCCGCGAGGATCGAGGCGTCGCGCACCAGCTCTTCCTGGCCTTCGGTGGCCGCGGGCACGTCGGTCGGCAACAGGAAGTTCTGGCCCGCGATCTCGAAGCCATGACCGGCATAGAAGAAGAACGCGGTGTCGCCCGGCTCGACGGCGTTGTCGAACGCCAGCAGCGTCTGGCTGAACTGCTGGCGATTGAGATTCTCCGCGACCATGACGTTGAAGCCGAGCTGCTTCAGCGTGTCGCCCATCGTCCGCGCGTCGTTGACGGCCTTCTGCAGCTTCGGCACGAACCGGTAGTCGTTATTGCCGATCACGAGCGCGACGCGCTTCTCGGCACGCGCGGCCGGCGCCAGAACCACCGCCAGCATCGCCAGCCCGCACGCCAGCCACATCCGCATCGATCTCATCGTCCGTCCCTGCACTCATCGCGTGGGCTGCCGCCCTCGGATAGTCGACGGCACGCCGCCACCGGTTCATCCCCGGGGCACACGCGGCTGCTCCCCCTGCCGAACACACGCCGCAATTCCGTCGACAATTCGACCGGAGCGCTTTCCGCGACCGGCCGCCAGTGCTTCGGAGCACCCGAATGCGACAGCTCGACGACAGGTTGCCTGCAAATAATGCAAAAACATTAAGCTTTTTCGGTACTTCGCCCCCCTCTTCCATTGACTTTGCAGGATTCGCCCCTATCTTCCGCAGCAGCGCGGCCGGATCGCATCCGATTCCTGAGAAATTGACCGCGGGCCGGCGCTAGTCAGAAAACCCCCAGCTTCCTTAGAGCATGCCGTTTCGGGGTTGAGCGCGACCACAGCCTTTTACCCTCGATTCCTAACGGCGGCGTCGAATAGAGGCCCCGTCGCCTATCGGCGCGTGACATAGAGGCTCGATGTCTTTTTCCAATCTCGGCTTGTCCGACAAGGTGTTGGCTGCAGTTGCGGCCACCGGCTACACCAACCCGACCCCCATTCAGGAACAGGCGATTCCTCATGTGCTGGCGCGCCGCGACGTGCTCGGCATCGCCCAGACCGGTACCGGCAAGACCGCCGCTTTCGTCCTGCCGATGCTCACGATCCTCGAAAAGGGCCGCGCCCGCGCGCGAATGCCACGCACCCTGATCCTGGAGCCGACCCGCGAGCTGGCGGCCCAGGTCAAAGAGAACTTCGATCGCTACGGCGCCGGACAGAAGCTCAATGTCGCCCTGCTGATCGGCGGCGTCTCCTTCGGCGACCAGGACGCCAAGCTGACCCGCGGGGTCGACGTGCTGATCGCCACGCCGGGCCGACTGCTCGATCATACCGAGCGCGGCGGCCTTCTCCTCACTGGCGTCGAGTTGCTGGTCATCGACGAAGCCGACCGCATGCTCGACATGGGCTTCATTCCCGACATCGAACGCATCTGCAAGCTCGTTCCCTTCACCCGCCAGACCCTGTTCTTCACCGCGACCATGCCGCCGGAAATCCGGCGCATCACCGAAGCCTTCCTGCACAATCCGCAGAAGGTCGAGGTCTCCAAGCCGGCGACGACAGCCGTCACGGTGACCCAGTTGCAGGTGCCCTCGGGACGCGAGGCGCATCAGAAGCGCGAGGTGCTGCGCAGGCTGTTGCGGGACGCCAAGGATCTCAACAACGCGATCATCTTCTGCAACCGCAAGCGTGATGTCGCCATCGTTCACAAGTCGCTGCAGAAGCATGGCTTCAGCGTCGGCGCCCTGCACGGCGACATGGACCAGTCGGCCCGCACCGCCGCGCTCGATCAATTCCGCAAGGGCGAACTGCCATTGCTCGTCGCCTCCGACGTCGCCGCACGCGGCCTCGACATTCCCGAAGTCAGCCACGTCTTCAATTTCGACGTGCCGCATCATTCGGACGACTACGTTCACCGCATCGGCCGTACCGGCCGCGCCGGACGGACCGGCACTGCAATCTCGATCGTGGCTCCGGCCGACCAGAAGTCGATGGTCGCGATCGAGAAGCTGATCGGACAAGGCATTCCCACCATCGAAGGCGACTACGAGGTGCAGGAATCCTCGGGCGACGAGGACAGCCGTGAGCGGCGTCCGCGCGACGCCGCGCGTCGCGGCAGCCGCGGCAAGGCGCGGGAGCGCGATGCGGGATCGCGTGATCGTGATGCAGCTCCGCGCGAGCGCGATCGTGAGCCGCGGCCAGCAGCGCCGCGCGCCGCCCAGGCAGCTTCTCCCCGGCCTGCTGCGCCGAGCGCCCGCAAGGAACAACCGCGTAACGAACAGCCTCGCAATGAAGCGCGGCGGCCGCGGCGCGACCACGACAACGAGCCTGCCGATCATTCACATCTGCCGGCGTTCCTGCTTCGCCCGGTGCGGGCCCCGCTTCCCTGAGCGAGTACAAGATTCCGGGCTGCGCGACATGCGGCCGCCCGGACTGTCGCGTCCGCGATGATCAGTTGCTGCATTCGTCGTACTTGACTGGAGTCGACATCGCCGAGCCCTCGGCGAATGCGCGCGTGCGCGAATAGTTCCAGCTCGCGCCAGCAAGTTCCCGCAGCATCCTATGCAGCTCATTGAACATATGCGGTGCCGGTCCCAGATGAACGGCTCGTGCGCATATCCGGGACTCTACGGCCGTATTTACCCCTGGTTCACAAACGTCCTTTAGCTTGGCCGGCATTGTTTATTTCATTGCTGTGACGACGACGGCGACGCGGGCGATTGGGGGAGAACCTGTGGTGGTCAATGCGCTTGACGAACACGAACGCACGATAGGCTTCGCCGAAGTCGCGCTCAGCCAGATCAGAACGCTTCGCCATTCGGCCAATCCGCGCAACTACGAGATCTGGTACGTCTACGCGACGGGCTACAACGCACCGCTGAACGAGATCATCAACGAGACGCTGTCGCGCAACGGCAAGCTGTCGCAGTCCGATCTGGATCAGCTCTACGACTCCTACCTCGCGCATCTCAAGACCTCGGATCGCATCGACAAGGTCGGCGCGCGCGTGGTCGGCGAGATCGACGACCTGATGAACATGCTCAGCGATGCTCTCGGCAGGACGGCGAGCTACGATGCGACCCTCGCGGGCGCCGATCTGCGGCTTGCATCGGCCACCAGCCGCGAGCAACTGGTCGACATCATCGAGGCGCTAGCCCATTCGACCAAGCAGATGCGCGAAACCAACCGCATCCTCGAAGAGCGGCTGACGCTGTCGAAGGACGAGATCAGCGGGCTGCAACACAGCCTGGAGGTGATCCGGGCCGAGAGCCTGACCGATCCGCTCACAGGGCTCGGCAACCGCAAATATTTCGACCGGATGCTCGAGACGACGGTGCAGTCGGGGCTCGCGACCCAGCAGCCGCTGTCGCTGCTGATGTTCGACATCGACCATTTCAAGTCCTTCAACGACTCCTACGGACATCTCACCGGAGACCAGGTGCTGCGGCTCGTCGGGATGACCCTGAAGCATGCCATCAAGGGCCAGGACATCGCCGCGCGCTACGGCGGCGAGGAGTTCGCTGTCGTTCTGCCGAACACCACGCTGCAGCACGCACTGACAGTGGCCGATCACATCCGCCGCGCCGTCACGGCAAAGGAGCTGAAGAAGAAGTCGACCGGGGAGATCCTCGGACGTGTGACGATCTCGGTCGGCCTGTCCCTGCTGCGGGCCGGTGACGATACGGATACGCTGATCGAACGCGCCGACGCCTGCCTCTATGCCGCCAAGCGCAGCGGGCGCAACAAGGTGGTGTGCGAGAACGATCCCGAATATGCGGCAGCCACGCGCGGCCAGGTTGCCTGAGGGCCAGGTGGCCAGCCGAGCGTCGAGAGCATCAGCGCGTCCGCGATGATGCTGTGCGCGACGTCCGGCCCCGCACCGCCGTCGCGCTGCGAGCCTTGCGGCCGGCGGGCGCCGTTTCCGCGCTCTTGGCAACGTTCTTGGCCACCTTCCCCGTCTTGACCGACTTGGTCTTTTTCGCTGCTGTCTTGGTCGCTCCGGACTTGCTCCGACCACGCGCCGGTACCGCCTCGCTGCGCGGCGCAGCCCGTTTCTTGCTGGTCCGCTTGCTCAAGGCGGCCCTCTGCGCCGCCGCAAACGCATCTCTCGCCCATGCCGCGAACTCATCGGTGTCGTCGAACAGATGCGCCGGCACCTGCCAATACGAGCGCACCGTCATGGTCCGCGCGCGCGTCTCGTAGGAGAACGGCTTGGATCCGGCCTCCTCGAACCTGGCAAAGCTGGCCTCATCGGCGCGCAGATAGAGACCGCTGCGCAGCGCGAGCGCAAAGTTGATGCCATCGGCAGAGATGCCGAAGCCGGAGAACATCCGCCGGATCGTGACCGGACCGAAGCCGGCGAACAGATCGGTCAGGAATTCGCGGTCCATCGCACCAGCTCCCGCCAACACCCAGTTGCTCGCCTGGAGTTTTCGGTCGGGAGGGTGGCGTGTGTCAATGTCCGGAACGCGACAGGGTCCGGTGCCGTCCCGGCGGAAAGCCGACGATCAGACCTCGGCCGGCTTGAGCTGAACCGACTCGCCGCAGCCGCAGGCGCTGATCTGGTTCGGGTTGTTGAACACGAACTGCGCCTGCATCTTGTCGGCCTGATAGTCCATCTCGGTCCCGAGCAGAAACAGCACGGCCTTGGGATCGACCAGGATCTTCACGCCCTTGTCCTCGACCACCTCGTCGGTCGGCCGGATATCGTGGGCATATTCGACCGTGTAGGACTGTCCGGCGCAGCCGCCGTTCTTGACCCCGACGCGCAATCCGATGATCTCGGATTCCGCGCGTGCGGTCAGTTCGCGGATGCGCGTGGCCGCGGCATCGGTCAGCCGCATGACCTGCGGACGGGGCCGCGGCTTCGGCTTGCTGGCGACTGGCGTGTTGGTCATATCGGTCATCTGGTCAATCCCGGCGTTCGATCAATCCCGACCGCCATTCAAACGTCGTGCCTCACCACATGTTGAGGACGAGGCGCGCCTCGTCGCTCATCCGGTCCGGCGTCCATTGCGGCTCCCAGACAATGCTCACATTCACCACGCCGACGCCCGGGACGCTGGCGATCGCGTTCTCCACCATGGTCGGCAACTCGCCGGCCGCCGGACAGTTCGGCGTCGTCAAGGTCATCATCACGTCGACGCTGCGGTCGTCCTTGATGTCGACCTTGTAGATCAGGCCGAGCTCATAGATGTCGGCCGGGATCTCCGGGTCGAACACCGTCTTCAGCGCCGCGATGATCTCGGTGGAAAGCCGCTCGGTCTCCTCCGGCGGCAGCGCCGAATGGGTTTCGACAGTCTGAGTTTTGACGTCGGCCGTGTCGGTCATGCAAACAATTCCCGCGCCTTGATCAATGCCTGTGCAAGCTGATCGACCTCTTCCCTCGTATTGTACATGCCAAACGAGGCCCTGCAGGTCGCCGTGACGTTGAATCTCTCCAAAAGCGGCATCACGCAGTGCGTGCCCGCACGCACCGCGACGCCCTGGCGGTCGATCACGGTCGCGATGTCATGAGCATGCGCCCCCTTCATCTCGAACGAGATCACCGGCCCCTTGCCCTTGGCGGTGCCGATCAGCCGCAGCGAGTTGATCTCGCGCAGCCGATCCTGGGCATAGGTGAGCAGGTCGTGCTCATGCGCGGCGATGCGCTCCTTGCCGACCGAGTTGACGTAATCGATCGCGGCGCCCAGCCCGACCGCCTCGACGATCATCGGGGTGCCCGCCTCGAACTTGTGCGGCGGATCGCCATAAGTGACCCAGTCGCGCGCAACCTCGCGGATCATCTCGCCGCCGCCATTGTAGGGGCGCATGGCAACGAGGTGGTCGTACTTGGCGTAGAGCACGCCGATCCCGGTCGGCCCGTACAGCTTGTGGCCGGTGAAGACGTAGAAGTCGCAGTCGATGTCCTGGACGTCGATGGCGAGATGCACGGCGGCCTGGCTGCCGTCGACCAGCACCGGGATGCCGCGCGCATGCGCAATCCGAACGACCTCCTTCACCGGCACGAGCGTGCCCAGCATGTTCGACATCTGCGTGATCGCGACCAGCTTGGTCCTGGGCGTCAGCAGCTTCTCGAACTCGTCGATCAGGAAGTTGCCCTCATCGTCGACCGGGGCCCACTTGATCACCGCGCCCTGCCGCTCCCTGAGGAAATGCCAGGGGACGATGTTGGAATGGTGCTCCATGATCGAGAGCACGATCTCGTCGCCCTCGCCGATGTTCGGCCCGCCCCACGACGACGCGACCAGATTGATCGCCTCGGTCGCGTTGCGGGTGAAGATGATCTCCTCGCTGCGGCGCGCATTGAGGAAGCGCGTGACCCGCTCCCGGCCGCCCTCATAGGCTTCCGTGGCGGCATTGGCGAGATAATGCAGGCCGCGATGCACGTTGGCATATTCGCTGGTATAGGCCTGCGTCATGCGGTCGAGCACCGCGCGCGGCTTCTGTGCCGAGGCGGCATTGTCGAGATAGACGAGCTTCTTGCCGTAGACCTGTAGCGCCAGCGCCGGAAAGTCCTCGCGGATGCGGGCGACGTCGTAGGATCCGTTGGAGACGGCGGGATGCGTGCTCATGCGCGCGCCTCCATCCAGTCCTGGGCGGCCGCGATGACGCGCTCGCGCAAGGAATCGTCCTCGATCGCCTCGATGGCTTCGCCGACGAAGGCCTGGATCAGCAGCGCCTGGGCCTGTTTCTCCGGCAGGCCGCGGGCCTGCAGATAGAACAACAGGCTGTCGTCGAGCGCGCCGGCGGTGGCGCCATGGCCGCAGGAGACGTCGTCGGCGAAGATCTCGAGCTCGGGCTTGCTGTCGGCCTCGGCCTCGTCGGACAACAGCAGCGCCCGCGTCATCATCTTGCCGTCGGTCTGCTGCGCGTCGGGGCGCACGATGATGCGGCCCTGGAACACCGAATGGGCGCGATCGTCGAGCACCGCACGAAAGTTCTCGCGGCTGGTGCAGCCGGGCACCGCGTGATCGACCACCAGCGTCAGGTCGCCATGCTGCCTGTCGCGCAGCAGGTTGACGCCGTTGATGATCAGCTCGCTGCCTTCGCCCTTGAGAGTGATGAAGCCCTGCAGACGACTGACGGCGCCGCCGGTCGTCATGTTGAAGAGATTGAGTTTCGACCGCGCACCGACCTCGTACTTGGCTGACGTGATGTTAACGGCATCCCCGGCATCGCGCATCAGGCGAATGGTGGACAACGCAGCGTCGTCACCGAGGGAGACGACCACGGCGTCATTGGCCTGATAGCCCGAGGCGCCATCGGCGGCGATCGCGCTTTCGATCAAGGTGGCCTGCGCGCCGTTCCCCACCGAAAGATGCGAGCGACTGGCACGCGATGCCTGCGATGCCGTCGCGATGTGAATGATCTGCAGCGGATGCGAGAGCTTTGCACCATCCGCCACGGAGATCAGGACTCCGTCGGTCGCGAGCGCACCGTTCAACAGGACCATCGCATCGTTGACGGTCGTCTCCAGCAGCCGCTCGCTGCCGGCGCTCTGCAGCGCCTCGCGCAGCGTGTGAACCTTGACACCATCTTCGGAGGCCGAGATGTCCGAGAGCTCCGCCACGAACACGCCGTCGACCAGTACCAGCTTCCGGGCGCCGTCGACGGCAACAGAAGCCAGCACGGCTTTTGCCCGTGCCAGCGCCGCCGCGTCGGGCGCGCCTGCGAGCGGCAGCACCTCGCGCATCAGCGCACGCAGATCGGTGTACTTCCATTCCTCGATACGACGGTGCGGCAGGCCGGTGCGCTCGAAGGCCGAGAAGGCTTCGCGCCGGATATCGACCACCTTGCCGGTGCCGGGCAGACGGCCCAGAGCGGCAGAGAGCAAGCTGCTCGCCGCCGGACCGCTGTCGTTCTTGACCAAAGCTACGTTCATCACAGATCCATTCGCGAGCTCAGGCCGCGTCTTCGAACTGGGCGTAGCCGGACGCCTCCAGCTCGAGCGCGAGCTCCTTGCCGCCGCTCTTCACGACGCGCCCCTTCGACATCACATGAACGACGTCGGGGACGATGTAGTTCAGCAGCCGCTGATAGTGGGTGATCACGATCATCGAGCGATCGGCTGCGCGCAGCGCGTTGACGCCGTCGGCGGCGATGCGCAGCGCGTCGATGTCGAGGCCGGAATCCATCTCGTCGAGGATGCAGAGCGACGGCTGGAACAGCGCCATCTGCAGCACCTCGTTGCGCTTCTTCTCGCCGCCGGAAAAGCCGACATTGACGCCGCGCTTGAGCATGTCCTGCGGAATGCTGAGCGATTTCGAGATCTCGCGCACCTTCCTGAGGAAGTCCGGCGTCGAATATTCCTCCTCGCCGCGCGCCTTGCGCTGCGCGTTCAGCGCTGTCCGCAGGAAGGTCATGGTCGCGACGCCGGGGATCTCCACCGGGTACTGGAACGCCAGGAACACGCCCTTGGCGGCACGCTCGTCCGGTGCCATGGCGAGCAGATCCTCGCCCTTGAACAGGATCTCGCCGCCGGTCACCTCATAGCCCGGCTTGCCGGCGATGACGTGGGACAGCGTCGACTTGCCGGAGCCGTTCGGCCCCATGATCGCATGCACCTTGCCGGCGTCGATCGACAGCGTCAGGCCGTGGAGAATCTCGCGCTCCTCGACGCGGACCTGCAGGTTGTTGATTTCGAGTAGTGCCATGATCTGTTTCCGCTCAACGCTTGCCCTGGCGGCACCGATTCCATCGGGTCCAAGGACGTATGATATCGATATCAGCACGAGCGGGCCGCGCCGCGGCCCTGCTGCAATATGGCCTCAGCCGACCGAACCTTCGAGGCTGATCGAGATCAGCTTCTGCGCCTCGACTGCGAACTCCATCGGGAGCTGCTGCAGCACGTCCTTGACGAAGCCGTTGACGACCAGGCCAACCGCCTCCTCCTGCGAAAGACCGCGCTGGATGCAGTAGAACAGCACGTCTTCGGAGATCTTGGACGTGGTCGCCTCGTGCTCGAAGGTGGCCGAGGAGTTCTTGGCCTCGATATACGGCACGGTATGCGCACCGCATTTGTCGCCGATCAGCAGCGAATCGCAGGCAGTGAAGTTGCGCGCGCCGGTCGCCTTGCGATGCGCCGTGACCAGGCCACGATAGGTGTTCTGCGATTTGCCGGCAGCGATTCCCTTGGAGATGATGCGGCTCGACGTGTTCTTGCCGAGATGGATCATCTTGGTGCCCGAGTCGACCTGCTGGAAGCCGTTCGAGATCGCGATCGAATAAAATTCACCGCGAGAGTTATCGCCACGCAGGATGCAGCTCGGATATTTCCAGGTGATCGCCGATCCCGTCTCGACCTGGGTCCAGGAAATCTTGGAATTATCGCCGCGGCAGTCGCCACGCTTGGTGACGAAATTGTAGATGCCGCCCTTGCCTTCCGAATTGCCCGGATACCAGTTCTGCACCGTCGAGTACTTGATCTCGGCATCATCCAGCGCGACCAGCTCGACCACCGCCGCGTGCAGCTGGTTCTCGTCGCGCTGCGGCGCGGTGCAGCCCTCGAGATAGGACACGTAGGCGCCCTTGTCGGCGATGATCAGCGTGCGCTCGAACTGGCCGGTGTTGCGCTCGTTGATGCGGAAATAGGTCGACAGCTCCATCGGGCAGCGCACGCCCGGCGGGATATAGACGAACGAGCCGTCGGAGAAGACGGCCGAGTTCAAGGTCGCGTAGAAATTGTCGGAGGTCGGCACCACGCTGCCGAGATATTTCTGCACCAGCTCGGGATGCTCGCGGATCGCTTCCGAGATCGGCATGAAGATCACGCCCGCCTTCTTCAGCTCCTCCTTGAACGTCGTCGCCACCGACACCGAATCGAACACGGCGTCGACCGCGATCTTGCGGCTCTCGGGGCTGCCAGCGCCGGGCACCGGCTCGACGCCCTCGAGGATCGCGACCTCGCGGAGCGGAATGCCGAGCTTCTCGTAGGTCTTCAGAATCTCCGGGTCGATCTCGTCGATCGAGGAGAGCTGCTTCTTCGGCTTGGGCGCGGCGTAATAATACAGATCCTGGAAGTCGATCTTGGGGTAGTCGACGCGCGCCCAGGTCGGCTCCTGCATGGTCAGCCAGCGGCGATAGGCCTCCAGCCGCCATTCGAGCATCCAGGCGGGCTCGTTCTTCTTGCCCGAGATGAAGCGGATCGTGTCTTCGGAAAGCCCCTTGGGAGCCTTCTCGGATTCGATGAGTGTCTCGAACCCATAACGATATTGGTCGACGTCGATCCGCCTGACGCGGTCGACCGTCTCTTGTACGGCTGGCATTCCATCCTCCGCTCGCGGTTTCAAGGACCGCGGTGGACACGTTCTGGAACCGTCTTACGACGTTTCGCGGACGAAATCACGCCCTTAGAATCGCTCAAGCACGGTTTCGTCGCCACCTTTAAGTAGGGTCAATGACAGCTTTCGCCAAGCCTGCAGGCCGCGATCGACATCCGCCTCGGTCGTGGACCAGCCCAGACTGAGGCGCACCGCTCCCTGCGCCGCTGCGGAACCGACGCCCATCGCTTCCAGGACATGGGATGGCTGGACCTTACCGGACGAGCAGGCCGAGCCGGAAGACACCGCGATCCCTTCGAGATCGAACCCGATCACGGCCGTCTCGGCCTTGAGCCCCGGCGCCGTGAACAGCGTCGTATTCGGAAGCCGCGCCGCTTCGGAGGAAAATACCGTCACGCCGGCGGTCTGACGAAGGCCCGTTTCCAGCCGGTCGCGCAGCGCCGTGATCCGGGGCAGGTCGACCTCGAGCTCAGCCAGGGCAGCGCCGGCTGCGGCGCCAAATCCGGCAATTCCGGCCATGTTTTCGGTTCCAGCCCGGCGACCGCGCTCCTGGCCGCCACCGCGGAGAACCGGAATCGGCTCCTCCACGCCGGCGCCCAGAACCAGCGCGCCGACGCCCTTGGGTCCGCCGATCTTGTGCGCAGAGATGGTCACAAGGTCCGCGCCCATCTGTTTGATATCGAGGGGTATTTTCCCAAATGCCTGGACCGCGTCGACATGCAGCAGGCCGCCCGCCTGGTACACGATCTCAGCAACTTTCGAAACCGGTTGAAGCACCCCGGTCTCGTTGTTGGCGGCCATGACGGACACAAGCGCCCGCGGTCCCCCGGCCAGCAGGGCTTCCAGGCGGCCGGGATCGACCACGCCCGAGGCATCGACCGGGATCGTCTGCACCGCCGATGGCGCGAACCGGCCGCCGGCCAGCACCGAGGCATGCTCGACCGCCGACACCAGCAGCCGCTCGACCGGGCCGGCCGGCGCCCGCAGACCTGGGCTCAAAGCGAGCACATTGGCCTCGGTTCCGCCGGAGGTGAACACGACGCGGCGCGCAACGGTACCGAGCCCGCGGGCGATGACCTCGCGGGCCTCCTCCATCAGCCGCCGCGCCTTGCGGCCTTCGGCATGAACCGACGAGGGATTGCCGACCAGGTCCATGGCGGCGATCACCGCCGCGCGCGCTTGCGGTCGAAGCGGCGTCGTCGCGTTCCAGTCGAGATAGATCCTGTCGGCCATCGGTCCGTTCATATCAACTCGGGCCACGAACGACCATGGCTCGTCGGCACCATGATGATGCGCGACGGCCAGCGTGGTATCGTCGGGCGCGAGATTGAGATAGCGGGTCCGGTGCCATGAACAAGCTTGTCGGCTCGATGCTGCGTCCGAATGATCGGAGCTTCTACGCCATCATGGCCGGGCTCTCGCTCGGCATCGGCGTCGTCAACGCCCTCTCGGCCGCCCACGATGCCGTCAGGCGGGGAGCCGCCTATGATCTAGAAAAGCAGCTGCTGTGGGAGATGACGAGCATCATCGTCATCATCCTGCTGGCGCCGCTGCTGGTCGTCACCGTTCGATTGATCCGGCGGGGCCCGGCCGCCCCTGTCCGTCTCATCGCGCTCGCCGTTGCCGCCGTCATCGTCTTCTCCCTGCTCCACATCACCGGCATGGTGATGCTGCGCAAGCTGCTGATGTGGGGCGCTGGCGGCGCCTACGACTTCCAGTTCTCGCTCGCCACCATCGTGTACGAGTTCCGCAAGGACGTCATGACGGCGCTGCTCATCGGTGCCACGCTCTGGCTATATGACGGCTATCGCGCGAGCGCCCTCCAAGAGCCGACACGGCGATCCGAGCCTCCTGCCCCTGCCACGCTCTGGCTGCGCGACGGCGCGAGCCGCATCCGCGTCGCGCCGGCCGACATCCTGTGGGTCGCTGCGGCCGGCAACTACGTGGAATACGCCATGGCCGGCGGCAGGCGACATCTGATCCGCGGCACCTTGTCGGCCGCCGAGGCCGAACTCGCCCGCTTCGCGCTGGTGCGCATCCATCGCGGCCGGCTCGTCAACATGACCAGGGTCACCGCGCTTTCGGTTCTGCCATCAGGCGAGTTCGACCTGACCTTCGACGGCGGCCAATCCGTCCAGGGCAGCCGCCGCTATCGCAGCGCGGTTGCGCCATTGGAGCAGACGGTGGTGGCGGCGCGCTGAAGCGGCCGCGGCTGGTGACGAAAACGCCTGTATTTTCATCAGATTGCAGGCGCATTCGGGGCACGCTCCGCGGCCGCCTCGCCCCGCAGCCGCTTCGATGGCACGCTCGGCATCCCCGCCGCAGCCCCCTCGCCGGGCGTTGAAAATCCTTGCTTTTTGCCCTGCGCTCCATGCTAGAAGGCCAACTTCCAGTCACGCCAGCGCCGCTCCGTCCAAGCGAACGGATGGCGCTCGATCACCACTTTTCCTGCTGATGTCCCCTGCTGACTCTTCGGCGAGGCGCCAGATGAAGCATGGACGAAGTCGGTCGACGCTCTGCCAAGGATTCTCTGATGCCTGAAGTCATCTTCAACGGTCCGGCCGGCCGCCTCGAAGGCCGTTACCATCCGGCGAAGCAGAAGAACGCGCCGATCGCGATGATCCTGCATCCGCATCCGCAGTTCCACGGCACGATGAACCATCAGATCGTGTACCAGTGCTACTACGCCTTCGCGCATCGCGGCTTCTCGGTGCTGCGCTTCAATTTCCGCGGCGTCGGCCGCAGCCAAGGCTCGTTCGACCACGGCACCGGCGAGCTGTCCGATGCGGCCTCCGCGCTCGATTGGGCGCAGACCATCAACCCCGAGGCTCGCGCCTGCTGGGTCGCCGGCTTCTCGTTCGGCGCCTGGATCGGCATGCAGCTCCTGATGCGCCGCCCGGAGGTCGAGGGCTTCATCTCGATCGCGCCGCCCGCCAACCTCTACGACTTCTCGTTCCTGGCGCCCTGCCCGTCCTCCGGCCTGATCGTGCACGGCGAGCGCGATGCGGTGGTGCCGCCCAAGGACGTCAACACGCTGGTCGAGAAGCTGAAGACGCAAAAGGGCATCGTGATCGACCAGCAGGTCATCCCCGGTGCCAACCACTTCTTCGACGGCAAGCTCGAGCCGCTCATGGAGACGATCACGGCCTATCTGGACATGCGCCTCGCCAATGTGAGGTGAGGCCGGGCGATGTTCTGTAGGGTGGGCAAAGGCGAGTCCAACGCGCCGTGCCCACCGACTTCATGTGTGCATGCTGAGCCAATGGTGGGCACGCGATCAGATCAGCGCTTTGCACCGATCTGATCGCTTGGCCTACCCTACGCCTCGCGTACTTTCTCAAGCAGCCTGCTTCAACAAATAAGCGTCGTGCCTCACAAGGAACGCGCGCAGCAGCGTCGGATAATCGGCGCCGACCGCCGTCCTCACACTCGGCCGCTGCGCCAACTGATCACGCCAGGCCCGAACCTTCGGCGTTGAAGCAAAGATGCCGAGATCGGCATAGCCATCGAACACATCGAAATAGCGGAAGACCGGCGCAAACACCGCGTCGACCAGGCTGAAACGCGCACCATTGAAATACGGCCCCTCGCCCAGCGCGTCCTCGACGCGCGCGAACTTCGCCGTCAGCGCCTCACGCCTGGCCGCGAAGACGGCGGCATCCTGCGTCGTCTCCAGGCCCCAGAGATCACCGAGGATCGCCGAGCCGAACTCCATCCAGGCGCGATGCTGCGCGCGGGCCAGCGCGTCCTCGGGATGCAGCCTCACAGCCGGCTGCGCGTCCTCGATGTACTCGCAGATCACGTTGCTCTCGAACACCGCCACCTCGCCCTGCGCCGTCGGCACCACCAGCACCGGCACCTTGCCGAGCGGCGAGATCTTCAGGAACCAGTCGGGCTTGTCGGCAAGATCGATGTCGATCCGCTCGAACGCGACACCCTTCTCGGTGAGCGCGATGACGGCGCGTTGCACATAGGGGCAGAGCTTGTGGCTGATCAGCTTCAGGGAGGGCGACATGACATCCTCGGCAGTTTGATGCAGATGCATCAAACTAGATGCACACGCATGGAACTGTCAAGATTCATGCAATTGCATGGATCACGGACGCGCGATCACTCCGCCGGTCATCGGAAACGGCACCCCGGTGGTGGTGGGATAGCTCAGCGGCAGGCCCTTCATGCCGCGGACCGCCAGGAAGCCGAACGCCTGGGCCTCGATCGCGTCAGCCGACCAGCCCAGCGCATCGGCCGATTCGACGCTCGCCGGAGCGACACGCTCCCGCAGCATCCGCATCATGGTATGGTTGCGGGCGCCGCCGCCGCAGACGATCCAGCTCGCCGGCGGCTTCGGCAGCAGCGGAACGACGCGGGCGATCGCAGCCGCCGTGAACGCCGTCAGGGTCGCGGCCCCGTCCGCCGGCGTCACATCGCCGAGCTTCAGCGCGGCGAAATCGTTGCGGTCGAGCGATTTCGGCGGCGGCAGCGCGAAGAAGGGCATGTCGAGCGCGCTCGTGATCCAGGCCTCGTCCGGCCTGCCCTGCTCCGCCACGCGGCCATCCTGATCGAACGCCTGGCCGGTCGCGCGGTGCATGAAGTCGTCGAGCAGCGCATTGCCCGGACCGGTGTCGCAGGCGATCAGCACGTCGTCGCCATCGATATAGGTGATGTTGGAGACGCCGCCGATATTGACCACGGCGATCGGCCCGGGGCGTGACAGCGATTGCGCCAGGGCACGGTGATAGACCGGCACGAACGGCGCGCCCTGCCCGCCGAAATCGACGTCGGCGGCGCGGAAATCGTGCATCACCGGGATATGGACGGACTTGGCGAGCGCGGCGGCATCGCCGATCTGCACCGTCAGGCGGCGTTCCGGGCGGTGCAGCACGGTCTGCCCATGGAAGCCGATGATGTCGATGTCCTCAGGCTTGAGCCGGTGCTGCGCCAGGAACGCGGCGATCGCCTCGGCGTGCGCCACCGTCACGGCGCGCTCGGCATCGCGTACCCGCCCGGGACGCGCCTCGCGCCGCTCGATCTGCACCGCATCGGCGAGCGCCTCGCGCAGCAGGCTGCGCTCGGCGGCGCCATAGGCCCGGTAGCCCGTGGGGCCGAGCCTCTTGATCTGCCGCCCGTCGGTCTCGATCAGGGCCACGTCCACCCCGTCGAGCGAGGTGCCACTCATGAGGCCAAGTGCGGTCAGAATCATTGCAGTCGAACCCGAAAACCCTGCCCTGCTTGCCAAGTACGGCCGATTTGAGGTCCCGCCCGGGCCGCGCCCATGCTTGTACAAGCCCGGCGCATCTTATAATGCCACAACGCCCGTATCCGCGGCATGTGCCCTACCGCACCCCGCCGCGACATCAGGTCAATACCGTAAACAAATGCTCAGAGTCGCCGACAATGACTGGCTTCAAGTCTGATTTCCTGAACGTGCTGCAGAGCCGCGGATTCATCCATCAGTGCTCGGATTTCGAGGGCCTGGATGCGCTCGCCGCCAAGGGCCAGGCGACCGCCTATGTCGGCTATGACTGCACCGCACGCTCGCTGCACATCGGCAACTTCCTGACCATGATGATGCTGTACTGGCTGCAGCAGACCGGGAACAAGCCGATCACCCTGATGGGCGGCGGCACGACCATGGTCGGAGATCCCTCCGGCAAGGACGAGACCCGCGCGATGCGCACGGTCGAGGAGATCGAGGCCAACAAGGCCTCGATCCGCGGCGTGTTCGCCAAGGTGCTGCGCTACGGCGACGGCGCGACAGATGCCATCATGCTCGACAACGCCGAATGGCTGACCCAGCTCAAGTGGATCGAGATGCTGCGCGACATCGGCCGGCACTTCTCGGTCAACCGCATGCTGACCATGGACTCGGTGAAGCTGCGGCTCGAGCGCGAGCAGGAGATGAGCTTCATCGAGTTCAACTACATGGTCTGCCAGGCCTACGACTTCGTCGAGCTGGCGCGCCGCACCGGCTGCCGGCTCCAGATGGGCGGCTCGGACCAGTGGGGCAACATCGTCAACGGTGTCGAGCTCGGCCGCCGCATGGGCACCGAACAGCTCTTCGCGCTGACGACACCGCTGCTGACCACCGCCTCGGGCGCCAAGATGGGCAAGACCGCGCAGGGGGCGATCTGGCTCAATGCCGACCAGTGCAGCCCGTATGATTTCTGGCAGTACTGGCGCAACACCGAGGACGCCGACGTCGTCAAGTTCCTCAAGCTGTTCACGACGCTGCCGCTGTCGGAGATCGAAAAGCTCGGCGCGCTCCAGGGCGCCGAGATCAACGAGGCCAAGAAGGCGCTGGCGGATGCGGCGACCACGCTGCTGCACGGCGAAGAAGCGGCGCGGACCGCGGCCGAGACCGCGCGCCGCACCTTCGAGGAAGGCGCGATCGCCGAGAACCTGCCGACCGTCGAGGTCGCAAAGGCTGAGCTCGACGCGGGCCTCGGCGTGCTCAATGCCTTCGTCAAGGCCGGCCTCGTCGCCTCCAACGGCGAGGCGCGGCGGCAGATCAAGGGCGGCGGCCTGCGCGTCAACGACGTCGCGGTGACCGACGAAAAGATGGCACTGACGCCGGCGGCGCTGACCAGCGAGGGCGTGATCAAGCTGTCGCTGGGCAAGAAGCGCCACGTGCTGGTCAAGCCTGCATAGCCGCATTCGTTTTTGCCTGCTTGTCAGGGAACGCCGAAAGGCGCTCCCTGACGGTATGACGATCAGCGCGCCGCAAGAGCCTGCGCAAGCCGAGGAAAGCCCGACAGCTCGACCACGAACGCACTTGGCGTTCGTGGTGCTGGGCCTGTGCTTCGCGCTGTCGGTGCTCGGCCGCGGGCTGGGAGAAAGCTTTACCGTCTTCCTCAAGCCGATCTCCGACGGCTTCGGCTGGGACCGCTCCGAGGTGGTCTCGATCTATTCGCTGACGGCGCTCGCCGGCGGCCTCGCCGCGCCGCTGATCGGACGGCTGTTCGACCACACCGGGCCGCGCGCCGTCTATGCGCTCGGCCTCCTGCTGCTCGGCACAGCCTTCACGGCCGCGGCGCACGCGCGGGCGCTGTGGCAGTTCCAGATCAGCATCGGCCTGTGCGTCGGCATCGGCATCGCGCTGATCGGCAACGTCCCCAACTCGATCCTGCTCGGCCGCTGGTTCGGCAAGAAGCTGCCGACCGCGATGGCGGTGATCTATTCGGCGACCGGCGCCGGCGTGCTGATCCTGCTGCCGGGCTCGCAACTGCTGATCGACGCCATCGGCTGGCGCAGCACCTATCAGGCGTTCGGCGCTGCAGCCTTCAGTCTGCTGGTGCCGCTGGCGTTGCTACCGTGGCGGCTGTTCGCCGCCGGCGCGCCTCACATCACCAGGCCGATCAGCGACGAGCTCGCTGATGACGCCTGGACGTTGTCGCGCGCGCTGCGCCACCACGCCTTCTGGGCGCTGTTCTCGACCTTCTTCTTCACCGCCATCGGCATGTATGCGATCGCGCCGCAGGTCGTCGCCTATCTGATCGATGCCGGCTTTGCGCCGCTGCAGGCCGCCACCGCCTGGGGCTTCTCGGGCGTGGTGCTGCTGTTCGGCATGCTCGGCGTCTCCGCTCTCGACGGGCTGATCGGCCGGCGGCCGTCGGTGCTGTTCTCCTACGCCGTATCGATCGCAGGAATCCTGATGCTGTGGGCGCTGCAATTTGCGCCGAACATCTTCCTGCTCGGCGGCTTCGTCGTCTGCTTCGGCAGCATGATCGGCTCGCGCGGGCCGCTGTTGTCGGCCACCGCGATGAAGATCTTCCGCGGCAGGCGGCTCGGCACCATCTACGGCACGATCACGATCGGCAGCGGGCTCGGCTCGGCGCTGGGATCGTGGAGCGGCGGCGTCATCCACGATCTCACTCACGGCTATGATGCCGTCATTCTGCTGGCGCTCGTGAGCGTCGTCATCGGGATGATCCCGTTCCTGGTCGTTCCCGCCCTTCGCACGTAGTTGGCGTGCGCCCGATTAAGACGTGCTCACGAGCGGCGAGCGCCGCACGTCCACATAGTGGACGGCACGCAACAACCACGCGTTCATGATTAGTAAGCAGCTTGATGATAGTTGTTTTGGCAACAACAACGAAGAGGACGCCGTGACACTGCTCAGCCGCATGAAGTTCCGCACCAAGCTCGCGAGCATGGTGCTCCTTGCGATCGCAACGGTGATCGCGATCGTCGCCGTCTCCGGCTGGCTCAGCCGCGCGCGGATGCTGGAGGACCGCATCACCCAGATGCATACGGCGGTGGACCTCGTCTACGGTCTCGCGGAGACGCTGCAGACGGAGGTCGCGGCAGGAAAAATGTCGGTGGACGAAGCCAAGAACAAGTTCCGCTATCTTGCGCGACGAATGACGTTCAACAACGGCCAGGGCTATCCGATCGCCTACAACGCAGCCGATTCGGCGCTTCTTCTGAATGCCGCAAATGAGAAGCTGGAAGGCAAGATCCTCGGCACCAAGGACGCCAACGGCGTCATGATCGCCGATGCGCAGATCAAGGCCGCGCAGCAGAAACCGGAAGGCAGCACGACCTCCTACCTCTATCCGCGGCCCGGCCAGACCGAGCCGCTGCGGAAGGTCGTCTTCGTCCGCGCCTTCGCGCCGTGGAACATCGTCATGAGCTACGGGCTCTATGTCGACGATATCGAGGCGGACGTCTATGCCCTGCTGATGCGGCTCGCCGGCATCGGCACGGCGCTGCTCGTGCTGCTCGGCATCTTGTCCTTCCTGATTTCGCACAATGTGGTCGGCGGGCTGCATCGGCTGAAGGATCGCATGCAGGACATCGCCGGCGGGCGGCTCGAGCAGCCGGTCGCCGAGACCGAACGCGGCGACGAGATCGGCCGCATGGCCGAGACCCTGGAGGTGCTGCGCAAGACCGCGATCACCGCCCGCATGCTGGAGCATGAGCAGGCCGCATCCAAGCAGCGCAGCGAAGCGGACAAGCGCGACGCGCTGATCGCGATGGCCGACCGCTTCGATGCCTCCGTCGGCCAGCTCGTGGCCCTGATGGCGTCCGGCGCCGGAGAGCTCGAGGCCACGGCGAAATCGATGACCGGCACCGCCGAGAGCACCAATGCGCGCGCGACCGCCGTCAGCTCCGCCGCGAATGAAGCGAGCTCGCGCGTCCAGACGGTCGCCACCGCCGCCGAGGAATTGACCTCGTCGATCACCGAGATCAGCCGTCAGGTCGCCCAATCGGCCGAGGTTACCGGACGCGCCGTCGAAAGCGCGCGCCATACCGACGGGATCGTCCGCGCCCTGGCCGACGGCGCCAAGCAGATCGAGCACGTCGCCGAGCTGATCTCCAGCATCGCGGGCCAGACCAACCTGCTGGCGCTCAACGCCACGATCGAGGCCGCGCGCGCCGGCGAAGCCGGGCGCGGCTTCGCGGTGGTCGCAGCGGAGGTGAAGAGCCTGGCCAGCCAGACCGCACAGGCCACGCAGGAGATCGGCGACCGCATCGCCCAGATCCAGAACGCGACGCGGGAAGCGGTCGGCGCGCTCGACGGCATCACCCTGACCATCGAGGAAGTGTCCGCGATCGCGGCCACGATCGGATCGGCGATCGAGGAACAGGGAACGGCCACCGCGGAGATCGCGCGCAACGTCACCCAGACCGCGCAGGCCACCCGTGAGGTCACCGCTAATATCGGCGGCGTCTCGACGGCGGCCAACGAGACCGGCGGCGCCGCGAGCCACGTGCTGATCGCCGCCGGCAACCTCTCCAAGCAGGCCGAGCAGCTCTCCCGCGAGGTCGACACCTTCCTTGCTGGCGTCAGAGCGGCCTGACCGCATCGATCCGCTCTGTTGACGTCGCCGACGCCGACGGCCGGCCGCGTCAATTGTTCGGCGGCAGCTCCGCCGGCGGGTATTGCTGCTTGCCGGTGTTGAAATCCATGATCTTGCGCGTCACGCCCGGCAGCATGGCCGAGATCGGATTGATGCGCACCACAGGCTGGCTCGGCGTGCCGACGACCTCGTAGGTCACGCCGAACAGGCCCTCATTGCTGCCGCCGAGGAACAGGCCGACGATCGGGATCTGGTTGAACATGTTGTTCAGCCCGTACAGCGGCACGATCGTGCCGGAGGCGCGGACCTGGTTGACGTTGTAGTCGATGCTGCCCTCGATGGTCAGGCCGAGCGTCGGCCCCTTGACCACGCCGTCGCGGATCGAGAGCAGCCCGTTCTGCCGCGTGAACTCTGCGCGCAGCATCGTGAAGGCGATGCCCTGTGACGCGCCCTGGGCCGCACCGGAAGCGGCGCGGTCGAGCGCCTGCTCACCCCTGACGGTGAAGTTGCGAACGATCGCCAAGCCTTCCTTGGGGCTGGAATCGGCCGTCGGCGGCTCCATCGCCAGCTCCAGCTCGCCGCCGGCCATCTTGGAATAGGTGTCGGCGAAGCGCAGCAGCGCGCCTGCATCGTTGGTCACGAGATAGATCACCTCGCGGCCCTGACGGCGCGCGCGCGGATCGGAGCTGGGCGCCTCGCGGCCGACGCGGATGTCGGCCGTGACCGGCGTGTCGCGGCCGACCTTGCCGGTCAAATTGAAGCTCTTGAAGGCGCCGCCGCGCCGGGAGAGCTTGACGTCGACGCTGCGCAGCGCCTCGCCGTTGAAGCCGGCGACGGCGCCGAGCTTGACCTCGGCGTCGAAGTCGAGGTTCGAGCGCGCCTTGTTCTTGTCGGCGTCCTTGTTGGTCCCGGAGATGGCCGACTTCAGGAAGCCGCGGCCGTCGAACACGTCGCCGCGCATCGACAGCTTCAGCACGCCGTCCTGGCCGCGCTCGGCCTTGAGCTGCGTCTTGTCACCTTCCGACGGCGAATAGGTCGGGAAGTTGGCGTTCATCAGGTCGCCGTTCTGGTCGACTTCCAGCGAGCCCTTGATGGAGACGCCACCGCCTTCGATGTTGATGTCCTCGAAGCGGGTCGATTGCTGCTTGGCGACCACGTTGAAGGTGGCCTTGCTCGCCTTGCCCGGATTCTTCACCCAGCCCGGCAGCAGATTGTCGAGCTTGAGCTGGGTCAGATCGGCCTCGACACCGAGCCGGCTGTCGCGATCGGCGGAGCCTGCGATCTTGCCGTTGAGCTTGAGCGGCACGTTGCCGGTGATCGCGGTGCCCAGATCCATGCCGAGCCGGGCGCGGCTCGCATCATCGAGGATCGCCTGCATCTTGATGTCGGCGTCGCCCTCGGTCGGCTTGCGATAGTCGAGCGTGGCCGGCTGGCCGTTGATCTTGACGTCGCCCTTCACCTGATAGCCGGCGGTGTTGGCCACGATCTTGAGCGTGTTGGCCTCGAGCTTCTGGTTCATCACCAGCTTGTCGGCGGCAAAGCCGTTGAGATCGGCCGTGACCGCGTAGCTGGTGTCGGCCTTGGTCAGTTCGCCCTTGACCGGCATCGCGAGATTGACGCTGGCCTGGAACGTTCCCTTGGTCTGGTTGGGATCGATCGGCATCGACGACAGATCGTTGAGCCGGTCAGAGGCGAGGATCTCGGCGGCCGCGGCGACCTGGCCCTCGACGCGCATGCGCACCCGCGACGGCGACGGCTTCGGCGCCATGTCCGGCACTTCGAACACGACGTCGGAGAAGTTGAGCTTGCGCCCGGCCGGCGTATCCGCGACGCCCTGCCCGATCGTCACCGTCGCGGTGCGGCCGGTGACATGCGCCTTCACGTCGGCATCGCGCACCGACGGCAGGCCGTCGACCGGATGCACGGTGACATTGGTGGCGACGATGTTGACGTCGAGACCATCGTCGGGAATCGGCGGCCCCTTGCGCGGCAGGTTGCGCGTCGGCGAATTGACGGCGACGTCGATCCGCTGCACCGAGCCGCGCTCGATGCGCTCGATGATCCAGGCCCGCACCTCCGGCACGATCAGCGCCGGCCAGATCCGTTTCATCGCCAGCGCGGGCATCGGCGTCGCGGCGAAGCCGAGCTTCAGCCGCGGCTCTCCGGCATACTCGACGCTGCCGGTGCCGGCGACGCCGATTTCACCGTTGGACACCTCGGCCTGCGTCAGCAGCACGCGCTTGCCCTCGGTGTCGAAGCGGAAGTTGATCGAGATGCGGTTGAAGATCAGCGGTGGCTCGTTTTCGATGGCGCCGAGCAGGATGGTGCCGCCGTTGAGACCCAGCCGCCAGTCGTTCGCGGTGTCGTTCGGCGGCTCGAGATTGGCGTTGAGCGTGATGCGGTTGGCGCCAGAGATCACCTTCAACGGCGCGATCAGCACGCGGCGTCCGGCGTCCCATTCCATGCTGATCTCGGCCGAGTCGATCGCCATCGGATAGTCGGGCGTATCGGTGTCGATGATCTTGCCCGCGCCGATGTTGATCTTGCCGCGCAGATAGGTCGGCAGCCCGTCGCGCGCGAGCTCGCCCTTGATCTCGCCGGTCATGGGCAGGTCCGCCATGTAGGTGAGATCCTTGAGCCGCATCGCCAGCAGGATGTTGCTGGTGGAGACCTTGTCGGCCTTGATGTCCACCGTGCGCACGCCGTTGGCCTGGGGCCCGACCAGAATGCGCAGCGACCACGGCCTGGCGCCCTCTTCGCCGAGGCTCAGCGCCACCCCGCCGCCGGACGGACGGCGCAGGCTGAGGCTGATGTTCTCGAACGTCCATTTGTTGCCGCGCTGCTGGTCGTCGACGATCAGCACGCCGTTCTTCAAGCCGATCTCGTTCAGGTTCTGGCCATCGAGCCCGGTCAGGCTGAGGCTATCGAGCCAGTCGAGGCCGGCGAGCAGGCCGTTCGGCGCAGGCGCGGCGGTCGCGGGCAATGTCGCCGTGGCCGGTGCCGACGGCTGCGAGCCGGCCTGCGGTCCCGGTGCACCAGGCAGTGGCGCGGCCTGTCCCGGCCGCGGGAATGTCGGCGGCAGGCCGGCGTCGCGCTTGGAGGCGACGCCCGTCGCCAGCGGCTTGTTGGTCTCACCCGTCGACACCGTGACGGTGCCGTCCGGCGTGATGCGAATCGCGAGCTCGGCGTCGACCAGCTTGAGGCTTTCGGCACGCAGCTGGCCCATCAGCAGCGCGGCGCCGGACAGCCGCACCTCGGCCTTGGGCGCGCTGGCGACGATGGCGTGATCCTGGTCGCGCACGATGATGTCGCGGATCCGGACCGCGATCCTGATCCGCCCCGCGCGTTCGATCTGGGTGCCGCCGACCTCGACGGTGTTGCCGTGGCCGATATTGTCCTCGATCGCCGCCGCGAGCCATGGCGTCGCGATGTCGAGGCTGATCGGGCCCGCACCGAGCCGCAGCCACAGGCCGGCGAATCCGAGCCCGACGAGCAGCATGAGCGATGCCAGCGTGATGACGACGCGCTTGGCCACCCGGCCGCCCGGCAGTCGCGGGCGCGCCCCGCCGAATCGACCGGTGCTCCCGCCCGAATCGGGCCGCGACAACAGGCTCCGGGCGCGCTGCCCGACCATCTCGTCGTGCTCGGCGGCAGCCTCATACTGGTCGGCCACATCCCAGTCGGCCTCATCCCACTGCTGGCCCTGGGTGTCCGCTTGCAGATGGGGCCGCTGGGGTGATGTCTGTCTTGCCATTGCCTCTCGGTGCCGGCCCCTCGTGTCCGAAATAGTCGTGCCAATCTGGCCTCGGCCAGGTTGGTCGCCGATGTGGCCCCGCCCGTTCACGCAGCGCGCGTGCTCACTGCCGGCAGGAGTCGATGCCCCAATGATCCCGTCACGCTTCGGCGGGTGCTGTCAACACGCCCGATGGCGCTTCGCTGGCGGCGCGGACGACGCGCGGAATCCTCGTCACTATACCCCGCCGCCGTCAGGTTTGCCCACCTGCTCGCGCCAGCGGACCGGCGCCTCTCCACCGCCGGACGAAATTTGTGGCGGGGACGTCTGATCCGGAGACGGTACGAGAGTCGTCATTGCACTGTGCTCAACTGCGCTGGTGCTCACGCCTGCTGGTAGCCATGATCTTCGCTTCATCGCAAGAGGCGCGAACCCCAGCGCGCCGCGAAGCACGGATTCCAGATCGATCCCGGGACACCGGACAAGAACCGAGATACTTTCATTTTTGAGCCGCCGAAAGCGACGAAAGGAAGGCGTATGTCGAAGGAATCACGAAAGAAATCCTCCAACCCGGCGTCCTACGGGACGATTGACGGGAACCGGCTCGCCACCGCGGCCAAGAAGGCCACCAAGAAGACGGCCAAACCGGCCGTGACGAAAGCCGCCAAGACGACCTCCGCCAAGGCGGTGACCGCCAAGACGCTGACCACCAAGACGCCGACCACCAAGGCCGCCGCTGCGAAGGTCAAGCCCGCAGCGCCGGCTGCCAGCGGAACGGGCCTTGCTGAGGGCGCCAAGGCACCCGCGTTCAAGCTGCCACGCGATGGCGGCGGAACCGTCTCGCTCGCCGACTACAGCGGCCAGAAGCTCGTGCTGTTCTTCTATCCCAAGGCCAATACGCCCGGCTGCACCAAGGAGGCGATCGACTTCACCCGCCTGTCAAAGGACTTCGCCGCTGCCGGCGCCGCCGTGCTCGGCGTCTCCGCCGATTCGGTCAAGGCGCAGGACAATTTCCGCGACAAGCACGATCTCGCCGTCCCCCTGATCTCGGACGAGAAGCATGAGATGCTGGAGGCGTACGGCGCCTGGGGCGAGAAGTCGCTCTATGGCCGCAAGTTTCTCGGCATCATCCGAAGCACCGTCTTGATCAGCGCCGACGGCCGCGTCGCCAAGGTGTGGCGCAACGTCAAGGTCGACGGCCATGCCGACGCGGTGCTGGCGGCGGCGCGCGCGCTCTGAGAATGCGCCTGAAAGCGTTGGGGGAAAATTAACCATGCAGGGGTCAAATCGCTCCCGTAAATGACGCCGCCGGAACGACGATCTCCGGCCGGCGCGGGAGTGCCGATGTCGTATCGTTCCGGCCATCACGCCGAATATCCCCAGCACCATCCTCATGACCGCGGGCACGCCCACCATCATCGGCGCGCACCCGCCAGCCATCCGGCGCCCGTCGCCGCCGCATCGCAGAGCGACTACACGCTGGTGCATGCCGGCAAGCAGGTGCGCATCGGCCCCGTGGTGTTCTGGATCGTGGTCGGCACCGTCAGCCTGCTCGGGCTGTGGTCGGCGGCGACCGCGACCTATTTCGCGTTCCGCGACGACGTGTTGACGCGGCTGATCGCGCGCCAGGCCGAGATGCAATACGCTTATGAGGACCGCATCGCCGAGCTGCGCGCCAAGGTCGACCGCGCCACCAGCCGGCAACTGCTCGACCAGGAGCAGTTCGACCAGAAGCTCGACCAGATCCTCAAGCGCCAGACCGCGCTCGAGGGACGCGCCACCGCGCTCGGCAGCATGCCCGACATCACCGGCTCGATCCGCCCCCCGGCGCGTGCGCCGGTCGCGATCGAGCCGCCATCGGCGACAGCCGCGCCAAAACCGTCGCCGATCAGCGACACCGTGATCTTCACCGCGCCGCCGGACCGCGAGGCCCGGCTCGAATCGCGCAGCCCCGTGATGGCGAATGCGCAGCCGAATCCATCGACCAAGCTCGCCGGCGTCGACAACGTGCTGACGCGGCTGACGCGCTCGCTCGACCAGGTCGAGGCGCGGCAGGTCGCGATGCTGTCCTCGGCCGAGGAGACGCTGGAATCGAAGCTGCGCCGGATGCGCGGCGTCATCACCGATCTCGGCCTGGACATGGGCCAGCTCGAAGCGGCCGCGCCAAAGGGCGGCATGGGCGGCCCGTTCGTTCCGGTCAAGCTCGGCGCCGAATCCGGTCCGTTCGAACGCCAGCTCTACCGTATCAACATCACCCGCGCGCAGGTCGAGAAGATGAACCGCACGCTGTCGCTGGTGCCCTATCGCAAGCCAGTGATCGGCGAGGTCGAGTTCACCTCCGGCTTCGGCGTGCGCTCCGATCCATTCCTCGGCCGCCCGGCGATGCACACCGGCCTCGACTTCCGCGCCGCCACCGGCGATCCCGTTCGCGTCACCGCCAACGGCAAGGTGGTGAATGCCGGCTGGGCCGGCGGCTACGGCCGCATGGTCGAGGTCGACCACGGCAACGGCCTCTCCACCCGCTACGGCCATCTCTCCGAGATCAACGTCAAGGTCGGCCAGCAGGTGAAGATCGGCGACATCATCGGCGAGGTCGGCTCAACCGGCCGCTCGACCGGCCCGCATCTGCACTACGAGACCCGCATCGACGGCGAAGCCGTCGACCCGCAGAAATTCCTGCGCGCGGGTGTGCGGCTGAGCGCGGGGTAGCAGCCGATGCTGATCTGGGCTTGGCCCATATCAGCGAAATGCACTGCCTGCTGAGCCTCTAATCTCTCCCCGCGTCATTCCGGGGCGCGCGCGCCCCGGAATGACGCGGGGAGAGAGGTTCAGCCTCAAAGCGCTCAATCGTGCTCGGCGACAGCCTCACGCCACCAGCGCTTCCAGAAATCGCGACAGGTCTTCCCACAACTCGCCCGGCTCCTCCAGCCCGATGCTCAGCCGCACCAATCCTTCCGCGGCATTCCATGCGCGCACCGTGCGATCGGCCGTGACATCCATCGGCGCAATCAGGCTGTGGGTGCCGCCCCAGGAGGCGCCGATGGCGAACAGGCTGAGATGTCCGAGCGCCGGATAGATCCGCGCGGTAAACTCCGGCCTGATGACGACGCTGAACACCGTGCTCGCAGCCTTGAAGTCGCGCGCGAAGATTTCGTGGCCGGGACAGGACGGCAACGCCGGATGCAGCACGCGCGCGACCGCCGGCGACTGTTGCAGCAGCTCGGCAAACTCACGCGCGACGCGTCCCGAATGCGCCATGCGGACTCCCATGGTCTCGATGCCGCGCAGCGCCAGCGCCGCCTCATCCGGCGACACGCCGATACCGAGCACGCCCAGCACGTCCTTGAGCGCCTTGCGCAAGCTCAGGTCCCTGACGGTGATCGAGCCGAGCAGCAGGTCGGAATGACCGCCGACATATTTGGTCAGCGCCTCCACCGCGAAATCGACGCCATGCGCCAGCGGCTTGAACAACAGCGGGCTCGCCCAGGTGTTGTCGCAGCCGGTGAGCACGCCGCGCACTTTTGCGGCCCGCGCGATGGCAGGAACGTCCTGCACCTCCATCGTTCCCGAGCCCGGCGATTCCAGCCAGATCAGCTTCGTGCTGGCATCGATGAGATCGCTGATGCCGCCGCCGATCAGCGGGTCGTAGACCTCATGCGAAATCCCGCGCGCGGCGAGATAGTTCGCGCACAGATGACGCACCGGCGGATAGACGTGATCGGGGATCAGCACCTTGTCGCCGGGCTTGAGCACGGCGAGCATCGTGATCGCGACCGCGGCCTGTCCGGACGGGACCAGCACGGTGCGCTCGCCACCATGCAGCGCGCTGATCTGCGCCTCCAGGGTCCGCGTCGTAGGCGTGCCATGCAGGCCATAAGTGTAACCGTCGAGACCACGCTCGGCGCGCCGCGCAAAGTCCTGCGGCTCGTCATAGACGATCGTCGAGGCGCGATGGGTCGGAACCGCCAGCGACTTGAAGCCGTCCTGCGACACGGCGGGATGCTGAACGCAGCGGGTGAGATCGTGCATGGAAACCTCGTGAGACAATGCTGACGGCCATCTTAGCGCAACGGCGCGAGCAGCGCGCTCAGGTGCAAGCACGTACAGAAGTCAAAATCCTTTGTGCTGCGCAGCTAGCGCTTCGCCGGCAGCACGAACACCTGGCCCGGATAGATCAGATCCGGCCGGCGGATCTGCTCGCGATTGGCGCGGTAGATGACTGCGTAGCGCGTGCCCTCGCCGAGGAGCCGGCGGCTGATGTGCCACAGGCTGTCGCCGCGTGACACGGTGATCGTCCTCGCGCCGCTGCGCGCGGGTGACGCGGCAACGTCCTTCAGGTCGGCCGGCGACGCCGATGCAAGCTGCGTGCGCGCGCCGGGAGCACCGCCGCTTCCCTGCCCCTGGCCCCCCGCCGCAGGCAGCGAGGCCGTGGTCAGCGCCTCCGGCACATTCAACGGCACCTCGGCCCGCGCCTGCACGGCGCCGGTCTTGGCATCCACCTCGTCGAGCCGCAGCCGGTCCTTGCCGGCCCAGGCGGCATCCTTGATGGTCGTCGCGACGCGGCCATCTGCACCGGCCGTCGCGGTGTCGACCAGCCGGTCGTTGAGATAGATCCGGACGGTGGCCCCGGGCCGTGCGCGGCCGCCGACGCGCAGATTGCCGTTCGGCTCGAAGTCGACGGCCTCGACCGCGACCGCCAGCGGCACCGATGCGGCCGGCTTCGACAGCACGCGTGTCGGCTGGTCCGGCGCGATCACCGCGACGGTGGCCGGGCGCTTGCCGGCCTCGACCACCACCGCGACGCTCTGCTTGGACGAGATCTCGCGGCCGTCCGGCTGCTTGGCCCGCAACGTCAACTCGAACGTCCCGGCGGGCAGCGGCGGCGGCACCATGGAAAATTGCCCCGAGCGATCGGCCACCACTCGCGCATGCGGCTCGCCGTTGCGCAGCAACTCGACAGTGGCGCCGGGCGCCGCACGGCCGGCAACGACGGTGTCGCCCGACGGCTCCACGCTGACGACGTCGAACGACGGCCCATCGCTCTCGGCCGCCGGCGGCGCCACCGGCGCCAGCAGCGAAGCCAGTCCGCTGGCCTGTTGCTGCGCGCTGGCGAGCGCTGCCGCGGCTTGGCTCGCGCCGCCCTTGTCTGCCGCACCCGGCTCAGCCGCCGCAGCGCGCTGCGGAGCAGCGGGCGGACCGTCTGTCGGAGCGCTCGGCGCGGTCGCGCCAGTCCGGCTCGCAGACGTCCCCTCACGCTTGAAGATCGGGAGGTCGAGACCGAAGCCCTGCGCGAACGCAATGGCCAGGCCCGCGATCGCGAGCGCCGCAACGGCGCCGCCACCCCAGATCAATCGTCCGCCGTTTCCGATGCTCATGCGGTGATCCGTCCTGTGCAAACGAGGCGCGGAGACGACGGCTCCGTCAGCGGGAATCTTGCTTTGCACATAGCATCATACAGGGCGGAATGCCATTGCCCCCGCGGCTGGGGGCAGCGATCGAGCCGCCCAACTTCCCAGTCAACTTGCGAGGTGTGACTTCCCCGCGCATCGGCAAAGCGCCAATCAGCCGCGAGCCCGCAGTGTCGAACCAGGCCCCCGTTGCAGAGCATGTCTGAGAATGCGGCAGAGCCCGACAATCACAAACTTTCCTATTTCTTTTTTACAGAAATCGTGTATGATCCGCGCATCCCGCCTCGTTGCGAGGGGCGTACGCGTCGTCACGGACGTTGGGGCGGGATGCGGTGGACGTGGGCTGCGATGCACGACGGGCATGGCGGCCGCGAACGATGAAGTCGCGTGGTCCTGACCTCCCGATGCTGAGGCCAAGTTCGTGCCGGCGCAGATGCGCTGGTGCGGATGACGGGGGCAAGAAAGCCCGGTCCCCGGGGAGATCGCGTATAAATCGTTAAAACCATCGCGCAGGGAATGCCGGTTACGGCTTTGCCTGTGGTACCTGCCGCCTGCATTTTTTTCGCAGGCGGGCCATGGGTGAGGCCTTCACCCGGCATTCCCTGCGCCCTCGTCTCGAGGGCTCGCTGCCGAAAGCTCGGACGCCCGTGCGTCACGAGGGATTTCGCATGCTCTATTGCTGATTGTTTGAGACGGTATCCGGCTCTCGAACCATCGCAATGCACAACGCGTAGTCCTACGGTGCCCATCTTTTACGCAACATTTAACGATCGGACCGCCTTCTCGCGTTCGTCCGAAGTGCAAATTCCGAATCCGATTCAATGGGCAGGTGGAGTTCATATCCGTGCGCAAGAATCTACCGGTCACGACCCATGAATACCCGATCACCGACGAGACGCTCATCGTCTCGCGCACCGATCTGAAGGGCAAGCTGACCTATTTCAACGAGCAGTTCGTCGATGCCGCCGGCTTCACCCCCGACGAGCTGATGGGCCAGCCGCACAACATCATCCGCCATCCCGACATGCCGGAGGCGGCTTTCGCCAACCTCTGGGACACGCTGAAGCAAGGAAAGCCGTGGGCCGGCGCCGTCAAGAACCGCCGCAAGAACGGTGACTTCTACTGGGTGCAGGCGACCGCGTCGGCCATCCGCGAGAATGGCGAGATCACCGGCTACACCTCGATCCGCACCAAGCTGCCGGCTGAGCAGCGCGCCGAGGCCGAGAAGGTGTACGGGCTTCTCAACCAGAACAAGGCGCAGGACTACACCATCAGCGCGGGCATCATCCGCCGCCGCTCGGTGTTCGACCGCCTGTCGCTGTTCACGGGTACGCTCAAAGCGCGCCTGACGACCTTGGCCGCGGTGCTGGGCGTGTTCATGTTGATCATCGGCGCAGCCGGCCTGATTTCGACCCGCTCCACCAATGTCGCCATGAAGTCGCTGTACGAGGATCGCACGATTCCGCTGGCGCAATTGTTCGAGATTAACGATCGCACCTTGCAGAACATGTCGTCGCAACAGTCCGCGGCGGCGAACGGCAAGGCCGGAAAGCCGATTGACGGCATCAGGGCGCTGGTGGACGGAAACAGCGCCAGGATCACCAAGGTCTGGGCCGACTACATGGCGAGCTACCTGACCCCGGAGGAGAAGATTGTCGCCGATGCCTTCGCGATCAGGCGCAAGGCCTATCTGGAGGAAGGCATCAGGCCAGGCCTGGCTCTGCTCGAGCAGGGCAAGTTCGACGAAGCGAGCCAGCATATCGCCACCAAGGGGCATGATCTGTTCGAGGCCGCCAAGCACGAGCTCGACAAGCTCGTCGAGATCCAGGTGAAGGAAGGCAAGGCGCTCTACGAGGAGGCCGAGAGTCAATATCTGGTGGTGCTCGCGATCATTTCGGTGATGATCCTGGCGGGCATCGGAATCGGCGCCACGTTCAGCCTGCAGAGCATCCGCGCGGTGCTGCGGCCGCTCAAAGTGCTCAACGACGCGATGCAGAACATCAGCCAGGGCAAGCTCGACAACCGCATTCCGGTAGAGCGCGACGACGAGATCGGCGAGGCGCTGCGCAACCTGCAGACCGTGCAGGCCATCGTCCGCTTCAACAGCGAGGAAGTGAAGGCTGTGCAGCACTCGGCCGAGGTCAAGCGCAAGGCCGGAATGAACAAGCTCGCCAGCGAATTCGAAAGCGCGATCGGCGGCATCGTGCAGACGGTGTCCTCGGCCTCGTCCCAGCTCGAGACGTCCGCCGGCACGCTGACCTCGAACGCGACGCGCTCGCAGGAGCTCGCCACCACCGTGGCCGCCGCGTCCGAGCAGGCCGCGACGAACGTGCAGTCGGTCGCCTCGGCCACCGAGGAGCTGACCTCGTCAGTGACCGAGATCAGCCGGCAAGTCCAGGAATCGGCGCGCATCGCCAACGGCGCCGTCGATCAGGCGCGCACCACCAACGACCGCGTCAACGAGCTGTCGAAGGCGGCCGCGCGGATCGGCGACGTGGTCGAGCTGATCAACACCATCGCAGGCCAGACCAACCTGCTGGCGCTGAACGCCACCATCGAGGCGGCGCGCGCCGGCGATGCCGGCCGCGGCTTCGCGGTGGTTGCGTCCGAGGTCAAGGCGCTCGCCGAGCAGACCTCGAAGGCGACCGGGGAGATCGCCCAGCAGATCTCGGGCATCCAGGCGGCCACGCAGGAATCGGTGTCGGCGATCCGGGAGATCAGCACGACGATCGAGCGGCTGTCGGAAATCTCCTCGACCATCGCCGCCGCCGTCGAGCAGCAGGGTGCGGCGACGCAGGAGATCTCGCGCAACATCCAGGAGGCGTCGCGCGGCACCACCGAGGTCAACACCAACATCGTCGACGTCCAGCGCGGCGCCTCGCAGACCGGCTCCGCGTCGGGAAGCGTGCTGTCGGCGGCGCAGTCGCTGTCGCAGGAGAGCGACCGGCTGCGGCAGGAGGTCGACAGATTCCTCGACAACGTGCGGGCGGCCTGAGCCGCCCCGCTCTCATCGCCCGGTCAGCCGGATCGGGCGCCCCTGACTGATGAAGGCGTAGTGGCCGGCGCCGATGCCGCCGACCATCAGCGCCTCGACGACGGGCTCGGCGATCTCACCGGTCGCGGCCCAGTCGACGACGAAATTGGCGCCGGTGCCGCCGCGGGTGTCCTTGACGGGCACGAAGATCTCGACGGTCGCGAACGGCCTCAAGGCGACGGGCTCGCGCAGATGCGCCTCCACCAGCGTGCCGGCCGTGTCGTAATAGTTGATGCGCCGGACGATCAGAGGCCGCTGCTCGGAGGCGTTGTGGATGCTCAGCGTCACCGAGAAATCGGCCTGGACTCGGCCCGGGGTCATCGCGACGCTGGAATAGACGGGGACGTAGACGGCGCCCGTGACCGTGACGGGCTGCGCCGGAACTGGCGTCAGCGAGCTCGCGAAAGTCGTGGTCACGTCGTCGGCCGCCTGCGCCGCGCCGGCCGCAACAGCTGCGATGAGCAGCAGCGCGAATGCGCCGGTCCGGATGTGACAGATTGCGGGTTTCCTTGCGCGGCGGCCCGACATAAGTTGCCGCCTCGGGGGTTGCTTCATGCATGAACTGATCGGCGACATCACGCTCTGCATCCTGTTTGCGTGGGTGCTTGGACTGGCGGCGCACAGATGGCGCCAGCCCTCGATTCTCGCTTATCTGGTCGCGGGCTTCGCCATTGGCCCCTTCGGCACCGGCTGGGTCAAGTCCCAGGAGTCGATTTCCGTGATCTCGGAACTCGGCCTGATCTTCATGCTGTTCATGATCGGGCTCGAGATCGACCTCAAGAAGATCATCCGCGCCGGCCCGGTGATTCTGATTGCCGGCGGGGTCCAGCTGCTCGGCGGCGCCGCGCTCGGCATCCTGTTCTTCGTCGCGATCGGCATGCGGATGGGCGCCGAGAGCTACGACGCGCTCTATCTCTGCGTCGCCTGCGCGCTGTCCTCGACCGTCATCATCGTCAAGGTGCTGTACGAGAAGCGCGAGCTCGACACCCTGCCCGGCCGCATCACGCTCGGCGTGCTGGTTCTGCAGGACGTGTTCGCGATCCTGTTTCTGGCGGTGCAGCCGAGCCTCGACGACCTCCATGTCAGCGTGATCCTGCTGTCTTTCGCCCGCGCCGGCACGCTGGTCGCGATCGCCCTGTTGCTCAGCCGCTACGTCTTGCCGCCGGTGTTCCACCGCATCGCGCGCACCCCCGAGCTGATCCTGCTCGGCGCGCTGGCCTGGTGCTTCCTGATCGGCGAGATCGCAGAAAGGCTGCACCTGTCGCGCGAGATGGGCTCACTGGTTGCGGGCGTCTCGCTCTCGACCTTCCCCTATGCGCTCGACGTCACCGCCAAGGTCACGACCCTGCGCGATTTCTTCATCACGCTGTTCTTCGTCGCGCTCGGCATGACCATCCCGATCCCGACGCTGTCCGTGGTCGGGCTGGCGCTGGTGATCGCGCTCTTCACGGTGGCGAGCCGGCTGCTCACCACCTTTACGCCGCTCTACATGATGCGGCAGGGCCTGCGCGCCAGCCTGCTGCCGGCGCTCAACCTTGCCCAGATCAGCGAATTCTCGCTGGTGGTGATCCAGACCGGCGCCGCCGCCGGCCACCTCAAGAACGGCACCTCGAGCGCGGCGTCCTTTGCCTTCGTGCTGCTCGCGGTGCTCTCGACCTTCGTCATCGTGCGCTCCGACCCGATCGCGCGGCGAAGCATCCCGCTGCTCAAGCGGCTCGGGCTGCGCGACCTCGATTCGAGCAAGGACGGCGAGGCCGGCCATGAGGGCGGGCACGGCGCCGGACGGCCGATCGTTCTCCTCGGTTTCTTCCGCACGGCCAGCGCCCTCCTCAGCGAGATCGAGCGCAACGAGCCGGCGCTGCTGGAGCAGATCGGCGTGGTCGATTTCAACCCGGTCGTCTTCCGCACCCTGTCCGATCGTGGCATCCAGGTGACCTATGGCGACATCAGCAATGTCGACACGCTGATCCACGCGGGGGTCGGCCAGGCCGAGTTGATCATCCTGAGCATCCCGGACTCGCTGCTCAAGGGCGCCAACAACGAGAAGCTGGTGCGCCACGTGCGCAGCATCAATGCAACGGCCAAGATCGTCGCGACCGCCGACCTGCTCGCCGACGTCAACGACCTCTACGATGCCGGCGCCGACTATGTGACCGTGCCGCGGCTCAGCGATGCGCAGGTGCTGCTCAACCTGATCCAGGACGCCAGCGCCGGGCTCCTCTCCGAGCGCCGCAGCCAGGCCGAGGCGATGCTCGCCGACCGCCGCGAGGTGCTGCCATGAGCCGGGCGCGTATCCATCTCCGACACAATCTCTGATCCCGCTGGACTTGAATCATGGCAAACACGAGCGTTCACGTCGTCGATCACCCGCTGGTCCAGCACAAGCTCTCCTTGATGCGCGAGCGTGACCGCTCGACCAAGGGCTTCCGTGAGCTCCTGAACGAGATCGGCATGCTGCTCGCCTATGAGGTCACGCGCGACCTGCCGCTCGAGCTCGTCGACATCGAAACGCCGATCGCCCCGATGAAGGCGCCGAAGATCGCCGGCAAGAAGCTCACCCTGGCGCCGATCCTGCGCGCCGGCGTCGGCTTCCTCGACGGCATGCTGGCGCTGATGCCGTCCGCGCGCATCGCCCATATCGGGCTCTACCGCGATCCCAACACGCTGCAGGCCGTCGAGTACTACTTCAAGGCGCCCCAGGATCTGAGCGACCGCACCGTGATCCTGATGGACCCGATGCTCGCGACCGGCAACTCCGCCTGCGCGGCTGCCGAGCTGCTCAAGACGCGGGGCGCCCGCGACATCCGTTTCGTCTGCCTGCTGGCGGCCCCGGAAGGCATCGCCAAGTTCGAGAAGGAGCATCCGGACATCCCGATCTGGACCGCAGCGATCGACGAGAAGCTGAATGACCACGCCTACATCGTGCCCGGTCTCGGCGATGCCGGCGATCGGATGTTCGGCACGAAGTGATCGTGAACGGTTCAGCAGGACGGTCGCGGTGAAAGGCGAATGACACTGAGGATGCGACCATCGATCACCAGCAGCGCGCTCCCGATCACCAGCGCACCGCTGATCTCCCGCAACGAGATGCTTTCGCCGAGCACCAGCGACCCGAGCAGGATCGTCGTCAACGGAATCAACAAGGTCACCAGCATCACGTTGGTCGCCCCGGAGCGGCGCAGTATCTGGAAGAACACGATATAGGCGAATGCCGTCGACAGCGCCGCAAGGCCGATGACCGCGACCCAGGTCTGCAGCCCGGGAAGCGGGAGACGCCAGGGCTGGTCGACCGTGCCGGCGATGACCAGCATCATCACGCTCGAAGCCGAGAGCTGGAAGGTGGCGGTTGCGAGCGGCGGCGATTGGGCGAGATGGCGGCGCACCAGCAGCGCGGCGATGCCGTAGCCGCCGGCCGAGCCGCCGAGCCCCGATCCGCCTCGCAGGATCACGACGCCGACGAGGCCCACGATCAGGCCCGCAGCCCGCCGGACCGACAGCCTTTCCTCCCCCGCGGCAGCCATTACCACGATGGTGAACAGCGGCGTGGTCGCGTTGAGCACCGCGGCAAGACCGGAGGTGATGAACGTCTGGCCGATCACGATCAAGCAGAACGGCACGACATTGTT
Organism: Bradyrhizobium sp. HKCCYLRH2047; assembly: GCF_051168175.1. NCBI lineage: Bacteria > Pseudomonadati > Pseudomonadota > Alphaproteobacteria > Hyphomicrobiales > Nitrobacteraceae > Bradyrhizobium > Bradyrhizobium sp. HKCCYLRH2047. Next base: position 219,486 of record NZ_JBNPUM010000005.1, read on the forward strand.
GAACAGCGCCACGGCGAGGAACGGCAGCCAACCGACAATCCCCCTGGGAAAACCGAGCCCGCGCAGGCGCGCCACCGGCAGCAGAATCGCAGCCGCCAGCACGATGCGCAGCAGCACCAGCGTCAGCGGCGGCAATTCCTTCAAGGCGAGGCCGTTGAAGATGAACGACCCGCTCCACAGCAGCGAGAGCAGGCCGAGCAGCGACCAGTCCCGCGCGTCCATGCTCTCGTTCTGGGATGTCATCACGGCAATCGTGGTTCAATGTCGGCGTGAACGTTGCAAATAGGGCCGAGCGTGATCCACCCGCTTTCCGTCAGCGTCGCGCTCTACGGCGGGTCTTTCGGCCGCGAGATCAGCTCGATCATGCGGCCTTCGTCCTCATCCGGCATCGCCGCCTTCGCCCGCGCATAGGCATCGACGGCTGCCTGGGCCATGATGGGACGCTCACCAAGCAGCTGCTCGGCGAGCTGCAGCGCATAGGCTGCATCCTTGTGACGGAGCGCCGCGGTGAAGCTTGCATCGGCGAAGTTGCGCGCGACCATGCGCGGGGCGTGGCGCAGCACCTGCGGGCTCGCCGCGACGCCGCCCTGGATCGCCTCGAGCACGAGATTCATGTCGAGCCCGGCCTGCTCGGCGATCGCGAGCCCTTCGGCGAGACCCGCGATCTGCATCGCGCCAAGCAGGTTGTTGATCAGCTTGTAGACGGTCCCGGTGCCCACCGGTCCGAAATGGCGAATGGTCGAGCCGATCGGCGCCAGATAGGGCCGGGCGCGGTCGAGATCGGCGGCGTCGGCGCCGATCAGCAGGGTCAGCTTGCCGCTTGCGGCCGCGTCGGGCAGCCCGGTCACCGGACAGTCGAGATATGTCACGCCGCGCGCATTCAGCTCGCGCGACAGGCGCAGCGTATGATCACGCGATACGGTCGAACATTCGATCGCAATCGTGCCGACCCGCATGGTGGCGGCGGCGCCATCCGGCCCGAGCCACACCGCGCGCGAGGCGTCGTCATCCGCAACCATGGTGACGACGGCGACGGCATCGATCGCCGCATCGGCCGGCGAGGTCGACCAGCGCGCGCCGCGCGCGATCAGATCCTCGGCCTTCGCCCTGCTGCGATTCCAGACGGCTACGGAATAGCCGGCATCGAGATAGCGACCGGCCATGCCGTGGCCCATCCGCCCGAGCCCGATGAAGGCAACGCGCGCCGCGGTCAATCCACGTCCTCGATTGCGGCGCCCGGCGTCGTGCCGAACGCGCGCTGTGCCAGCGTCGCGGCCATGAACTCGTCGAGATCGCCGTCGAGCACGCCTGCGGTGTCCGACGTCTGCACGCCGGTGCGCAGATCCTTCACCATCTGATAGGGCTGCAACACGTAGGAGCGGATCTGGTGGCCCCAGCCGATCTCGGTCTTGGCCGCCTGATCCGCCGCCGCCTTCTCCTCGCGCTTCTTCAGCTCGATCTCGTAGAGCCGCGCGCGCAACATGTCCCAGGCCTGGGCCCGGTTCTTGTGCTGTGAGCGGCCGGCCTGGCAGACCACCGCGACACCGGTCGGGATGTGCGTCAGCCGCACCGCCGATTCGGTCTTGTTGACGTGCTGGCCGCCGGCGCCGCCCGACCGCATCGTGTCGACACGGACGTCGGACTCCTTGATGTCGATCTTGATGCTGTCATCGATGACCGGGAAGATCTGCACCGAAGAGAACGAGGTGTGGCGCCGCGCATTCGAATCGAACGGCGAGATCCGGACCAGGCGATGCACGCCGGCTTCCGTCTTCAGCCAGCCATAAGCGTTGTGCCCGGAGATCTGGATGGTCGCGGACTTGATACCGGCCTCTTCACCCAGTGATTCCTCGAGATACTCGACCTTGAAGCCGTGGGTCTCGGCCCAGCGCGTGTACATGCGCAGCAGCATCTGCGCCCAGTCCTGGCTCTCGGTGCCGCCGGCGCCGGCATGGACCTCAAGATAGGTGTCGAACTTGTCGGCCTCGCCGGACAGGAGCGCCTCGAGCTCGCGCCGCGCGACCTCCTTCTTCAGCTCCTTCAGCGCATTCTCGGCTTCAGTGACGACGCCGGGATCGTTCTCGGCCTCGCCAAGCTCGATCATCTCGATGTTGTCGCTGAGCTCACGCTCGACCTTGCCAATGCCGGTGAGCGAGTCCTCCAGCGAGGTCCGCTCCTGCATCAGCCGCTGAGCTTTTTGGGGGTCGTTCCAGAGATTGGGGTCTTCGGCGAGCTTATTCAGCTCGGCCAGCCTTGCCGTCGATGTCTCGACGTCAAAGATGCCTCCTCAGCAGCCCGACCGACTGCTTGATCTCTTCTACGATTTTCTCGATTTCCGCGCGCATGTCGCTCTCTTCAGGCCGCGGCTCCAAGCGCCGCAGCATCGTCTCTCACAGGGGGATGTAACGGCGCTCGGCGCAAAGCGCAATCGCTCCGCGCCGCAACGGCATCAGTTTCAGCCGGCCCAATAGCCTAATAGAGGCTTCCCGTGCCTGGACGGATGATGAAGCTGCCAGCATCAGGCTGGCCGCCGCTCTGCGACGGCATCACGCGTCCATCGGCGTCGGCGACACCGATGACGGAGTAGTTGTCCGGCGGCGCCGTACCCGGCTTGAATGCTTCCATGATCGTGCGGCCGCCGTCGCCAGGGCTTGCGCGCATGCCCGTCTTGGCATCGACACGGACCAGCTTGATGCCGGCCGGGATCTTGAAGGGCGTGGCCGGCTTGTCGGCCAGCGCGAGCTTCATGAAGTCTTTTGCGATCGGTGCGGCCAGATGACCGCCGGTCGCAGCGTTACCCCGACCGAGCGGCCGCGGCTTGTCGTAACCCATGTAGATCGCGACGGCGAGGTCGGGCGAGAAGCCGACGAACCATGCGTCCTTGGCCTCGTTGGTGGTGCCGGTCTTGCCGGCGATCGGCTTGCCGACCTCCTTCAGCACGGTCGCCGTGCCCGCCTGCACCACGCCCTCGAGCATCGAGGTGATCTGGTAGGCCGTCATCGTATCCAGAACCTGCTCCCGGCGGTCGACCAGCTGCGGCTCGCTCTGGTTCTTCCAGCCGTCCGGGGCGTCGCAGCCGCGGCACTCCCGGGCATCATGCTTGAAGATGGTGTGGCCGTAGCGGTCCTGGATGCGGTCGATCAAGGTCGGCTTCACCCGACGGCCGCCATTGGCGATCATCGAATAGGCGGTGACCATGCGCATGGCCGTGGTTTCGCCGGCGCCGAGGGCGTAGGACAAGTAATTCGGCAGCTCGTCATAGACTCCGAACCGCTTGGCGTATTCGGAAATCAGCGGCATGCCGACGTCCTGCGCGAGACGCACGGTCACCGTGTTCAGCGACAGACGCAGCGCGTTGCGCAAGGTCGTGGGCCCGAGATATTTCCCGTTGGAGAAGTTGTCGGGGCGCCAGACCTGCCCGCCCTGCCCCTGGTCGATCTCGATCGGTGCGTCGACGACCTGGGTCGACGGCGTATAGCCGTTGTCGAGCGCCGAAGAATAGACGATCGGCTTGAATGACGATCCGGGCTGCCGGTAGGCCTGCGTTGCGCGGTTGAACTGGCTCTGGTCGAAGGAGAAGCCGCCGACCATCGCGAGCACACGGCCGGTGTTCGGGTCCATGGCAACCATCGCGCCGGACACTTCGGGCAGTTGCTCGAGGCGATACTGGCCTTCGACCGGATTGCCTTCCTTGTACAGCGGATCGGCATAGATCACGTCGCCCGGCTGCAGCACCTGGGCGACCGACGTCGGCACCTTGCCGCGGCCGTTGGCCGTCGCAGCCCGCGCCCATTTCACGCCGTCAAGCGTGATCAGGCCGGTCTGGCGTTCCTTGCTGACGGCGCCGCCGAGTTCGCGCGGCGGCTGGAAGCCGATGCGGGCGGACTGGTCACTGGTCTCGAGCACTACGGCCATCCGCCAGGGCGAGATGTCGGAGAGCGACTTGATATCGGCGAGCTTCACACCCCAATCACCCGACGTGTCGAGCTTGGAGACGGCTCCGCGATAGCCCTGCTCCTGGTCGTACCTCACGAGTCCGGCGACCATGGCCTTGCGCGCCATGACCTGGATCTTCGGATCGAGCGTCGTCCGGACCGACAGGCCGCCCTCGTAGAGCTTCTTCTCGCCATAGCGCTCGAAGATGTCACGGCGCACTTCCTCGGCGAAATATTCACCCGCAAAGATGTGGGCGCCGGTGTTGCGGCTCGCGATCGTCAGCGGATCCTTGCGCGCCTTGTCGGCGTCGGCCTGCTTGATCCAGCCGTTCTCGAGCAGACGATCGACGACGTAGTTGCGGCGCTCGATGGCGCGGTCGCGATTCCGGATCGGATGAAGGCTGCCCGGCATCTTCGGCAAAGCCGCCAGATAGGCGGCCTCGGCCACCGTCAGCTCGTTGACCGACTTGTCGAAATAGACCAGCGACGCCGCGGCGATGCCGTAGGCGCCGGAGCCGAGATAGATCTCGTTGAGATAGAGCTCGAGAATCTTGTCCTTCGAGTAGGTGCGCTCGATGCGCATCGCCAGCAGCGCTTCCTTGATCTTGCGGGCGAACGACACCTCGTTGGTCAACAGGAAGTTCTTGGCGACCTGCTGGGTGATGGTGGAGGCGCCCTGCGGACGGCGATTCGAGCCGAAGTTCTGGGCGTAGACCACGGCAGCGCGCGCCATGCCGGTGAAATCGATGCCGCCATGCTCATAGAAGTTCTTGTCCTCGGCGGCGAGGAACGCGTTGATCACGAGCTTGGGAACCGCCTGGATCGGCAGGTACAGCCGGCGCTCCCGGGCATATTCACCGACCAGCGAGCCGTCGACCGCGTGCACGCGCGTCATCACCGGCGGCTCATAATCCTGCAGCTGGGAGTAGTCAGGCAGATCCTTGGAAAAATGCCAGATCAGGCCGGCCGCTGCTGCCACACCGACCAGGAACAAGACGGTACCGGCCGCGAACAGGAAGCCCAAAAACCGCACCAGAAAGCGCATCGGCGAATATCCGTTCCAACTCTTGTTTCGTCTCTCGGCTCGGACGCGGCGCACCCACGGGCGCTACCGCCAAAAATCACACGGTCGGCTGCAATGCCGCGTGACCCATGCCAGAGAAACGCATGGTCAAGCCTATCAGCGGTCAAGCCTATCACAAGTCTGCCGAGAAGGAATCCTCACTGATTCCGGGTGCCTCGCAGCACGTTTATACGGATGTTGCTGTGGCCAAACTAGGGCTTTGCGCGGACCGCCACCGGCTTGTCCGGCCTCTCGGGGCCCGCATTGGCAATGCGCTTGGCCAGAAAGGCATCGATCGCCCGCGCCATTGCGTCCGCCGTGCGCGACCGCCATGCGTCGGAGACCAGGTTCCCCATATCGCCCTTATTGGAGACATAGCCGAGTTCGACCAGCACGGATGGCACGTCGGGCGCCTTGAGGACGCGGAAACCGGCCGATTTCAGCGGGCGCTTATGCATATGCACCGCCGTCTTCATGTCGTTCATCAGCACACGGGCGAACCTGTTGGAAAACGTGCGTGTTTCCCGGCGGGCCAGATCGATCAGGATGTCGGCGACGTCAGCCGGCTCCTCGGTCAGATTGACCCCGCCGATCTGGTCGGCGCGGTTCTCGGTCTCGGCCAGCCGTTCCGCCTCGACGTCGGACGCCTTGTCCGACAGCGTGTAGATGGTCGCGCCCTGCGCAGTGCCCTCACCCCGCGGCAGCGCGTCGGCGTGGATGGAGACGAACAGAGCCGCCGATTGCTTCTGGGCGATGCGGACCCGGTCTCCGAGCGGGATGAAGGTGTCGTCGTCGCGGGTCATGACCACGCGGAACTTGCCCGACCGTTCCAGCCGGTCGCGCAGCGCCTGGCCGAAGGCGAGCACCAGATTCTTCTCCGGCACCTCGCCGCCCTGGGTGCCGTAGTCGATTCCTCCATGACCGGGGTCGATCACGACCACGGGCCGGGTGTCCGGCGGGCCATCGGTCGGAGGGGTGGCGATGGCGACCGTCGTCGGCGGCGGCCGGACTGCCGGCGCGGGGTTCCCTGCGACCGCGACGGACGCCGTCGCGGAACCCGAATCGGCAGGCCTGGCCCGGCTGTCGCTGCCGATGGCGCGGGCGAAAGTCGCCTCGTCGACCTCCTCCAGTTCGAGCACCAGCCGCGGCGGCTGGCCGTTGGCGGCATCCAGCACCGTGGAGTTGGCGATTCGGGCCGGGCCGGTGAGATCGAAGACGATGCGGGACCCACCAGGCATCACCATCCCATAGCGGAACGCCTTCACCAGACCACGGCCGCTGGTCCCGGCTCCCGTGGGCAGATGAAAGCTGACCTGGGGCAGGTCGACGACGACGCGATAGGGTTCGCTGAGCAGGAAGGCTCGAAACGGCACCGTCCGGTCGAGATCGAGCACGAATCGGGTCTGTCGGGAATCGCCGGCGACCCGTGCATCGGTGGCGATCGGGAACCCGGGCCCGACTACGGCAGGCGGAACCTGGCCGACCGGCCCGCTCTGGGCGCGGGCCGGAATGGCGGCCGCGCATAACATTTGCGTGACGCACAGTGACGCGCATCCCAGCAAGGAAAGGTAATTCGCCCGGCCAACTGCCAAATCGATGCCTCCGCGGGATCGTCTTACCGCAACCAATCCCAGGGGTTAATCGCCAAATTTTGTCATTTTCGTTAAAGGCCACCGATTGTTGCGGTTCCGCGACGCTTCGCTTGCGCGACCTGACCATTCCTCGTATGTACGAAGGGCTGAAGGCTAATCCTTACTGCCGGTTGTGTCGCGTTCAACCTCCGGTGAAACGCCGGAAGCTTCGTGATCGGGGTGCTCGGTATCGAGTCCTTGATCGTGGCGGAGATTCCAGCGCCTTTCCGACGCTCCACCAAAGCCTGCGCGATCCCGCGCGGCCGCAACGGAGAGCGGTCACGAGCCGAGTGGCGCCTGTCAGGGCGCCTCCTCGCAGAGACCGCCCGGGCACCAGGTCAGACACGGTATAGCCTGATACCGCGCCCGTGACAGGGTGGGTATTCGATCCAGGCAAGCGTTTCGGCGCAATCTGGCCTTCGGCAACAGAGAAGGCGGCACCCGCTGCCGCCCACATATTCCAGACGGGCCGACGCTTGATGCGCCAGACTGAGTTGCCAACCATGACCAGCGGACGATCCGCGCCGATGCGGGGCCAGACCCCCGCCCGGCCAATCGCCCCGCCGGCATCAGGGTTGGCGCGGCGCGACCAGCTGCGTTTAGGCCTTCCCCTCACCCCCGAATCAGGTGGACCGTCGCGTCATCCGACAGCGCGCCACGCGCTCGCGGCCAATCGCGCCCGTCGCCTCCAAGAGTTCCAATATGCCCAACAAGATGTTGATCGATGCTACCCACCCGGAAGAGACCCGGGTCGTTGTCGTCCGCGGCAACCGCGTCGAGGAATTTGATTTCGAAACGGCCCAACGCAAGCAGCTCCGCGGCAACATCTACCTCGCCAAGGTTACCCGCGTTGAGCCCTCGCTGCAGGCCGCCTTCGTCGAGTATGGCGGCAACCGCCACGGCTTCCTCGCCTTCAGCGAAATCCATCCGGACTACTATCAGATCCCGGTCGCCGACCGGCAGGCTCTGATCGAAGCCGAGGAGCGCGCGCACCGCGAAGCCGAAGAGGAAAGCGAGAACCGCTCCAATCGCCGCCGCAACCGGCACCGCAGTTCACGGCGCCGCGGCAGCGGCGAACGCGTCCAGAGCGAGATCGTCGAGGCCGCCGAGGCGGGCCTCCCTGCCCAGACCGAGGGGCATGAGGCCGACCACGAGGCGCCTGAGCACCACGCCTATGCGCAGGACGATCAGCCGCACGCCGACGCGACCGAGCCGACCGAGGCGCAGGGCTTCTCCGAGGGCCCGGTCGAGACCCACGACCAGGACGCGCCGGGCGAAGCTCAACAAGGCGCAGCCGACGAATCGCACGGCCGTGCCGAAGAACCGCATGATGCCGTCGCCGCGCAGGCCCACGACGCCGCCGCCGAGCAGCCCACTGGCGAAGTCGCGCAGACCGGCGACGCGCCCGCCACCGAGGCAGCCAGCCCCGTCCTCGGAGCGGACGAGCACGCCGACGAGCATGACCATGAGAGCCACGGTCATGACGAGCATCATGATGGCGAGCACGAGCATGATGAGCTCGATCATCACGAGCACGACCATCACGAGCACGACCATCACGAGCACGACCATCACGAGCACGACCATCACGAGCATGATCACGATGAGCACGATCACGACGATGACGTCGCTCCCATGGCCGAGCACACAGATCACGGCGTCACCATCGTGCCCGGCGACGAGAACGGCTCTGAGGCCGTGTCCGGCGACCACGAGGACGACGAGGACGACGGCGAGGAGATCGAGGAAGAGCTCGTCGAATCCGTCGGCGGCGACGACGTGCTGGAAGAAGTGCCGGAGCGCACCTTCCGTCCGCGCCGGCAGTACAAGATCCAGGAGGTCATCAAGCGCCGCCAGGTGATGCTGGTGCAGGTCGTGAAGGAGGAGCGCGGCAACAAGGGCGCCGCGCTGACGACCTATCTGTCGCTCGCCGGCCGCTACGCCGTGCTGATGCCCAACACCGCCCGCGGCGGCGGCATAAGCCGCAAGATCACCTCCGCGCAGGACCGCTCGCGCTTGAAGGAAGTGGTGCAGGACCTCGACGTGCCCGAGGGCATGGGCGTGATCCTGCGCACCGCCGGCGCCAACCGCACCAAGCCCGAGATCAAGCGCGACTTCGAATATCTGCTGCGGCTGTGGGAAACGGTCCGCGACATGACCTTGAAGTCGCAGGCGCCGACGCTGGTCTACGAGGAAGGCTCGCTGATCAAGCGCTCGCTGCGCGACCTCTACAACAAGGAGATCGACGAGATCCTGGTGGCCGGTGAAGACGGCTACCGCGAGGCGCACGACTTCATGAAGATGCTGATGCCGACCAACGTCCGGGCGGTGAAACAGTATCGCGACGGCCAGCCGCTGTTCTCGCGGATGGGCGTCGAGAGCCAGCTCGACGCGATGTTCTCTCCGACCGTGCAGCTGCGCTCCGGCGGCTATATCGTGCTCAACCAGACCGAGGCGCTGGTCTCGATCGACGTGAACTCCGGCCGCGCCACGCGCGAGCATCACATCGAGGACACCGCGCTCAAGACCAATATGGAGGCGGCCGAGGAAGTGGCGCGGCAGCTCCGTTTGCGCGACCTCGCCGGGCTGATCGTCATCGACTTCATCGACATGGACGAGAAGCGCAACAACCGCTCCGTCGAGCGCAAGCTGTCGGACTGCCTGCGGCAGGATCGCGCGCGCATCCAGGTCGGCCGGATCTCGCACTTCGGCCTGTTGGAGATGTCGCGCCAGCGCATCCGTGCCAGCGTGCTGGAAAGCTCGACCGAGCCGTGCGCGCATTGCGGCGGCACCGGCCATGTGCGCTCGGTATCCTCGGTGGCGCTGCAACTGCTGCGCAGCCTCGAAGAAACGCTGATGAAGGGCGCGACCCACAACCTCGTGGTCCGCACCCGCACCGAGGTGGCGCTCTACGTGCTGAACCACAAGCGCGGCCATCTGCGCGACCTCGAGAACAGCTTCAAGGTCTCGCTCGCCGTCATCGCCGACCCGAGCGTGAGCGGCCAGCAATCCTTCATCATCGATCGCGGCGAGCAGGTGCATACGCTCGAGGCCGCCAAGGCGCTGCTCGCGGCGCAGGCCTCCGCCCCGCCGCTGGTGGCCGAGGACATCTACGACGAGGAAGAACCCTTCGACATCGAGACGGAATCCGAGGTCGAGACCGAGGAGACCGAAGGCCTGTCCGAAGACACGGCCGACGGCAGCGGTGCCGAAGGCGAGCGGGATGGCGCGCGTCGCAAGCGGCGCCGGCGTCGTCGCGGCCGCGGCGGCGAGACCCGCGAGGGCGCGCTGCCTGAAGGAACGGCCGGACTGCAGCCCGCGGAGCCGGGCCCTGCCGCCGACCAGTCAGCCGAGGACTCCGACGGCGAAGACGACGAGTCGGAGGAACAGCCTGCGTTCGCCCAGGGCGAGCAGACGGATCAGCCCGGCGGCGAGCGGCGTCCGCGCCGGCGTGGACGTCGCGGTGGTCGTCGGCGGCGCGGTGGCGCGGAAGAAGGTCTCGCCGCATCGATCGGCGACGAGCTCGCGCCGGCTTCGGCATCGGAGGCAGAAACCGCCGTGGCCGATTTCGACGGCAACGGCGCTTCCCACCACGACGAGGAAGAGCCGGCAGAACCCGCGGCGCCGGTCCGTGCGCCGGCCGCAACCGAGGCCGATGAGCCCCTCGCTGGCGCCTCCGCGCCAATGCCCCAGGCTGCTCCCGGTCAACCCGAAGTGCAGCAGACCGAGGCTCCGAAGACGGAATCCGAGAAGACCCCGCGGCGTTCGACGGTTCGCGAGAAGGTCAGCTTCCTCACCGAGCCCAGGCCGGAGAGCGCGGTTTCGGCCGTCAACGTCGCCGAGAGCAGCACGCCCGCTCCGGCTGCCGATGTCGCGGCGTCCGAACCGGTTGCCACCGAGCCGGCGGCCACCGATTCCTCGTCCCCTGCGGCCCCGCGCCGGGCCGGCTGGTGGTCCCGCCGTTTCGGTGGCGGGCAGTAGCCCCCGCTCTCCGACGCTTCAATGCAAAACGCCCGGCCAGATGGCCGGGCGTTTTTCATATGGCGTATGGCGATCGTTCCTGGCCGTGACGACCGGAGGCCGCTCAAGCCTCGTCACGGCCGTCTCGACATCCGACGGATCGATCTGCTGATTGAGCCGTCTCAGCAGGAGATCATGGTCGCGTTCGTCTTCCCTCCACGAGACGAACACGGCGGCCGTGCCGTTGCCGGTGATGCTGGCCAGCGCGCGCGGCTCGCGCATGAACTCGTCGATCGAGAACACGATCGCCATGCCCGGAACCAGGGCGGCTTCACGACCGCCAGCGTTGCTGGCCAAGGTGATGAAGCCGGCACCGTCAACGCCGCTCGTGCCCTTCAATCACGAAGGGTGCACAACCGACCTCACCCGCGCCCTAGCCTAGCCAGCGCGCGATCCGGGCCACCGCCTCACGCATGTCCTCGGCCGAACGCGCATAGGAAAAGCGCACGAAGCTGCGGCCGTGGATCGGATCGAAGTCGACGCCCGGCGTGGCGGCCACATGGGTCTCCTCCAGCATCCGCTTGGCGAAGTCGAAACTGTCGGAGGTGAAGTCGGACACGTCGGCATAGAGGTAGAAGGCGCCGTCGGCCGGCAGGAACCGGGTCAGGCCGGCCTTCGGGAAACCCTCGATCAGGATGCGGCGGTTCTCCTGGTAACCGTGCTTGATGGCCTCCATCTCGGCCCGGCCGTCGAACGCCGCTTCCGCCGCGATCTGCGACAGGGTCGGAACCGAGATCGCGAGGTTCTGCTGCAGACGCTCGATCGGCCGCACCAGCGCATCCGGCACCACCATCCAGCCGATGCGCCAGCCCGTCATGCAGAAGTACTTCGAGAACGAGTTGATGATCAGGGCCTCGCTCGACAGCTCCGCCGCCGTCACCGCCGGAAACGCGTAGTCCAGACCGTGATAGATCTCGTCGGAGATGAAGCGGATGCCGGCATCGCGTGCGGCTGCAATGACGCCGCCCAGCGCCTCGCGCGACATCATGGTGCCGGTCGGATTGGCAGGGCTTGCCACCAGCACGCCCTTCAGCGGCGTCTTGCGGTGCGCGGCGAGCAGCGCCTCGCCGGTCAAAGCGTGACGGTTCTCCGCCGTGGTCTCGATCAGCACCGGCTCGCAGCCCAGCGCCGTCAGGATGTGGCGATAGGGCGGATAGCCCGGCACGGTCACGGCCACGCGGTCACCGGGCTCGAACATCGCCAGGAACGCCAGGATGAATCCGGCGGAGGATCCCGTCGTGATCACGATCCGCGCCGGATCGATCTCGCAAGCATGCGTCTCGCGATAGTGCCGTGCGATTCGCTGCCGCAGCGACAGCAAACCCAGCGCCGAGGTGTAGTCGATGCGGGCCTGATCGAGCGCGGCATGCGCGGCCGCGATGGCCGCTCGTGGCGCAGCCGCCGCCGGTTGGCCGACCTCCATGTGGATGACATGTCCGCCGCCCGACTCGATCCGCTCGGCCGCAGCCATCACGTCCATCACCATGAACGGTGGAACATTGCTGCGCGCGGACGGCGCCGTCAGGTTGGCGATCCGCTGTTCCAATGTCGGTATCACTGTCGCATCCACCATCGATATCTGCTATTGACCCCGGCTGTCCGGACCCGCTCCGTGAACCGGTCGAGGTCAGCCCATGGGCCTCGTTCGCCGCAGATGAGCCGCATTCCGCCGTTTGGTGGGCAATAGCCCGTCTCGCGCCTCGCGCCAATTGCAAAGATCGCCTGATGTCGCTCCGTATCGTTCTTCGCAAGAAACTGTCCGGCGGGCTTGCCGCGGTCGTCGCGGCGGCCGTGACGCTGGCGCCGCTCGCGCCTGCGTCGGCGCAGCAGGGCAAGGGACCGCCGATCCTGCGCGACACCGAGACCGAGGTGCTGCTGCGCGAATATACGCGGCCGATCCTGCGCGTCGCCGGGCTCGAAAAGCAGAACATCCAGATGGTCATCATCAACGATGCGTCCTTCAACGCGTTCGTTGCCGACGGCCGCCGCATCTTCGTCAATTACGGCGCGATCCTGCAGTCGGAAAATCCGAATCAGCTGATCGGCGTGCTCGCACACGAGACGGGCCATCTCGCCGGCGGTCATCTCGCCAAGCTGCGCCAGCAGCTCGCCACCGCGCAGACCCAGATGATCATCGCCACCATTCTCGGGGCCGGCGCCCTCGCCGTTGGCGCGCGCGGCGGCGGCAGCGGCCTGGCCAATGCCGGCGCCGCGACGCTGTCGGCCCCGGGCGAGGTCATCCGCCGATCGCTGTTGTCGTATCAGCGCCAGCAGGAGGAGAACGCCGACCGTGCCGGGGTGAAATTCCTCACCGCGACAGCGCAATCGCCGAAGGGCATGTACGAGACGTTCAAGCGCTTCACCAATGAGAGCCTGTTCGCCGCGCGCGGCGCCGACCCCTATCTGCAATCACATCCGATGCCGGCCGATCGCGTCGAGGCGCTCGAGGGCCTCGCGCGCCAAAGCCCCTATTGGGACAAGAAGGACGACCCCGCACTGCAGCTGCGCCACGACATGGTCCGTGCCAAGATCTCGGCCTTCATGGAACGGCCGGACACGGTGGCACGGCGCTATCCATTGTCGGACACCGGCCTGCCCGCCCGCTACGCCAGGGCAATCTCCACCTACCTGCATGGCGACCTGCGCAGCGCCCTGAGCCAGATCGATGGCCTGATCCAGGTGCAGCCCAACAACCCCTATTTCTACGAGGTCCGCGGCCAGGCCCTGCTGGAGGGCGGCCGCCCCACTGAGGCGATCGCCCCGCTGCGCAAGGCGGTGCACCTGTCCAATAACGCCCCGCTCATCGAGATGTTACTTGGTCAGGCCTTGGTGGCATCCGAGAACAAAGCCTACACTGACGAGGCGATCTCGATCTTGCGCGCGGCGGTCGCGCGCGAATCCGAGGCGCCGCTCGGCTATTCCCAGCTCGCGATGGCCTACGGTCGCAAGGGCGATTATGCGGAGGCGGATCTGGCCTCGGCGCAGGCCGCCTTCCTGCGTGGCGACAACAAGACGGCGCGCGAGCTTGCCTCGCGTGCAAAAACCCGCTTCGCGGTCGGCTCGCCGGGCTGGGTCAGGGCCGACGACATCGTCACGGCAAAGCCGCTTTCCGGCCAGTAGGGTGTCGGACAGCGGGGGTTGGCGCCCGCTGAAGTTCTGAACTACTGCTATCATCCGATCCAGAATATCAGAATACCGTCACGACCATCGACAAGGACCCGATCATTTGACCCAGAGGACCTCCTTCATGCCGTCAGTCCGCACGCTCATTCCCGCGATGTTGCTCGCGCTTTCGCTCTGCGGCGTGCCTCAGCTCGCGTCGGCGGAGAGCTTCTCCGACAGCCAGCGGGGCGAGATCGAGACCATCGTCCGAAACTACCTGATCGCGCATCCCGAGGTGCTCGAAGAGGCGATGGCCGAGCTGCAGAAGCGTCAGACGGCGGCCGAGGCGGCCAAGCACGAGGCCAGCGTCAGCAAGAACGCCGAGACCATTTTCAACTCGCCGCGCGGCGTCGTGCTCGGCAACAAGGATGGCGACGTCACCTTCGTCGAGTTCTTCGATTACAATTGCGGCTACTGCAAGCGCGCGATGGCCGACATGATGGAGCTGATGAAGAGCGACCCGAAGCTGAAGGTCGTGCTCAAGGAATTTCCCGTGCTGAGCCAGGGCTCCGTCGAGGCCGCACAGGTCGCGGTTGCCGTTCGCATGCAGGCCCCGCAGAAATATCTCGACTTCCACCAGAAGCTGCTGGGCGGCCGCGGCCAAGCCGACAAGGCCCATGCGCTCGCCGTCGCCAAGGATCTCGGGCTCGACATGGCGCGCGTCGAGAAGGACATGGCGAGCCCCGAGGCCAAGGCGACGATCGAGGAAAACTTCAAGCTCGCCGAGGAGATGGGCATGAACGGGACGCCGAGCTACGTGATCGGCAAGCAGGTCGTGATCGGCGCCGTCGGCGTCGAGGGCCTGCGCGAGAAGATCAGCACGGCCCGCTGCGGCAAGGCGAGCTGCTGAGCATATCTGCCAAAGCGTCTCGCCATCATGGGATCAATCGAAGGCCGGCTGTCTCAGCCGGCCTTCTTCTTTGCCGTGAGCCGGTGAAGAAGCGACAGACCGGTGGCGGCAGCGCCCTCGCCTATCCCTTCAGCCTCATGCCGAGCCGGGTTCGAAGTGCCTCGCGGATGTGCTCGCGTGCAATCGCCTCTGCCCGATCGGGATCGCGGATCGCGATCGCCTCGATCAGCTCACCATGCTCGGCCGCGGCTGTTGCAGCACGTCCTTCGGCCGCAAACGTCGTGGTTCCCAGCAGCGCCGTCGCGACATGCATGTCCTCGAGGGCGGCGTCGAGATAGCGGTTGCGCGCGGCGCGCTGGATCGCACCGTGCATCAGCCGGTTCAGCCGCGCCAGCTCGGCGGCGTCCCCCGCGCTGACAAAGCTCGCATGAATGTCGCGGAGCGCCGCGACCTCGGCCGGCACGGCATATTGCGCGGCGAGCCGGGCCGCGGCGCCTTCGAGAATTTCCCGCATCGCGTACAGCTCGAGGACTTCGTTCTCGTCGAGACTGCGCACGATCAGGCCGCGTCCACCGGCCGGCTGCACCCACCCCTTGGCCACCAGCTTGCCGAAGGCCTCACGGACCGGCGTCCGGCTGACGTTCAACTTCTGGGCGACCTCGTCCTCCCGCAGCCGATCACCGGAGCGATAGAAACCGTTCTCCAGCGCATGGCACAGCGCACGAAATACCGCTTCGCCGAGAGAGACGTTGTCACGATCGATGGTGAGCGATGGCGCTTCCGGGGACATGGGGGTCACGATCTCACAACCTCGCTCCGAACAACAGCATATCTTGCATATTTTTGTATACAATAGTATACGATTTCCATGCCCACTGTAGCCCGCACTTCCGTACCCTCTATTGCCGGTCGGCCGATGGCGTGGCTGTGCGACCAAAGCCGATCCAGGGCCTGCCGCCTTGCGTCCGCGAGGGCCTGCGATGACTGATCAGAGCGATATCGCCGACCATCCCCAGACCTACGACGTCGTCGTGGTCGGCGGCGGCAACGCGGCCCTCTGCGCCGCCATTGCGGCACGGCGCGGCGGGGCCTCGGTCATCGTGCTGGAGGCCGCCTCGAAGTTCTATCGCGGCGGCAATACGCGCCACACCCGCAACATGCGCTGCGCCCATGACGCGGCAACCACGACGTTGAGCGGCCCCTACACCGAGGACGAGTTCTGGGACGATCTCCTGCGGGTCACCGAGGGCCAGACCAACGAGCAACTGGCGCGCCTGATGATCCGCGAGTCCAAGGACATGCTCGACTGGATCGTCGAACAGGGCGTGCGTTTCCAGCCCTCGCTCGGCGGCACGCTGAGCTTAGGACGGACCAACTCGTTCTTCCTGGGCGGCGGCCGGGCCATGCTCAATGCGCTGTATCTGACCGCCGAGCGGCTCGGCGTCGAGGTGCGCTACGAGGCCGAGGTGGTGGGGCTGGAGATCGACGGCAACCGCTTCCGCGCGGCGATCGTGCGGCACGGCGATGGCCGGATGCGCATCGCCGGCAGAGCGCTGGTGGCGGCTGCGGGCGGCTTCGAAGCCAATATCGACAAGCTGGTCGAGGGCTGGGGCGAGATCGCGCGCAACTTCCTGATCCGCGGCACGCCCAACAATCGCGGCACGGTGCTCGACATGCTGCTCGGCGCCGGCGTCGACAGCATCGGCGATCCGACCCAGTGCCACGCGGTGGCGATCGATGCGCGGGCCCCCAAATATGACGGCGGCATCATCACGCGGCTCGACTGCGTCGTGTTCGGCATCGTCGTCAACAACAACGCCGAGCGCTTCTACGACGAAGGCGAGGACGTCTGGCCGAAGCGCTACGCGATCTGGGGACGCCTCGTTGCTGCGCAGCCGGACCAGATCGCCTACATCATCTTCGACGCGAAATCGGCGAACCTGTTCATGCCGTCGCTCTACCCCGCGATCGAGGCGGCCAGCATCGCCGAGCTCGCTGGCAAGCTCGGCCTCGATCCGGACAAGCTGACCGCCACCGTCGCGCATTTCAACGCATCGGTGCGCGACGGACAATTCAATCCCGACATCCTCGACGATTGCCGCACCGAGAACCTGATGCCCCCGAAATCGCATTGGGCGCGCCGCATCGACAGCGGCCCCTACTATGCCTATCCGGTTCGGCCCGGCATTACCTTCACCTATCTCGGCGTGCGGGTCGATCACGCCGCAAAGATGATGATGAAGTCCGGCGGTCCCGCCGACAACATGTATGCCGCAGGCGAGATCATGGCCGGCAACGTGCTCGGCCGCGGCTATGCCGCAGGAATCGGCATGACGATCGGCAGCGTGTTCGGGCGCATCGCCGGCCGGGGAGCAGCGACACATGCAGCGCAGTGAGGCGTTGACCGAGGCGGATCGCCTGATGACGATCTGCAATTCCTGCCGCTATTGCGAGGGACTCTGCGCCGTGTTTCCGGCGATGGAGATGCGCCGCGCCTTCACGGGCGGCGACCTCAACTATCTCGCCAGTCTCTGCCATGCCTGCGGCGCCTGCTACGTCGACTGCCAGTTCGCGCCACCGCACGAGTTCGATGTTCGCGTCCCCTCCGTCTTGGCCCGGGTGCGGCACGAGAGCTATGCCGACTGTGCCTGGCCGCGCGCGCTGGCGCCGCTGTTCAGGCGCAACGGCCTCGCGGTGTCGCTCATCGCGGTGATCAGCATGGCCGCGTTCATCCTCGGCATCGTGGCCTTCAACGATCCGGCCGCGGTGTTTGCAGGCCGGCACGGCCCCGGCTCGTTCTACGCGCTCATGCCCCACAACGCGATGGCACTGTTGTTCGGCGCGGCCTTCCTGTGGGCCATCATCGCCTTCATCATGGGCGCCCGGGCCTTCTGGAATGACATCGGCGAGCCGAGCTCGACCCTGACGCGGCCACGTCCACTGCTGCGCGCCGTCCGCGACGCAGCCAGCCTGCGCTATCTCGATGGCGGCGGCGTCGGCTGCTACAACGAGGACGAGCGGCCGCGCGACACCAGGCGGTTCTATCACCAGCTGACGTTCTGGGGCTTCATGCTCTGCGTCGCATCGACCAGCGTTGCGACGCTCTACCACTATCTTCTGCACCGTGAGGCGCCGTATCCATTGTGGGATCTGCCGGTCGTGCTCGGCACGCTCGGCGGATTGGGCATCGTGCTCGGCCCGCTCGGACTCTACACCGCCAAGCGCAGGCGTGAGCCTGCGATGATGGATGCGGGCAGCCGCGCCATGGACGTCGCGTTCCTGGCGATGCTCGTGCTCACCGGCGCAACCGGTCTCGCCCTCCTCTTGCTACGCGAGACCAGCACGATGGGCCTGCTGCTCGCGCTCCATCTCGGTGCGGTATTCGCGCTCTTCATCACGATGCCCTACGGCAAGTTCGTGCACGGCCTCTATCGATTCTTGGCTCTCGTCCGCTACGCGCGCGAACGTCACGGCGCGTAGCTCATGCGAGCGCGACTGATCGCCACGATGGTCATGCGGCGTTCATGACCCTGAGCATCCGTTCATAAGGTTGCGATCTGCGACATTTTTCCGGAACGATCGGAGACGCGCGGAACGACTCCTACTTCCTGCCGTTGTCGGCGCGGGCAGTGCCAATACGAGGAGGATAGAGGATGACCAATCGCTTGATGGTATCAGTTGCTGCAATCGCGCTCCTGGCGGGTGCAGGTTTTGCTCATGCGCAAGGTGCCGGCGGTGCGGGCGGCGCAGCTGGACAGTCCGGCGGCGCAGCCATGCAGGGCGGTGCGACCGGTGGTGCTGCCGGCGGAGCATCGAGCGGCGGCATGAACGCGCCCGGCGGCGCGATGCATCGCGACAGCGCCTCGCCTGCGGCCGGCGGCGCGTCCGACATGCGCTCCAGTCAATCGGAACAGAAGCCCGGTGCGACCAAGAGCCAGCACGCCGAGGACGGCATGAAGGGCCCGGCCACCAAGGGCGCGAGCACCGAGAGCGACAGCAAGGGCGGCGCCAAGAACATGAAGGCCGAAGGTCGCGAGGGTCGCGACAACAACATGAAGGCCGAGGGGCGCGACAGCAAGACCGGCACCAGCACCAATGCCGAAACCAAGACCGGCACCGAGCGTTCGCAGACCACCACCGGACAGGCCGGCGCCGCTGCCAAGCTCACCACCGAGCAGCGCACCAAGATCACCACGGTGATCCGCAGCCAGCGCGTCGAGCCGGTGACCAACGTCAACTTCAACATTTCCGTCGGCACAAGGGTGCCGCGCGAGGTTCACTTCCACCCGCTCCCGACCGAAGTCGTGACGATCTATCCGGAGTGGCGCGGATATGACTTCATCCTGGTTCGCGAGCAGATCGTCGTGATCGATCCTCACACCTACGAGATCGTCGCGGTTCTCAACGTCTGATCCCGACCAGGCAGGCGACGAGAACGAGGGGCGGGCAGCAATGCCCGCCCCAACCTATTGCGCAAAGCGCGCGCGGGAGCCATCACACGCAACGCGTGCAGTCCCGTGGACAAAGCCGGTTGTTCAGCAATTTCGTACTCTTAAGACGGTTTTTTCGTGTGACGGACCAAGCCTCGGTCAGCCTACCCGGCTGCCGAAAGGCTTCCCCTTGGCGGCTTTGTTACCTATAACGCCGCCCACTGCCGCCACACCGCCGGGATGGGAATGGCCGACGCCGCGCACAACACGATCTATGTCCTCAACGGACCCAACCTCAACCTGTTGGGCACCCGCGAGCCGGAGACCTACGGCCATGCCACCCTGGCAGACGTGGAACGGCTGTGCGTCGAGACGGCCGCCCGCTTCGGCCTGACGGCGGAGTGCCGGCAGTCGAACCATGAGGGTGTGCTCGTCGATCACATCCATGAGGCCCGCAGCCGCGGTGTGGTCGGAATCATCCTCAATGCCGGCGCCTACTCTCATACCTCCATTGCCCTGCACGACGCGCTGATGGGGGTGAAGATTCCCACCGTCGAAGTGCACATCAGCAACATCCACGCCCGCGAGAGCTTCCGGCACCATTCTTTCACCGCGAAGGCCGCGTTTGCCTCGATCTGCGGCTTCGGCATCGACGGCTACCGGCTGGCGATCACCGGCCTCGCCGCCAAGATCGGCGCCAAAGCCGTCACGCAGACCGACATCTAGCGCAAGCCTGACGTCACAGTCCTCACGCATCCCAACGTTCCGGATCAGATCATGGCGCCCCAGCCCGACGACAAGACCATCGCGAAATCCGAAGACAGCCAGCTCATTCGCGAGCTCGCAGCGCTGCTGGATGAGACCAGCCTGACCGAGATCGAGCTGGAGCGTGCCGGCCTTCGCATCCGCGTTGCCCGCAACGTGACCGTTGCGGCGGCCGTCCATTCGGCCATCGGAGCCGCCACCGCTGGCGTTCCCGCGGTCGCGGCCGCCACCGCGGCAGCCGCCGGCGCGGACTTGTCAAAACATCCCGGCGTGGTGCCCTCGCCCATGGTCGGCACCGCCTACTGGGCGCCCGAGCCCGGCGCCAAGCCGTTCGTCGAGGTCGGCTCCAAGGTCTCGGTCGGCCAGACCCTGATGATCATCGAGGCCATGAAGACGATGAACCAGATCCCGTCGCCGCGCGCCGGCACGGTGACGCAGATCCTGGTCGAGGACGGCCAGCCCGTGGAGTTCGGCGAGCCGCTCGTCATCATCGAATAAGCGCGACTAGCGGACGGCGACGAGCGAATGGTCCGCCATTCCACGTCCGCCGCTCACTACTCGCCACTCGCGCCCGAGGCACAATGTTCGACAAGATCCTCATCGCCAATCGCGGCGAAATCGCCCTTCGCATCCTCAGGGCCTGCAAGGAGCTCGGCATCTCCACCGTCGCGGTGCATTCCACCGCCGACGCCGATGCGATGCATGTCCGTCTCGCCGATGAAAGCGTCTGCATCGGGCCGCCGCCGTCGAAGGACAGCTATCTCAACATCCCCGCCCTGCTCGCCGCCTGTGAAATCACCGGCGCCGACGCCGTGCATCCCGGCTACGGCTTCCTGTCGGAGAACGCGCGCTTCGCCGAGATTCTTGCGGACCACAATCTGCATTTCATCGGGCCGAAGGCGGAGCACATCCGCCTGATGGGCGACAAGATCGAGGCCAAGAAGACGGCCAAGCGGTTGGGTATTCCGGTGGTGCCCGGCTCCGACGGTGCGGTGACGCCCGACCAGGACGCGATGGCGATCGCCAAGGAGATCGGCTTCCCGGTGCTGGTCAAGGCCGCCGCCGGCGGCGGCGGCCGCGGCATGAAGGTCGCCCACACCGAGGCCGATCTGCAGCTGGCGCTGACCACAGCGGCCAACGAGGCGAGATCGGCGTTCGGCGACGCCTCGGTCTATCTGGAGAAGTATCTGCAGAAGCCGCGCCACATCGAGATCCAGGTGCTCGGCGACGGCCGCGGCGGCGCCATCCATCTTGGCGAGCGCGACTGCTCGCTGCAGCGCCGCCACCAGAAGGTCTGGGAGGAAGGCCCCTCCCCGGTGCTCGATGCGGCCGCACGCGCCAAGATCGGCAATACCGTCGCCAAGGCGATGCAGGAGCTGAAATATATCGGCGTCGGCACCATCGAATTCCTCTACGAGGACGGCGAGTTCTATTTCATCGAAATGAACACGCGCATCCAGGTCGAGCATCCCGTCACCGAGATGATCACCGGGATCGACCTCGTGCTGGAACAGATCCGCATCGCCGCCGGCGGCGACCTGCCGATGAGCCAGGACCAGGTCGTCATCAACGGCCACTCGATCGAGTGCCGCGTCAACGCAGAGAACCCGGTCAGCTTCCGGCCCTCGCCCGGCAAGATCCAGCAGTACCATCCGCCCGGCGGCCTCGGGGTCCGCATCGATTCCGCCGTCTACCAGGGCTATGTGATCCCGCCCTATTACGACTCGCTGGTCGGCAAGCTCATCGTCCACGGCAAGAGCCGGGTCGAGTGCCTGATGCGGCTGCGGCGCGCGCTGGACGAGATGGTGGTCGACGGCATCGAGACCACGCTGCCGCTGTTCCGCGCCCTGGTCCGCGAGCCCGCAATCATCGACGGCGACTATCACATCCACTGGCTCGAGCAGTATCTGGCCGGCCAGAAGACCGACTGAGCGGCCGCATTCAGAAAACTGTCATCCGAAGCGGAACCATCCGGCCGCAGCCGCGTTCTGGTGGGTCGGATCAGTTCCGCCAGGGGGCAGTGATTTTCAACGACGTGCGAGTATGCGGTGGCGCCTGAGGTGAGACGAAGGCGCACGCTGGGACAGGTCCTGCTGCTGTCAGCGGGCTTCCTCGTGCTTGTCGCGGTCAGCACGGCGTCGGTTCTGCTGGTCAACAAGGCCCGCAGCGACAGCGCCTGGGTGGTGCACACCGTCGAGGCCGAGAACCAGATCAACGCCCTGCTGCTCGAGGTGCGGCGCGCCGAGAGCGCGGCGCGGGCCTACCTTCTCACCCAGGGACAGGAGTTCCTCAACGACCACGAGGCGGCCGTCGCGGCGATCGGGCCGGTGCTCGAGAAGCTCCATGGGCTGGTCGCGGACAACCCCGCCCAGGTTGAAAATCTCGCCACGCTGCGCAGCGTGATCGAGACCCGGCTGTCGCAATTCGACCGCGAAAAGCTGCTGGTCGCGCGCGGCGACCTCGCCGCCGCGATCGCCCTGGTCCGCGACGCGGGCTCGACCAGCAGCAGCAAGACCATGCGCGACACCGCCGAGGCGATGCGTCTCGAGGAGGAGCGGCTGCTGGCGCTGCGGACCGCCAATGCCGATGCCAGCCAGCGGCTCGCCGCCATCGTCACCATCACCGGCTCGGCGCTGGTCGTCGTGCTCGCCATCATCTCGGTGCTGCTGGTGCGCCGCTCGACCCGCGCGCGCGACGATGCCGAGGCACAGCTGCGCGAGAGCAATCTCAATCTGGAAGCCACCGTCGACGAGCGCACCGCCGATCTGCGCGAGGCCAATGAGGAGATCCAGCGCTTCGCCTATATCGTGAGCCACGACCTGCGATCGCCGCTGGTCAACATCATGGGCTTCACCAGCGAGCTCGACGAACTGCGCAACGACATCTTCCGGCGGATTGCGACGCTGGCGCGGGCGGCCTCCGACGCGCCGCCGCCGGCGGAAGGCACCGAGCCCGAGCTGGAAGGCGCCGACAAGCAGCTTTCGGAGGACTTCACCGAAGCCCTCGGCTTCATCAAATCCTCGATCGCCAAGATGGACCGGCTGATCTCGGCGATCCTCAACCTGACCCGCGAGGGACGCCGCGAGTTCGTGCCGGTGCGGATCGATACCCGCGAACTGATCGAAGGCATCGTCTCGACGCTGGCGCATCAGGCGGCGGAAACCGACACCACCATTCGCTTGGAACCGCTGCCGGCCATCGTCAGCGACCGCCTGGCTCTGGAGCAGATCTTCTCCAACCTGATCGACAACGCCATCAAATATCTCAAGCCAGGCGTTCCCGGCGACATCGCCATTCGCGCCCGGACCAAGCTCGGTTTCGCCATTTTCGAGATCACGGACAACGGCCGGGGGATTGATCCCCGGGATCACCAACGTATCTTTGATCTGTTCCGCCGCGCCGGGACCCAGGACCGTCCGGGTCAGGGGATCGGATTGGCGCATGTCCGTGCCCTGGTGCGCCGGCTCGGCGGAACCATGTCGGTCGCATCGGAGCTCGACCAGGGCAGCACGTTCACCATTACGCTCCCGATCAACTGGAACGCCTCAAACCGGAATTCAGACCGATGACCATGCCCGTGACGATCATCATGATCGAGGACGACGAAGGCCACGCCCGCCTGATCGAGCGCAACATCCGCCGCTCCGGCGTCAACAACGAAATCAAGCCGTTCACCAACGGTACAGATGCAGTGAAGTATCTGCTGGGTGCTGACGGCACCGGCCTCGATCACAAGGGGCACGCATTGCTGATCCTGCTCGACCTGAACCTGCCGGACATGACCGGCATCGACATCCTCAAGATGGTCAAGCAGAACAGCTTCCTGAAGAGCGCGCCCGTGGTCATCCTCACCACGACCGACGACTCGCAGGAGATCAAGCGGTGCTACGAACTCGGCTGCAACGTCTACATCACCAAGCCGGTCAACTACGAAAGCTTCGCCAACGCCATTCGCCAACTCGGCCTGTTCTTCTCCGTCATCCAGGTTCCGCCCGCCGCATGAGCTCCGCCGCCCCCACGCTGCTCTACATTGACGACGACGCGGCGCTGGCGCGGCTGGTGGAGCGCGGGCTCAAGCGCCTGGGCTTCACGGTGGAACACGCGAGCGACGGCAGCGCGGGCTTGCAGCGGCTGGAGCGCGGCGGCATCGACGTCGTGGCGCTCGACCAGTACATGCCAGGCTTCGACGGGCTCGAGACGCTGGAGCGCATCATGGCGCTGCCCGAACCACCGCCGGTGGTGTTCGTCACCGCCTCACAGGATTCCAAGATCGCGGTCACGGCCCTGAAGGCGGGCGCGGCCGACTACCTCGTCAAGGACGTGCAGGGCGAGTTCATCCCGCTGCTGCAGGTCGCAGCCGAAGGCGCGGTGCGGCAGGCACGGCTGCAGAAGGCGCGCGACGAGGCCGAGGCCGAGGTGCGGGCGTCACGCGACCGCTACGCGGCGCTGGCCGCCGAGCGCGAGGTCCTGCTGCGCGAGGTCAATCACCGCGTCGGCAATTCGCTCCAGATCATCGCCTCGCTGCTGCATCTTCAGGCCAACTCCAGCAATCAGGACGACGTCAAGGCGGCGCTGACCAACGCCATGGGCCGCGTCGCCGCCGTGGCACAGGTGCATCGCCGCCTCTACACGTCCCAGGACCTCAAGAGCGTGCTGCTCAACCAGTACCTGGATTCGCTGCTCGACGACCTCCGCCGCTCGGCCGAGGGCAACCGGATGTCGCGGCTGACCCTGAAGGCGGAGCCGGTCGAGATCGACCCGGATCGCGCGGTCGCGATCGGCATCGTCGTCAACGAGCTGGTCATGAACGCGGTCAAATACGCCTATCCCGACGGCCCTGGCCCGATCCATGTCGAGCTGAAGCTCGCGGGTGAGGACATCATGCTGTCGATCGCCGACAACGGGGTCGGCCTCAACGCGACCAGCGACCCGCGCTCGACCGGCATGGGCCAGCGCATCGTCAGCGCCATGGCGACCAAGCTCGATGCCAGCGTCGGCCCGGACCCGAACCATGCCGGCACCAAGATCGTCGTCCGATTCCGCTTCGAAAAGCATGCTCCCAAGCCCGCTTCTGCCGCGGTCGGTTGAGCTGGCGCGGACGGAACGCGACCATCGCGCGGCCGACGTCGGCCTGCTATGCTGATCTCATGAATACGCGCGACTCCGCAGCGTCAGAGATCACGCCCGAGGTCCTGCTGCGTGCCTATGCCTGCGGCATCTTCCCGATGGCCGAAAGCGCCGACGACCCGACCTTGTTCTGGGTCGAGCCGGAGCTGCGCGGCGTCATTCCGCTCGACGGCTTTCGCGTCGCCTCGCGCCTGGCGCGCACGGTCCGGTCGGATGCCTTCACCGTGACGGTGAACCAGGCCTTCAAGGCGGTGATGGATGGCTGCGCCGCGCCGCAGCCCGGCCGCGAGGACACCTGGATCAACAAGCGCATCCGCGAGCTCTATAGCGGCCTCCACGCGCTCGGCCATTGCCACAGCGTCGAATGCTGGCAGGATGGAGAGCTGGTCGGCGGCCTCTACGGCGTCAGCCTGGGCCGCGCCTTCTTCGGCGAGAGCATGTTTCACCGCACCCGCGACGCCTCGAAGGTCGCGCTGGTGCATCTCGTCGCGCGGCTGATCGCCGGCGGCTTCGAGCTGCTCGACACCCAATACGTCACCCAGCACCTCAAGACCTTCGGCGCCCTCGAGATCCCGCGCCGGCGCTACACCGTGCTGCTCGAAAAGGCCCTGAGGGGGCCGGCCGCCAATTTCGCCAGGCTGGCGGTTGATCGGCCGATCTCAGGCGCCGAGGCACTCGCGATCATCGCCGCGCGCGGCTGAGCGCCGGTTATCTGAACACTCCGCCGAACGGTCCGCCCGCCTGGGGCGGCGGCGGTGGTGGCGGCACCTGCTGGGTCTGATACTGCTGCGGCGGCGGTGGCGACCTGGGCGCCGCCTGCCGCTGCTGCGGCGGACGCTTTTGCGCAGGCTGCGGCGCCGCGGCCGGCTTCTGATCCGGCGCGGCGCTGACGACCGTGGTCTGCGGCTCTTTGCAGTCGACCAGCCAGATGTCGTAGATCGGGTGCTCGACGCCGTGCAGGCCGGGGCTGGCCGCGAACATCCAGCCCGAGAAGATGCGCTTCACCTCGCCCTGCAAGGTGATCTCGTCGACCTCCACGAACGCGTCGGTGTTGGCGGCCTCGGTGGCCGGCCGCGTGTAGCAGGCATCGGTTTTCACCCGCAGGGCGCCGAACTGCACGGTCTCGCCGATTTCCTCGTCGAAATTGATGATGCGGCCGGTGATCTTGTCGAGCCCGGAGAAGCTCGCCTTCTTGTTGACGATCTTCTGCGCCGGCGGTTCGGTCACGACCTCGTCGCCCGGCTGGATGGTGGCCGGGGTTTGCGGTACCGCGCCGTTCGGCGGGATCGCCGCATTCTGGGGTGCGCCGCGTGGCGGCGCCTGCCGCTGACCGGGCGCAGCCCCCGGCTGGCCGGGCGGCGGCACGGCCGCGACCGGAGGATTGTTCTGTGGCAGGATCGTCGTTCCCGGCGGCGGCGCCAGCGGCTGGGATTGGACCGGACCCGGCAGGGCGGCGCCCTGCCCTGGCGGCGGCCGGGTCGGCGCCGGCAGCACCCGGCCCTGCGGCAGCTCGGGGATCTCCTCCTCTTCCTCGGGAGGCGGAATTGGCTCGCCACGGCGCGGAATGTTGCCCGGCGGGCGCGGAACCGGATCGGAGAAAATGGTACCGATCTGCGCGCGCGCCGGCACGGACAGCGTGAGGGATGTGGCGGCCAGCAATGCCGCGATACCGGTCAGGACGATTGTTCGGTGCATCTCGCGCGGCTTTATCAGGCGAATCGGGGTTCGGGACAATCAAATCGCGTCATGACCCATCCGCCGCTCTCGATCAGCCCTCCCGTTAACATGCCGAATACGGCGGGGAAAGGGCGAGCTGCCAGCACGCCGCGTGCTGGTCAGCCGGTTCATCCAATGAGATAGTCGTGATCAAGAGCCGGACGGAACCGGCGTCAAAGGGAAGGAAACCGATGTCTGATTCGATCCGTCTCGACGGCCGGGTGGCCGTCGTTACCGGCGCGGCCGGCGTCATCGGCGCCGCGACCATGCGGCTGCTGGCCGCGCGGGGTGCCCGCATCGTCGCCGTCGACCGGCGCGAGGCCGATCTCGCCGCCGCGACGGCCGGCCTGCCCGCAAGCGCCGAGACCTTCGCCGTGGCCGCCGACGTCACCGACGAGGACCAGGTCGCGGCCTATGTCCGACAGGCCTGCAATCGGTTCGGCACCATCGACGTGTTCTTCAACAATGCCGGCATCGAAGGCGAGATCAAGCCGATCACGGCGTATCCGCTGGAGGCGTTCCGCCGCGTGCTCGACGTCAACGTGGTCGGGGTCTTTCTCGGCCTCAAGCACGTGCTGCCGGTGATGCTGAAGCAGAACCGCGGCTCGATCATCAACACCGCCTCGATCGCCGGCCTGATCGGCTCGCCACAGATCGCGGTCTACAGCGCCAGCAAGCACGCGGTGATCGGCCTGACCAAGAGCGCATCGTGGGAATGCACCGGCACCAATGTGCGCGTGAACTGCATCTGCCCCGGGCTGATCGAGAGCCGCATGCTGAGCGCGATCATCGAAGGGCGCAGCGGCGCTCCCGTGCCGGCCGACAAGGTCGTCGACCGCGTCCCCGCGCGCCGGCTCGGCCAGGGCGCGGAGGTCGCCGCGATCGTCGCCTTCCTCGCCTCCGATGATGCGAGCTACGTCTCCGGCGCAGCCTACACCGTCGATGGCGGCCGCACCGCCGCCTGACGTCCCTTCCACTCGACCGTCTTTTCAACCCGACAGGTTTTTGCAATGCCCGTGCAACTCGATGCCGATGCCGCTGCCGTCTACAAGGCATTTCAGGAGGCCGGTCGGCCGGCCTATGAGACGCTGACACCGCAGGAGGCGCGGGACTACTACCTGGCCGCGCGCGTCGTCAGCAATCCCGAGCCGCCCGAGCTTGCGGAGGTCAAGGACCTCGCCATCCCTGCCCCGCATGGCGCAATCCCGGCCCGGCTCTATCGGCCAAAAACGGTGCGGCAGACCAACGGTCTTGCGCCGGGATTGGTGTTCTATCACGGCGGCGGCTGGGTGATCGGCAATCTGGACTCGCACGACGTGGTCTGCCGCGCGCTGGCGCACGAAGGCGAACTGATCGTGATCTCTGTCGATTACCGCCTCGCGCCCGAGCACAAGTTTCCGGCCGCGGTCGACGACGCCGCCGCGGCCATACGATGGATCGCCGACAATGCCGCCGCGCTCGGCATCGATGCAGCCAGGCTCAGCGTCGGCGGCGATTCCGCCGGCGGCAATCTCGCCGCCGTCGTCGCGCTCTCGGCGCGTGACGGCAAGGGCCCGAAGCTCTCAGGCCAGGTGCTGATCTATCCGGCCACCGACTTTTCGATGAGCCAACCCTCGCACAGCGAGCCCGAGACCAGCGTGCTGCTGACGCATTCGGTGATCCGCTGGTTTCGCGACCATTATCTCAACAGTGCCGCCGACATCCATGATTGGCGGGCCTCGCCGGCAAAGGCGGAAACCCTGGTCGGGCTCCCGCCGGCTTATGTGCTCACCGCAGGCGCCGACCCGCTGCGCGACGAAGGCGACGATTACGCGCGGCGCTTGCGCGAGGCCGGCGTGCCGGTGACCTATCGGACGCATCCCGGCCAGTTCCACGGCTTCTTCACCATGGGCAAGCTGCTCGACCAGGCCAATGTCGCGGCGCGCGACATCGGCGTCTGGCTGAAACAGCTCGATCGGCCCGGCGGCATCTGAGCCGTTACCGCGCTGAGCTCGGAACACAACGACCCGCGAGTTCGCGGGTCGCGCTCACATGCGGTCGAAGTCGTCTCGTGTGAGATCGGCTTGCTCGCGCTCGAGCAACAGCTACATCCCGTGCAAACCAGCCGGGACGACTGGACAGCCACATCTCATTCCTCGCAGCAGGAGACTCGCGCATGAAGACCGTGAACCTCGCCGACAAGCTGAGCCAATTCTCAGGCCATTGGGACCCGCACGTGGTCGCGGACTACAACGACAATGACGTGATGGTCGTGAAGTTCATGGGAGAATTCCCGTTCCACAAGCATGACACGACGGATGACTTCTTCCTCGTCCTGGAAGGCGAGATGGAAATGGATATCGAAGGTCAGCCCTCGCGAACGGTGAAGGCCGGCGAGTTGTTCGTTGTTCCCAGAGGCGTCGTCCATCGGCCGCGCGCGGCCAAAGAGGTCAAGGTGCTCCTGATCGAACCCAAGGGCGAACCGAACTCAGGCGACTCCGACCGGGTGCCCGCGCCCAAACCGCGCATCTGACTCGCCGAAAGACGTCAGAGCTTCGGGACTCCGCGAGTTTGAGATATCATTCGGAGCGGACAGGTGAGCAGGATGAACATGGAGCCAACTCTGGAGATTGCGCTGGCTTGGTTCAAGCCCGAGGAGTGGGATGATATCAGGCGTATCTGCCCAGATCTGCACGATACCTACGAAGAATGGCTGACCAGCGTTCAGGAGGTCATCGACACGATCGGCGATCGTCCAGACCAGCGTGTCGTGAAGGTGATCCTGACCGCCGCCGAGCTTCGGACATGGCAGCGTGCGACCGGACGCAAAGTCGATGGCAGGGTTCGCTCCCAGCTTGCCGCCAAGCGCGCGAGCAGGATCCGCAACGAGTCCCCACAGCCGTCTCCCGAGCCTCGTTCTGGCTCAGACGGCAGTCGCTGACGCTTGTCGCTCAGTACGCTCAGGCAGGCCAGGGCCAGTTCTGAGGGCGCAACGGCCGCCCATGCAGCTGACGAAGCGGAGCATCGCCGAAATGTCCGCTGTTTTTGCGCTGCAACCAAGATAGTGTCCCGTCGCCCGCAAGGACGGCCCATGGCCGTCTGGCGAGACCATCCTCCAATAGGATCGCCCCGATGTTCGACCGCTTGACCCACCAACCCGATGACCCCCTGCTCGCTCTGATCGGCATCTTCAAGGCTGATCCGAGAGCGGACAAGGTCGATCTGGGCGTCGGCGTGTATCGTGACGAGGCCGGCCATTCGCCGATCTTCCGCGCTGTGAAAGCTGCCGAGCGCATCATCTGGGAGAGCCAGGACAGCAAGAGCTATGTGGCGCCGGAAGGCGACCAGGCATTCCTCGACCTGCTGTGGTCGATGGTCGGCGGCACGGCCTTGCCGGTCCACGCCGCCGGCGTGCAGACGCCGGGCGGCTCCGGCGCCTTGCGCCTCGCAGCCGATCTGGTTCGCCAGGCCGGCACCGGCAAGATCTGGCTCGGCCTGCCGAGCTGGCCCAACCATGCCGGCATCTTCGCAGCGGCCGGGCTCGAGATCGAGACCTATCCCTACTTCGACGTGCCCTCGCAGACGCTGCAGCTCGACCGCATGCTGGAGGCACTGCAGCGCGCCGCGCCCGGCGACGCCGTCCTGATCCACGCCTCCTGCCACAATCCCACCGGTGCCCCGCTGCGCGCGGAGGATTGGGCGCGCATCACCGCCGTGATCGCCGCGCGCGGGCTCGTGCCGCTGATCGATTCCGCCTACCAGGGATTCGGCGCCGGGCTCGAAGGTGACGCCGCCGGCCTGCGGACGATGATCGCGGCCGTCCCCGAGGCGCTCGTGGCCGTGTCGTGCTCGAAGTCCTTCGGGCTCTATCGTGAGCGCACCGGCGCGCTCTATGCCGTCGCGACGTCGCAGGCAGCCGCCGACACCGCGCGCTCCAATCTCGTCGCGATCGCGCGCACCAGCTACTCGATGCCGCCGGACCATGGTTCGGCGATCGTGAAGACCATTCTCGACAGCTCCGATCTGCGACGCGACTGGAGCGAGGAGCTCGAGTCGATGCGGCTCCGCCTGGCGAGCCTGCGGCGCGGCTTTGCCGAGGCGCTCGGCGGGCGCTGGTCCAACACGATCGCGATCGGCGTCCAGGAAGGCATGTTCTCGCTGCTGCCGGTGACGCCGGCCGAGGTCATGGCCTTGCGCGAAAAGCACGGCGTGTACATGCCGACCTCGGGCCGCATCAACATCGCAGGCCTGAAGCTCGCCGACGTCTCGCGCGTCGCCGGCCTGTTCAAGTCGCTTTGAGCCATCGCCTGCAAGGACCAAGGCCGTGACCGAGATCGTCGCTCAGGAGCGGCACAAGCTCTACGAGGACGCGATGGCGCTGACGCTGGGCACGCTGTTCGTGTCGCTCGGCATGCTCATCTACAGCAAGACGGTGCTGCTGGTCGGCAGCACCGCCGGCCTGTCGCTGCTGTTGAGCTACATCAGCGGCTATGGCTTCGGGCTCAGCTTCTTCCTGATCAATCTGCCGTTCTATGCGTTGGCCGTCCGGCGCATGGGCTGGCCGTTCACGATCCGCACCTTCGTCGCGGTCGGGCTCGTCGCGCTGTTCTCACGGCTGACGGCGTCATGGATCGATATCAGCCGTATCGATCCGATCTATGCCACGGTGATCGGCGCCGGCCTGACCGGGACCGGTCTGCTGATGCTGTTCCGGCATCGCACCGGGCTCGGCGGGATCAACATCCTGGCGCTCTATCTGCAGGAGCACTGGAAGATCCGCGCCGGCTATTTCCAGCTCGCCGTCGACTTCCTCATCATGATCGCCGCGTTCTTCGTCATCCCGGTCAACCGTCTGGCGCTGTCGATCCTGGGCATCGTGATCGTCAACGTCATCATCGCGATCAACCACAAGCCCGGGCGCTATATGGCGCTGAGCTGAGCCGCCGGATTTCCAAGCGCAAGGTCGATCGCGCCTGGCCGGCTCGGCCGCGACACGCGCCGGGTGCCGCATGGGTGCGCTGCACCTTGCCAGACGGCGCATTCCATGGGATGAAAGCTCTGGTATGCCAGCAACCGAGGCAATGGGTTACCGCCTCCGTCTGCCCCTGCGGGGCGCCTGACGGACTCTTCGGTCCGGCTGGATCACCAATAAGAAACGCGAACGCGAAATCTCGAACCGATCTCTGGGGACGACCAAGGCATGGCACGCAACATCCTGATTCTCGGGGCCTCCTACGGCTCCCTCCTCGGCACCAAGCTGCTGATGGCCGGTCACAACGTGACGCTGGTCTGCCGCAAGAAAACGGCGGAGCTGATCAACCGCGACGGCACCGAAGTCCGCATCAAGCTGCGCGACGAGCCGACGCACCGCTCGATCTTCTCGCGCGACCTGCCGGGCAAGCTCGACGCCGCCACGCCGGACAGTGTCGACCTGTCGCGCTACGACCTGGTCGGCCTGGCGATGCAGGAGCCGCAATACACCAACCACACCATTCGCGTGCTGATGGTGAAGATCGCCGAGGCCAGGCTGCCGTGCCTCTCGATCATGAACATGCCGCCGCTGCCCTATCTCAAGCGCATCCCGGCGCTCGCCAATGTCGACCTCGACGAGGCCTACACCAATCCCGCAGTGTGGGAACGCTTCACGCCCGGACTGGTCACGCTGTGCTCGCCGGATCCGCAGGCCTTCCGTCCGCCGGAGGAAGGCGCCAACGTGCTGCATGTCGGCCTGCCGACCAACTTCAAGGCCGCCGCGTTCGAGGACGAAACGCACAACGCGCTGCTGCGCGAGCTCGAGCGCGACATCGACGCGGTCAGGCTCGACGGCCAGGACGTGCCCGTGAAGCTGAAGGTGTTCGACTCGCTGTTCGTGCCGCTGGCGAAGTGGTCGATGCTGCTGACCGGCAACTACCGCTGCATCACCCGCGGCGAGCCGCAGGCGATCCGCGACGCCGTGCACGGCAACCTCGCCCAGTCGAAATCGATCTACGAGCACGTCGACGCCATCGCGCGCAAGCTCGGCGCCGATCCAAGCGACCAGGTGCCGTTCGAGAAATACGCCAAGGCGGCCGAGAGCCTGCTCAAGCCGTCGTCGGCCGCGCGCGCCGTCGCCGCCGGCGCGCCCTTCATCGAGCGCGTCGACCTTCTGGTGAAGCTGATCTCGCAGCAGCTCGGCATGCCCAACCCCGAGATCGATCAGACAGTGCAGACGGTCGACTTCAAGCTCAACGAGAAGATCGTGGTCGGCGGCTCCAGCGCGCAATGACGCGCGGGCGCCGACATCGTCCGTAACCAGATGTGACTTTGCATGAACGCGCGGCCAACGCATGGTTCGCGCGTTCATTGATTCCCATCGTTCGGAATGAAGATGCCGTCCCTCGGGCCTCTCGCTTTTCCTCTGCAGGCCCTGAGCTGGCTCGGCAATCAGGGCACCCGCGCCATCGTGGCGGTGCTGATCGTGGCAATCGCAGTGCCGCCGCTCGGCGAGCTCACGCGCCCCTACGTCACGCATGCGATCTTCCTGCTGCTCTGCATCTCGTTCATGCGCGTCGACGTCGCGATGCTGCGCGCGCATCTGCGCCGGCCTCTGCTGGTGGTGGCCGCGACGGCCTGGACCACGGTCGCCGTGCCGGCACTGGTCGGCACGATCGCGCGCGCCACGGGCGTCGATGCCGCCGCGCCCGACCTCCATCTCGCGCTGATGCTGCAGGCGACGGCCTCGCCGATGATGGCCTCGCCCGCGCTCGCCGCGCTGATGGGGCTCGACGCGACGCTCGTTCTCATCACGCTGGTGACCTCGACCGCGCTGGTGCCGCTGACGGCGCCGCTGTTCGCCTATGTGTTCCTGGGCGAGACGTTGTCACTGTCTCCGGCCGCGCTCGGGCTGAAGCTCGCCGCCATCCTTGCGGGCGCGCTGGCTACGGCGACCGCGATCCGCCTTGCCTTCGGCAGCGACGCGATCCGCCGCCATCGCGCGCCGATCGACGGCTTCAACATCCTCATCCTGTTCGTGTTCGCTTCCGCCATCATGGCGCATTTTCTGGCCGACCTGGCGGCGAGCCCGTTCCGCATGCTGGGACTGGCGCTGCTCGCCTTCGCGGTGTTCTTCCTGCTGCTTGGTACCACGATGCTGCTGTTTCGCGGTGCGGGGCGCGAACGCGCGATGGCGCTCGGCATGATGGTGTCGCTGCGCAACATGGGGCTGATGCTCGCGGCGACCGAGGGCGCGATCCCCGGCACGACCTGGCTGTATTTCGCGATGAGCCAGTTCCCGATCCACCTCGCTCCGCAACTGTTGCGGCCGCTCGCCGAGCGCCTGCGTCCAAGGCCGCTTCCATCCGGCGGGACCGATCACGGCTTGATCAGTCCTGCATCGGAATGAGGCAGCGCGGAAGCGGCGTGCGGCCGTTCCGGCATGACGACGGCTAGCCGCTTACTATCAAGGCCGACATCGTTGTTGCTGGCGTGCATGGCCGGCGCTACGCTCCGCGCCTGTTGGTGCAGGAGGATTATGTGACCCCATCAGACGATCAGACAATTTCCGAAGACCGCCGCGAGGCGCTGCGCTACGCGCTCGCGATCGGCTCCGGTGCCGCG
Organism: Bradyrhizobium sp. HKCCYLRH2047; assembly: GCF_051168175.1. Classification (NCBI taxonomy): domain Bacteria; kingdom Pseudomonadati; phylum Pseudomonadota; class Alphaproteobacteria; order Hyphomicrobiales; family Nitrobacteraceae; genus Bradyrhizobium; species Bradyrhizobium sp. HKCCYLRH2047. The sequence continues at coordinate 253,760 of NZ_JBNPUM010000005.1, forward strand.
CTCGCGTCCGCCATGACGACGACGCCGGCTTCGGCGCAGGCGGCCGCCGACAACACGCTCGACCGCGTCCGCGCCAACAAGGTGCTGCGCATCGCCGTGCTGCCGGGCGAGCTGCCCTATTTCAACAAGGATCTCGCCTCCGGCACGTGGTCGGGATTCTCGATCGAGATGGCCAACGACATCGCCAAGCTGCTCGACGTGAAGCTCGAATATGTCGAGTCGACCTACGGCAATTCGGTGCTCGATTTGCAGGCCGGCAAGATCGATCTCGGCTTCGCGCTCAACCCGACGCCGCAGCGCGCACTGGTCATCGACTTCTGCGGCACGGTGTTTCCGCATCCGTTCGGCGCGATGCTGAAGAAGGGCATGGAAGCCAAGACCTGGGCCGACATCAACAAGCCGGAAGTGAAGATCGCCGTCGACGTCGGCTCGGCCAACGAGGCGGTGGCCCGGCGCTTTGCGCCCAACGCCACGATCAAGTCGCTGAAGTCGCGCGACGAGGTGATGCTGGAGATGGCGTCGGGCCGCGTCGACGTCGTCGTCAACGCACTGATCCTGGGCCTCACCGCGATCGCCAAGAACCCTAACCTCGGCACCTACAAGATCCTGCAGTCGCCGTCGGTCGCCATCCCGTCCAGCATGGGCGTGCGCCGCGAGGCCGACAAACGCTGGCGCGACTTCCTCGCGGTGTGGATCGACTACAATCGCGGCATCGGCCAGATGCGGGAATGGTTCGTCAAGGGCCTGGGGCTCGCCGGCGTCAAGGCCGACGACGTGCCGGTCGAGGTGAATATCTAAGCGAAGCGGCGCTCTCTCCGCCGTCATTGCGAGGAGCGCAGCGACGAAGCAATCCAGGGCTATACGTGCCGCCCTGGATTGCTTCGCTGCGCTCGCAATGACGGCGAGAATGTTGCTACGCCGAGTCTCTCACGCCTTGTCGTACGTCATGCCGCGCTCGAACCGGCGGCCCAGCAGGGTGGCCGGAAACAGGATCGCGAAGTAGATCAGCGCGATGATGGTGTAGACCTCGAGCGGCCGGTAGGTGTCGGCATTGATCAAGGTTGCGTTGTAGACGAGATCCGGCACCGCGATCACCGACACCAGCGAGGTGTTCTTCAACTGCGTCACCGACTGGTTGACGTAGGGCGCGAGCATCGGCTTCAAGGCCTGCGGCAGGATCACGAGCCGCATCATCCGCCACGGACGCAGACCGAGCGCGCGCGCCGCATCCCACTGCCCGCGCGGCACGCTCTCGATGCTGCCGCGTACGATCTCGGCATAGAACGCCCCGGCATAGAGCGACAGCACGGTGACCGCGGCGACATGCGCCGGAATGTTGACGCCGATCACGACCGGGAAGGCGTAGTAGAACCAGATGATCTGCACCAGCAGCGGGGTGCAGCGGAACAGCTCGATATAGCCGATCAGCAGCCAGTCGATGACGACCGGACGGCGCAGCCTGACGATGCCGACGACGAGTCCGATCACCGAGCCGAGCAGGATGGTGCCGAGCGTGTAGGCCATGGTCCAGCCGAGCCCCACCCAGAACAGATGGCTGTACTTGGCGAGGATGGCGAAATCCCAGGTGTAGTTCATCGCAGCTCCGGCGTGACGCGGTCGCGGCCCCTCACAGATACCGGCTCGGAGCAAAGGCGGAGGCGTCGAACGACGGCGCCTCGCCCGCGATCATCGCGGCGATCGCCGCGCCCGTGGCCGGCCCCGTGGTGAAGCCGATATGCTGGTTGCCGAATGCAAGCCACAGGCCGGAATGCCGCGGCGCCGGCCCGATCATCGGCAGCGAATCCGGCAAGGTCGGCCGCGCGCCGCGCCAGGGCTGAGCCACGGCCTCGCCGAACTCGACCACGCCGCGCGCCAGCGGCACCACCTGCTCGAGCTGGGCGAAATTCGAGCGTGCGTCGCGATCGGTCAGCTCGACGCCGCTCGTGACCCGCACGCCGTTCTCCATCGGCGTCATCAGGAAGCTGCCCTCGGCGTCGTGGATCGGACGGTGCAGCATGCGCGCAGGATTGGGCGTGAACTCCTGGTGATAGCCGCGCTCGAACGCCATCGGCACCCGGTAGCCCAGCGACCTGAGAATGTCCGGCGACCACGGGCCGAGCGCAACCACGACATGGCGGGCGCGGATCTCGCCGTCGCCGAGCACGGCGCGCCAGCCGTCGCCATCGGACAATAGCGCCCTGATCTCCGACTGCCGCAGCATGCCGCCCGCGCCCTCGAACATCCGCGCATAGGCCTTGGTCACGTTGCCGGGCGAATCGACCGACGCCGTCTGGCTGTGCAGCAGGCCGACCTTGTAGACCGGCAGCAGGTTCGGCTCGAGCGCGGAAATGCCCTGGCGGTCGAGCAGCTCGCTCTTGATGCCGTATTCGGCCAGGAACGCCTGCTCGGCTGTGGCGGCGGCGATCGCATCGCTGCGCCATGCCTTGAGCCAGCCGGTCTCGCGGATGCGCTGCGGTTCGCCGGCGCGAACGATCCAGTCGCGATGCAGTTTCAGAGACGCGCCGATCAGGCCATGCAGCGCGGTGGCGCGCGGCCTGACGCGGGACTCCACGGCATTGGCGAGGAAGCGCAGCACCCATTCGACATTGCGCAAGGTCCAGGCCGGATCCCAGCGCAGCGCTGCACTTCGGTTGCCGAGATAGGACGGCAGGGCCTTGAACAGCGAGGGCTTGTTGAGCGGAAGGATCGAGCCGGAGGAGAGAATGCCGGCATTGCCGTACGATGTCTCCTCGCCCGGCGCCTTGCGGTCGACCAGCACCACCGAAAGCCCGCGTTCCCGGACGGCGTAGGCGGAGGAGACGCCGACGATCCCCGCTCCCAGCACGACCACGTCGGCTGTCTGCTGCACGCTCTCCATCGTCACTCGATCCATCTACCGGGTTACATCAGGGTCAGGCCGCCATCGACCGGCAGCACCGCGCCGGTGATGTGGCCGGCGTCCTTCGCCAGCAGGAACGTGACAGCCGCGGCGATGTCGTCGGGCTCGGCGAGGCGTCGTTGTGGATTGGCCGCCGCCGCCGTCTGCCACGCGGCCGGATCGAGCGAGCCGAGCCGTCCCGCATCCTTGCGCGTGTAGCCGGGCACGACGACATTGGCGGTGCCACCGCACGCAGCCAGCTCGATGGCGAGGCATTTCACCAGCGCCTCCAGCGCCGCCTTGGCGGCGGCCGAGGCCGGAAAGGTGCCGCCCGGCACGAAGCGATGCGCGACGAAGCTGGAGATCGCGACCACACGCGCGTTCCCGCTCTGCATGAGGTCCGGCAGCGCGGCACTGGCGAGCTCATGAAACGCCGACGGCATCACGGCGAGCGAGCGGTCGAGGCCGTCGCGCGGCAGATCGCAAAAGCTGCGGCGGTCGGCAAAGCCCGCGGCATGCACCATCGCGTCGATCCGGCCGAATCGCGTGCGGGCCGCCGCCGCCAGTTCCGCGCCCACACCCGGCCTTGCCAGGTCACCGCAATGAAACGCGGCTTCGGCGCCGGCCTCGCGGCACGCCGCGGCGACCTCCCGCAGACGCGCCAGACCCGCTTCGTCAGCCCCCTGCCCGTGCAGCATCACGGCCTGTCCCGGCGCGGAGAGGCGGCGCGCCACGGCCGCGCCGATGCCGGCTCCGCTGCCGGTGATGATGGTGACACGCATCGTGCCTAGCCTACCCCTCGGTTTCGCGGGGCGGACTATAGGTCTCACACCTGCCGATGCCAACACGCGGACGGACATGCACCGATGTCCGCCGCGCGGGTCTGCGTGTCACAGACGTTCGGAAACGTCTAGCTGATCAGCTGCTCAGCATTTGGCGCCGACACTGCACGTATTGGTCGACTGTGAAATCGTGCCGCCCTTGCCCTTGCAGGTGGCGGCATAGGCATTCACGCAGGCGACCTTCGCGGATGTGCAGCCCGCATGATCGTTCTTCACGCAGATCGTCTCGCTATAGGTCTCGATCGTGCTGCCGCCTTTCTTGCAGACGCACATTCCAGTGACTTCGGCTTTTGCCGCAAAAGCGCTGTCGACACTGCCGAGCGCGGCAGCAGCAAACAAAATCAGGGTCAGAAATACGCGCATCGTATCCTCCATGAACAATAGCAATAGATTCAGTATGCGCGCTCTGCGCCCGCGACACAACTTTAAATTGTTTCAATTGCCATCGACGATCGACGCCCGCGCCTCCAATCCACCGATGCAGGTCAGGCGGTGAGGCGCGCCGCGCGCCGCAGGGCCTGCGGCGGCTGTCCGAAGGCGCGAATGAAGGCGCGACGCATCCGCTCAGGATCGCGAAAGCCGGTCGCCTCGGCCACCAGCTCGATCGGCTGATGCGAAGCCTGCACGCGATCGCGCGCAACCTCCAGCCTGAGACGCTCGATCGCCTTCGACGGCGTCGTGCCGGTCTCGGCCACGAAGGCGCGCGTGAAATGCCGCGTGCTCATGCCGGCACGCTCGGCAAGGTCTTCGACCGTCAGCGGCGCATCGAGATGCTCGCGCGCCCAGGTCAGGAGTTCGGCGAAGCGGCCGCTCGGCGCCTTCAGCTCCAGCAGCGAGGAGAACTGCGACTGCCCGCCGCTGCGGCGATGGTACAGCACGAGCTGACGTGCGGTCTTCTGCGCGATCTCCTCGCCGTGATCGTCGGCGACCATGGCGAGTGCGAGATCGATGCCGGCAGTGATCCCAGCCGAGCTCCAGACGTTGCCGTCGCGGACATAGATGCTGTCAGGCTCGAGCTTCACATGGGGGTAGGCGCGCAGGAACTGCCGCGTGCGCTGCCAATGTGTGGTCGCGCGCCGCCCGTCCAGCAGGCCCGCTTCGGCCAGCACGAAGGCGCCGGAACAGATGCTGGCAAGCCGGGTGCCGCGCTGCGCGACCTTGCGAACGAAGTTCAGCGTGCATGTGTTGCGGCTCGCGGCTTCCACACCCTCGCCGCCGGCGATCAGCAGCGTGGTCAGCGCCGACACCGGACCGAATTTGCGCGCCAGCATCTCAGCCCCCGATGACGACCGCACGGGTCCGGGCGTGGCGGCGATGACCCTGATCGATGGCACGGCGCGCGCATAGCGCGAAGCGATCTCGAACACCGAGATCGGCCCGGCAGCGTCGAGCAACTGAAAATCGGGATAGATGAGCACGCCGATCATGGTGGATGGCTCCGTGATCCCAAGTCGGTGATCCCAAGTCCGTGATCCTAAGTTTGAGACCTCAAGTATGGAATCTCAAATCTGTCCGGAAACGAGGGAACTTTGGCATATGAGCCATCCAACGGACCATGCAGAATGACCGCCGTCAAGCACCAGACCTGCGAGCACCGCCATGCACCAACCGATTTCGATCGCTCTCGTTCTGTTTCCCCAGGTGACCCAGCTCGATCTCACCGGACCGGTACAGGTGTTCTCGAGCGTGCCCGGTGCGACGCTGCACCTGGTCTGGAAGAAGATCGAGCCGATCCCGACCGACTCAGTTCTCACACTCCTGCCGACGACGACCTTTGCCGACTGTCCGCAGGCGGACGTGATCTGCATTCCCGGCGGCTTCGGCGTCGATGCCATCCTCGGCGACGCCGAAGTCATCGGCTTCATCCGCCGCCAGGCCGAAGGGGCTAGATACGTCACGTCGGTGTGCACGGGCTCGCTGGCGCTCGGCGCCGCCGGCCTGCTGAACGGCTATCGCGCGGCGACCCATTGGAGCGCGCGCGAGTGCCTGCCGCTGTTCGGCGCCACCGTCAGCACAGAGCGCGTCTGCATCGACCGTAACCGGATCACCGGCGGCGGTGTCACGGCCGGCATCGACTTCGCGCTGACCCTGGTGGCGCAGCTGGTCGATCGCCAGACGGCCGAGGCCATCCAGCTCAGGCTCGAATACAATCCGGCGCCCCCTTTCACCGCTGGTTCCCCCGACACGGCGCCGCCCGAGGTGGTGTCACGCATGCTGGAGCGGATCGCACCGTCCCGGAAGCGGCGAATCGAGGCGGCGGAGCATGCGGCGGCCGCCCTCAGGATCAATCCGACGTAGCGCAGGCTTGGCAGGCTCGCGAAAGCAAAGAGGCCGCCCGGAGCTCGGGCAGCCTCTTCCGATCGAGGTCATCTCGCGCGACGTCGAATCAGCCGCCAGGAGTCCAGGGCTGATAATCACCGGTGGCCTTTGGCCTGCGACCGCTGCCCAAGGTCGAGCCGGCCGGGCGATACGCCAGCGCAGTCCCCGTCAGATTCGGCTGATGCGGCTTTTCCCACTCGCGCGGCTTGTAGCCGTCCTGAGTCGGCGGCACGTCGACCATGTGATGCATCCAGCCGTGCCATTCGGGCGGAATACGGCTCGCTTCGGCCAGGCCGTTATAGATCACCCAGCGCCGCTCGAAATGCAGCACCGGATCGATCTTGCCGCCGGCGGTCCGATAATAGCGGTTGCCCTGTGCATCCTGCCCCACGAGCTCGCCGAAGCGCCAAGTCCACAATTGGGTGCCGAAAGTCTGGCCGTTCCACCACGTGAAGAGCTTGAGAAAGAACTGTTTCATGGGCTTGGGGCCGGTTCTGTGAAGGTCCCGGTTCTGATGCCACCCCGCCCGCATCTTGTCCAGTGTTGCACCGCCTCCGCCCGCGACGATGTATCGGTTCACGGCGGGGAACGACATCCGCGGCCTGCGGTTAGGTCATTTTCCCCCTGATGGAGCGATAACGATGACCAGACTGAAGACATGGAGCACGGCGGCGGCAGTGGCGCTGATTCTGCCGCTGGCGGCAGCGACGACGAGCTTTGCCCAGGGTCCCGGCGGCGGCGGTCGTGGTCCGGGCGGCGGTGGTGGTGCCGCCATCGGCGGGGGCGGTGGCGCGGCTATCGGTGGTGGCGGCGGCGGAGCGATCGGCGGCGGCGGACGCGGCGGCTTTGCGGCCGGTCCGGGTGGCGGCGGCATGAGTGGCGGCAGCTTCGCGGGACGCGCAGCCGTTGGCGGTGCAGCGCTGGCGGGTCGCGGTCCGGCGGCCGGCGCCAACGTCGCCGTCAACACGGGTGGCGCCCGCGGCAATTGGAGCGGCGGCAATTGGAGTGGCGGCGGCTGGCAGGGCGGCCACCGTGGCGGCTGGCATCACCGCGGCGGCGGCTTCTGGCCGGGCGTCGGCGTTGGCGTCGGAATCGGGTTGGGCAGCAGCTATGCCTACTACAATGATCCGTATTATTACGGACCCGACTATTACTCCGACTACTCGTACTATGACGACTCCGCGCCTGTCGCCGTCGTTGGAACCGAAGGCGTCGACCCGAGCTACTGCGCACGCAGGTACCGCTCGTATGATCCGGCTTCGGGAACTTATCTTGGCTATGATGGCATTCGCCACCCATGCCCGTAAGAGTCTGACATCGTAGCTACGACAACAGAAGGCGGCGAGGCTATCCTCGCCGCCTTTTTCGTGCCGTATTGTTGTTTGTTTTGTGTCTAATGCGCCACGTTGCAGGCTGATTTTCGCCCATATTTCAAAATGTGCCCCGCGACGTGCAGATGATCGGCCCGTTCCGGTCCAATATCGTTTCAGCTCGTGATTCTGCCCGTTTGGCCGCTTCGCAGGCTTGGTTGATATCAGTTGATGGACACATGGATTTTCGCGGGACTCGCGCAGTGCAAACGCCGCGGGTGAGCGGCTTGGGCCTGCCGCCCGCGAACGCGCCAAGAACTTCGAACAAGGAGGCGCGCCTTGCCGACATATCTTCACTGCTTGGACGCAGCTGCATCGAAACTCGGATGCATGTGGCTGGCCGCGATGATCCCCGGCCCAGCTGGCGGACATGTCGATGATTGAGAAACGCAGATGACCTATCAGCGCCTCGCATTGGGGCTCGGTCTTGGAACGCTGCTGGCGATCGGCGCCGCGTCCACGGCGCTCGACATCAAGTCGCGCCACGACGCGGCCTGGGTGAATTCATCGCTCGACATCCTGCAGAAGACCTCCGATCTGCGCCTGCTGCTACGCGAAGCGGAAGCGGCCTCTCGCGGCTACGCACTCGTCGGTGAAGATCAGTTCAGGACGGAGTTTGCCGATGTCAGCACGAAAATTCCGGTCGCCATGGCCGAGCTGCGGCGCGCCGTGGCCGACAATCCCGAACCGCTGAAGCTTCTGACCGAGACCGAAGCCCTGGTTGCCCGCAGGGTCGAGCTCGCCGCGGAGCTGATCCGGTTGCGCGCCGCCTCCGATCGTGCGGGGCTCGAAGCGCTCAGAAGCCGCGCCGAAGGCCCGGCGACCATGAGCGAGATCACGGCCCATCTCGACCGTTTCGTTGCCGATCAGCGCGAGCTGCTGACGCAGCGTTCGATGACGTCGAAGGCCACCGGATCGCTGTTGCTCACGATCGACCTGTGCGGCCTCGCGCTGCTGCTGATCATCGCCTTCTACCTCATCCGGCGGACCTATCTCCACGATCGTGCGCTGCGCGCGTCGCTGGTCCGGTCCGAAGCCGAGGCCATCTCGCTGGCGGAAAAGGCCGAGCAGCAGCATCTCGACCTGATCGCCGCCCATGAGAAGCTGCGCCATTCCGCCGAGATCCTGCAGAACACGTTCAACAGCATGGCAGAGGGCGTGCTCGTCATCGATGCCGCGGACACCGTGGTATTCTCGAACCCCGCGGTCGAACATCTGCTTGGCTACAGCCCGGAAAAGAATCTGGCCGACGTCCGCGCGCGGCTGCGCGTCTACGAAAGCGACGGCGTGACGCCTGTCGCAGCCCACGACCTGCCGACGCCGCGAGCCTTGCGGGGCGAGAGCTTCGACCGCCGCGAGCTGATCGTCTACCGGCCCGACCGGGACGAGACGCTGCGGCTGATGATCTCCGGCCGCCCGCTGCGCGACGCCGCGGGCGGCATTACCGGCGCGGCGATGGTCTATCACGACATCACCACGGCGCACGAGACCGAGCGGCTGCTGCAGCAGGCGCAGAAGCTGGATGCGATCGGCAAGCTCACCGGCGGCGTCGCACACGACTTCAACAACATGCTGACGATCATTACCGGCACCATCGAGACGCTGGCCGACGAGGTGAAAGACCGCCCCGCCGCCGCGGCGACCGCAGCGCTGATCGGACAGGCGGCAGACCGCTGCACCGAGCTGATCCGGCATCTGCTCGCCTTTGCCCGCAAGCAGCCGCTGCATCCGCGCGACAGCGACGTCAACAGCACGATTCTCGACATCGCAAAGCTGCTGCGTCCGACGCTCGGCGAGCAGATCGAGATCAACTCGATCCTCGAAGACGAGACGCTGATCACGCACATCGATTCGGCGCAGCTCGCCAACTCGCTGGTCAACATGGCGATCAACGCCCGCGACGCGATGCCCAATGGCGGCAAGCTGCTGCTGGAATCGCGCCGGGTGGTGCTCGATGAGGCCTATGCCTCAGCCAACGCCGGCGTGACGCCCGGGCCCTATGTCATGGTCGCCGTCAGCGACACGGGCACTGGCATGTTGCCGGAGGTCCGCGACCGCGCCTTCGAGCCGTTCTTCACGACGAAGGAAGCCGGCAAGGGCTCCGGCCTCGGCCTCAGCATGGTCTACGGCTTCGTCAAGCAATCCGGCGGCCACATCAAGATCTACAGCGAGGAAGGACGGGGCACCACGATCCGGCTCTACATCCCCGTGCCCAAGGGACAGGCTGCGAGCCCTGCTCCGCCCGAGCCGCCGCCGCCGCGCGGCGAGGAGACGATCTTTATCGTCGAGGACGATCCACTGGTGCAGGATTTCGTCGTCTCACAGTTGCAGAGCCTCGGCTACAAGACCATCACCGCATCGACCGGGGTCGAGGCGCTGGCCAAGATCGACTCCGGCCAAAGCTTCGATCTCCTTTTCACCGACGTCATCATGCCCGGCGGCGTCAACGGCAAGGAGCTCGCCGAGGAGGCGCTGCGGCAGCGGCCCGGCACCAAGGTGCTGTACACCTCCGGCTATACCGACAACGCGATGGTCGAGCACGGCCGCCTCGACCAGGCGGCGCTCCTGCTCACCAAGCCCTATCGCAAGTCGGAGCTCGCCAAGATGGTGCGGCTCGCGCTGGCGGGCCCCGCGGATGACGCCCTGGCCGATGATGCGTTGGCCGAGAATGCCTTTTCCGAGGACGTGCCGACGCGCGCTCACTTCTCCTGACTCGACCATCGCGCGGATCGGAACTGCGATCGTCCCGGAGCTCGGCGCCAAAAAATTCCGATGGAAACCTTCCCATGCAGTTGGCAGGACACGACGGCATCCCGCGCCATTGGAGGCCACCGATGATCCGCCGGCGCGTGGTGCTGGGGCTCGGCCTTGGAACTCTGCTCGCGATCGGCGCCGCGTCGACGGCACTGGACATCAAGGCGCGCAACGATACCGCCCTCGTCGAGCACACGATGGAGGTGCTGGAGAAATCCTCCGAGCTCCGCGTCCTGCTGCGTCAGTCAGAAGCGGCCTCGCGCGGCTTCGCCTTGTCCGGAGCCGACCGGTTCATCGCAGAGTTTCAGGAGACAAGCGGACTCATCCCTGCGGCCTGGGCCGACCTGCGAGGGCTCGTCCGGGACAATTCCTCGCAGAGCGAGCGGCTGCGAGCAATTTATGGCATCGTGCAGCGGCGCATCCAGCTTGCCGGCGAGCTGATCCGTCGCCACGCGGCGAACGATCGCGACGGCCTGCAGGCGCTGGCGGCGAGCGCGGCCGGTCCGGCGGCGATGACGACGATCAACCAGACGCTCGACGCCTTTACCGACGACGAGCGCCGGCTGCTGGCGGACCGCGCCACGATCTCGCGACGAACCGGGTCCTGGCTGCTGGCGGTCGACCTCGCCGGCGTCGGCCTGCTGCTCCTGATGTCGGCCCATCTCGTCCGGCGCGCTCGTCTTTCCGACCGGGCGCTGCGCTCGTCCCTCACCCTGTCACGGGAGACCGCGACCTCGCTGGAAGCCCAGGCCGTGCAGCAGCGCAGCGATCTCGCCGCCGCCTATGACGAGCTGCGCCGCTTCTCCGCCATTCTCACGAACACCTTCAACAGCATGGCCGAGGGCGTCCTCGTCGTCGATCCCGAAGGGACCATCATGCTGTCGAACCAGGCGATGGGACGTTTCCTGGGAACGAATGTGGGCAAGACCTTCGCCGAGATGCTGGCCGCCAACCAGTTCTACGAGAGCGACGCCGCCACCCGCATTGTCGACGAGGAGCTCCCGATCGCGCGCGCCTTGTGCGGGCGGTCGTTCGACCGCCGCGAGGTCGTGGTCAAGCCGACCGACGGCCGGCCGCAGTTCCGCCTGATGGTCAGCGGGCGGCCGCTGCGCAACTCCGCAGGCGCGATCAGCGGCGCGGCGCTGGTGTATCACGACGTCACGGACGTGCACGAGACCGAGCGCCTGCTGCAGCAGGCGCAGAAGCTCGATGCCATCGGCAAGCTCACCGGCGGCGTCGCGCACGACTTCAACAACATGCTGACGATCATCACCGGGTCGATCGAGGTCCTGATCGACGCGGTGCAGGACCGGCCGGCGGCGGCCGAGTTCGCGGCCCTGATCGGCGGGGCCACCGATCGCTGCACCGAGCTGATCCGGCATCTGCTCGCCTTCGCCCGCAAGCAGCCGCTGCGTCCACGCGACATCGACGTCAACGCCACGGTGGAGGACATCGCCAAGCTGCTGCGGCCGACGCTCGGCGAGCAGGTCGAGATCAGGACCGTTCTCGCCGAGGGGGATCTCATCGCCCATGTCGATTCCGCGCAGCTTGCGAACGCGCTGGTCAACATGGCGATCAATGCGCGCGATGCGATGCCTGACGGCGGCAGGCTGCTCCTGGAGACGGCGAAGACCACGCTCGACGCGGCCGATGCAGCGGCCAATCCCGGCATCGTCCCGGGCTCCTACGTCATGGTCGCGGTCAGCGACACCGGCAGCGGCATGCCGGCCGAGGTGAAGGACCGCGCCTTCGAGCCGTTCTTCACCACGAAGGACGCCGGCAAGGGCTCCGGACTCGGCCTCAGCATGGTCTATGGCTTCGTCAGGCAGTCCGGCGGCCACGTCAAGCTTCAGAGCGAGCAGAACCGCGGCACGACGATCCGGCTCTATCTGCCGGCGGCGCAGGCGGCGCAACAGACCGAGCCGGAGCACGAGCAGGCGCTGCCGCATGGCCGTGAGACGATCCTGGTGGTCGAGGACGATCCGCTGGTGCGCGACTTCGTGCTCGCCCAGTTGCAGGGCCTCGGCTACACCACCCTCGTCGCCTCGCAGGCCTCGGAGGCGCTGGCGATCGCCGCGCAGAACCAGCCCTTCGACCTCTTGTTCACCGACGTCATCATGCCCGGCGGCATCAGCGGCCGGCAGCTCGCCGAAACCATCATGACGACGCGCCCCGCGCTCCCCGTGCTCTACACCTCCGGCTATACCGGCGATGAGATGGTCGAGAACCAGCAGCTCGTGCCGGACGCGCTGCTGCTGACCAAGCCCTATCGCCGCGCCGAGCTTGCGCAGATGGTGCGACGCGCGCTGGACGGCAAGCCGGCTGGCGCTAGCCGCGGGTCGCCATCGCCACCGCGGCCAGCGTGAAGGCCAGCGCGGCCACCTGCCCTGCCCCGAGCGGCTCGCGCAGCGCGATCGCGGAGGCCACGACGCCGATCACCGGCACCGCCATGGTGCCGATCGCCGCCACCGAGGCCGGCAGCCGCGACAGCGCCGCGAACCAGGCGACATAGGCGACGCAGAACTGGATCACGGTGGAATAGAACATCAGCGCCCAGTCGAGCCGATCGAGCTTCGTCCAGTCGGAATGCTCGACCGCGAAGCCCACGATCACGATCGGCACGCAGCCGATGCCGATCTGCCAGGCCGCGGCCGACAAAGGCGGCAGCCTGATCGGGAGCTTCTTGGCCATCACCGTGCCGAGCGCGAAGCCGAACGCGCCGCCGAGCACCATCAGGATGCCCGGCAGCTTGTCGCGACTGGCGTTGAGTCCGTTGCTGCCCATGATCACGGCCAGCCCCGCGAACGCCAGCACCAGCGCCAGCACGCGCAGGAGCGTCGGCCGCTCGCCGAGGATCGGCCAGGCCAGCAGCGAGGCCCACACCGGCATGGTGTAGGCGATCAGCGCCGCCTCGCCCGCCGGCAGCCACAGCAGCGCCAGTCCCATCAGCACCATCCAGGCGGTGACGTTGAGCATCCCGGCCAGGATCAGCCTCGGCCAGACCTCCGATGGCACGGCAAGGCTCTGGCTGCGGATGACGGCCAGCAGTGCCAGGAGAAGCGCACCCACCACCCCGGTGGTGCCGCGCAGGGTGAGCGGCGGCAGCACGCCCACCAGGTGCTTGGTGACCGGCCAGTTGAAGCCCCAGCCGAGCGAGGTGATGGCGAGGAACATCAGCCCGGCGGGCGTGATCCGCCCGCTGGCCACTGGCTTGTCTGTCATGGAATCACCGGCGCCGTCCGTGGGAGGACGACCTTGCCGGCGTTTTCCCGGCCACACCAGGGATTGTGGGGCATGCCTGCCCCGCGAACGCTCCGTAGGCGCCCGTGAGTCCCGCTGATGCAAGCAAAACACGTCGTTTGCACGCGAATAAATCTGCCCCTGTGAACAGCGGGACGAAGCCCTGTGGACAGCGCTCCGAACAAATTTTTCCGGTTTCGAATCCGCGAGGACTCGCCGATAGTTACGGCCATCACGATACCGGCACACGCCCTGGTTATCCCGTACTTTCCCCCATATTTAGTGTTTGGTTAGGGAACCCCCACTAGTCCTTGACGGGGGAAGCGGAGTCGTCCTAGCTTCCGGCCCGGTTCGGCGCACAGTCATGTTTCGGGTCTGGCCGGCCGCTTCCCTCGAGAGGGTTCGAAGACGACCACGCCGCCGTCCGTACGGCTGCGGGCGAGGGTCGCCGTCTGCCCTGTGTACCAATCGCTGCGCCGCCGCGCCCCGGCGGGGAACCCACTAGATGTGGGGTCTCCCCTGCAGGCACGACGGAGCAGAGCGGCGGAAGTGACGCGTTGAGAACGGACGGTGCGGGCAGCGGACGGGCTGCACGCGCCGCGCAGGAAGACGGGGCGAGACGCCGGACAACGGCGCAAGGCCTTCGCCTTCGAGGCTGAACAGATGCGGACCGGGCAACCGGTTGAACTGCGGCGGCAGACGAGTTTCCCGGCAGCGTCCGGGGACTTCCAGCCGCCGCCCTTGGATGCAATGATCCCGGCCGCCAACGACGCGGTCCGGCAAGAACTATTGGGGCTCGCGATGCGGATTGAACGGCGCAACACCACCGAAGGACAGTCGCCCTATCAGGGGATCGACTTCCGCCTGACCACGTCCGAGATCAAGAATCCGGACGGCTCCGTGGTGTTCCGGCTCGAGAATGTCGAGGTGCCCGAGTTCTGGTCGCAGGTCGCCTCCGACGTGCTGGCGCAGAAGTATTTCCGCAAAGCCGGCGTCGCCGCGCGCCTGAAGAAGGTCGAGGAAGAGAGCGTGCCGTCCTGGCTGTGGCGCGCGGTGCCCGACACCGACGCGCTGGCCGCGCTCCCCGAGAACGAGCGCTACGGCAGCGAGCGCTCCGCCAAGCAGGTGTTCGACCGCCTCGCCGGCTGCTGGACCTATTGGGGCTGGAAGGGCAACTACTTCTCGACCGAAGAGGATGCGGTGGCGTTCTACGACGAGCTGCGCTTCATGCTCGCCAAGCAGATGGTCGCACCGAACTCCCCGCAATGGTTCAACACCGGTCTGCACTGGGCCTATGGCATCGACGGCCCCGGCCAGGGCCACTATTACGTCGACTACAAGACCGGCAAGCTGACCAAGTCGAAATCGTCCTACGAGCACCCGCAGCCGCACGCCTGCTTCATCCAGGGCGTCGAGGACGACCTCGTCAATGACGGCGGCATCATGGACCTGTGGGTGCGCGAGGCGCGCTTGTTCAAATACGGCTCCGGCACCGGCTCCAACTTCTCGCGGCTGCGCGGCGAAGGCGAGCGGCTGTCGGGCGGCGGCCGCTCGTCCGGCCTGATGAGCTTCCTCAAGATCGGCGACCGCGCCGCCGGCGCGATCAAGTCGGGCGGCACCACGCGCCGCGCCGCCAAGATGGTGGTGGTCGACGCCGACCATCCGGACATCGAGGCCTATATCGACTGGAAGGTGAAGGAGGAGCAGAAGGTTGCGGCGCTGGTCACCGGCTCCAAGATCAACCAGAAGCACCTCAAGGCCGTGATGAAGGCCTGCGTCAATTGCGAGGGCTCCGGCGACGACTGCTTCGACCCCGAGAAGAACCCTGCCCTGCGCCGCGAGATCAAGCTCGCGCGCCGCGCGCTGGTGCCCGACAACTACATCAAGCGGGTCATCCAGTTCGCCAGGCAGGGCTACAAGGACATCGACTTCCCGATCTACGACACCGACTGGGATTCGGAAGCCTACCTCACGGTTTCGGGCCAGAACTCCAACAACTCGGTATCGCTGAAGGACGATTTCCTGCGCGCCGTCGAGACCGACAGCGACTGGAGCCTGATCGGCCGCACCAACAAGAAGGTCGTCAAGACGCTGAAGGCCAGGGACCTCTGGGAGAAGATTGGCCACGCCGCCTGGGCCTCGGCCGATCCCGGCCTGCACTTCAACACCACGATGAACGACTGGCACACCTGCAAGGCGTCCGGCGACATCCGCGCGTCCAATCCGTGCTCGGAATACATGTTCCTGGACGACACGGCGTGCAACCTGGCCTCCGCCAACCTGCTGACGTTCTACAACACCCAGACCAAGCACTTCGACGTCGGCGCCTACGAGCATCTCTGCCGGCTCTGGACGGTCGTGCTCGAGATCTCCGTGCTGATGGCGCAGTTCCCGTCGAAGGCGATCGCCGAGCTGTCCTACGAGTTCCGCACGCTCGGCCTCGGCTACGCCAATATCGGCGGCCTGCTGATGACCATGGGCCTGTCCTACGACTCCAAGGAAGGCCGCGCGCTGTGCGGCGCGCTCTCGGCGATCATGACCGGCATCGCCTACAAGACCTCCGCCGAGATGGCCGGCGAGCTCGGCTCCTTCCCCGGCTACAAGAAGAACGCCGCGCACATGCTGCGCGTCATCCGCAACCATCGCCGCGCGGCACGCGGCGAAGCGACCGGCTATGAGGCGCTCTCGGTCGCCCCGGTGCCGCTCGACCACGCCCATTGCCCGCAGGTCTCGCTGGTCAGCCACGCCATCCAGGCCTGGGACGACGCGCTCGCGCTCGGCGAGACCAACGGCTACCGCAACGCCCAGGTCACCGTGGTCGCCCCCACCGGCACCATCGGCCTGGTGATGGATTGCGACACCACCGGCATCGAGCCTGATTTCGCGCTGGTGAAGTTCAAGAAGCTGGCCGGCGGCGGCTACTTCAAGATCATCAACCGCGCCGTCCCCGAGGCGCTGCGCGCGCTCGGCTATCGCGAGAGCGAGATCGCCGAGATCGAGGCCTATGCCGTCGGTCACGGCTCGCTGTCGAACGCGCCCGGCATCAACGCCTCGACCCTGAAGGCCAAGGGTTTTACCGACGAGGCCATCGCCAAGGTCGAGAAGGCCTTGCCGACCGCGTTCGACATCAAGTTCGTGTTCAACAAGT
Organism: Bradyrhizobium sp. HKCCYLRH2047; assembly: GCF_051168175.1. NCBI lineage: Bacteria > Pseudomonadati > Pseudomonadota > Alphaproteobacteria > Hyphomicrobiales > Nitrobacteraceae > Bradyrhizobium > Bradyrhizobium sp. HKCCYLRH2047. Next base: position 270,311 of record NZ_JBNPUM010000005.1, read on the forward strand.
GGACGCTGGGCGAGGACTTCATCACCCGGCAGCTCGGCGTCTCCGCCGACGCGCTGGCTTCGCCGACCTTCGAGCTGCTCGCCGCCATCGGCTTCACCAAGCGCGAGATCGAGGCCGCCAACGTGCACATCTGCGGCGCGATGACGGTCGAGGGTGCCCCGCATCTGAAGGCGGAGCACTATGCGGTGTTCGATTGCGCCAATCCCTGCGGCAAGATCGGCAAGCGCTATCTCTCGGTCGAGAGCCACATCCGCATGATGGCGGCGGCGCAGCCGTTCATCTCGGGCGCGATCTCCAAGACCATCAACATGCCGAACGACGCCACGGTCGAGGACTGCAAGGCGGCGTATCTGTTGTCCTGGAAGCTCGCGCTGAAGGCCAACGCGCTCTATCGCGACGGCTCGAAGCTGTCGCAGCCGCTCAACTCGCAGCTCATCAGCGATGATGAGGACGAGGACGATGCGGTCGATTCCTTCTACGAGAAGCCGATGGCCGCGCGTGCGGCGCAAGTCTCGGAGAAGATCGTCGAGAAGCTGGTCGAGCGCATCGTCGTGATGCGCGAGCGCGAGAAGATGCCGGATCGCCGCAAGGGCTACACCCAGAAGGCGGTCGTCGGCGGCCACAAGGTGTACTTGCGCACCGGCGAGTATGATGACGGCCGTCTCGGCGAGATCTTTATCGACATGCACAAGGAGGGCGCGGCGCTGCGCTCCTTCATCAACAACTTCGCCATCGCGGTGTCGCTCGGCCTCCAGTACGGCGTGCCGCTGGAGGAGTATGTCGACGCCTTCACCTTCACCCGCTTCGAGCCGGCCGGCCCCGTGCAGGGCAACGACTCGATCAAATACGCGACGTCGATCCTCGACTACGTGTTCCGCGAGCTCGCCGTCAGCTACATGTCGCGCTTCGACCTCGCCCATGTCGACCCCTCCGAGAGCAATTTCGATGCGCTCGGTCGCGGCGTCGACGAAGGCAAGCCGTCGGAGGACGGCCCGAGCCAGCAGGCCGCGAAGTATGTCTCGCGCGGCCTGACCCGCTCCCGCACCGACAACCTCGTCGTCATGCGCGGCGGCTCGGCCACGACCGCCGTCTCCGCCCCGCATGACGCCGGCCCGTCGGGCCGCGTCACCGCCCTCTCCGGCTCCCGCGCCGGCGACGCCATCGACGGCGCCGTCGCCCTGAAGCAGGAGGCGCAACACGACCTCTCGCCCACCGAGAAGCTCGAGGCCCTGCAATGGAGCAAGGCCGGCACGGCCGCGACGCAAGTCGCCTCCAAGGCCGAACGCCGCGCCGAAGCCAAGGCCAAGGGCTACGAAGGCGAGATGTGCTCGGAGTGCGGGAATTTCACGCTGGTCCGGAACGGGACTTGTATGAAGTGCGATACGTGCGGAAGCACGACGGGGTGTTCGTGACGTAGCTGTGTAAGCGTCGTCGCCAAACTCCGACGACGCCTGCTCACTTGAGCGAGAGGGCGCCCCCAGGGTCGCCCTTTCGCCGAGAGATACGACACCAAATTTCAGCTTTGTTTTATGGAAGCCAATCTCAAACTGAACGCGACCCGTTGATCTTAGCCAGCACTCAGGTGGAGCAATGTCGGCCAAATTGCGCATCAAAGCGAAGGGTATTGAGATCGAGTGGGAAGGAGAGCTTGAGTTCCTGCGATCAGAAGTCCCAGATTTAGTTGCCTCAATAATTCAAGCTATAGGCACAGGAACCGCAGAAGAAAACGACGAAGCCGAAGAAGCCGCCGACACAAACGGTACAAGCCAAGCTTCGACTACTACATTCACGACGGCAGGGGCTGCAGCGAAACTCAAAGTTAAATCCGCCCCTGAACTCTTTAAGATTGCGCTCGCCAAGTTGCAGGCTAGCGACAGCATAGAACCAGCAACTCGAGAACAAATACTTCACGAGATGAAAAAAGCTCCTCGAGTTTACAACTCCAACATGAACAAAAACCTTTCTCAAACTATCGACGGATTATTGTCTCGAAACGAGATAAATGAACCATCACACGGCCAGTACGCTCTTTCGCACAATACATATGAACGACTTATAGAGAAGCTAAGGCAGTGACACCGCTCCGCGAAAGCTTAGCCCGGCGAGACGTATCAAAAACAGATAAGTACCTTCTAATCGTCGCGATGCATGACGGCCCCATGAAGGCGGCCGACATACGATCTGTTGCCCGCCAGAATGGTTGGCGTGAAGGCTCAATAAATATGCCCGGCGCGCTCCTAAAGCAGACTAGGAACGCGATCTACTTGCCGAATGGATGGACTGTGACCGAAGCATGTAGATCGATGCTTGTTCAGCGAGAGCTTTTGGCTCCTGCGGGCATCTTAACCCCGGTGACGGAGGCACTTGAAAAGTACCTAACTGAGGTGCGCGATGCAGATCGGGCGCGATTCGTTGAAGAAGCCGTTCAATGTGTAAAAAACAAGGCTTTCCGGTCGGCAATCGTTCTGACCTGGGTAGGCGCGGTATATTTGCTCTACCAACATGTACTTTCCAAGAAATCTTCCGAGTTTGACCAGGAAGCACGTCGCCGTTTTCCCAAATGGAAGGACGCAAAAGACGTGGATGATCTTGCCACTCTTAAAGAAGCAGAATTCCTGAACATCCTTGAGCACATCGGAGTATTGACGAAGAATCAACACAAGGAACTGCAGAGCTGCCTGGACCGGAGGAACGCCGCAGGTCACCCGAATTCGGCCTCCTTCGAGGAGGTTACGGTTGGAGCACATATTCACGAACTCATCTCGAAGATTTATTCCAAATATTGAACAGCCTCCCCTGAACTATCAAGAAGCTCTATTGCCGTGGCTGATATCCATAGTCTTTCAGGCGCTTGCGAGCTTTTCCAAGCTCTAACTCAGAAAACAGAGTGTGCCACTTGCCATTCTCTACAATCATGGCTTCGACGGTCAGGTCGATCCGACCCCTTTCATATAAATGAGTGTAGCCATCGGAGGCTTGCGGTTGATTTATGAGGAAGCGAGCTGTTTCAAGCCCCCCTCGCTCCGATATCATTTTTAGAAAAATGTTGGCCGGATAATTAGCTTCCTCCTTCGCCCGTCGATAGATCTCAAACATGGCTGACTCGAATTCTTGTTTCAGTCTTTCCATGAGCTCCTCCCCTTGCGGGAATTATACACCGACAGTACTCGGTGAAAGAAGTTCTTGTCAAAATGGCCGAGCATATTTAGCCCGCGGACGGCGCAATCTGCTAACGCACCCTTACTCTCGGAACCTGCTCCAACAAACAAAGGATATATGCACCTCCACATCTTCTCCGATCTCCACGCCGACATGGCCGACATCAAGCCGATCGAGGCCCTGCCCGGGGTCGATGTGGTCGTGGTCGCCGGCGATGTGTGCGAGGGGGCGGTGAACGGGTTTGCGCGGCTGCGCGAGATCATGGCCGACGACGTGCCGATCGTCATGGTGATGGGCAACCATGAGTTCTATCACCGCACCTATCCCGACGAACTGACGCAGGCGCGCGCCGAGGCGGCGCGGTTCGGGGTGCATCTGCTGGAGAACGAGGCGGTCGTGCTCGCGGGCGTGCGCTTTGCCGGCTGCACGCTGTGGACCGACTATGCGATCTTCGGGCCCGGCTCCGAGGTGCACACCATGGCGGTCTGCCGCGACCGCATGAACGACCATCGCCGCATCACCTGGCGCAAACAGCCCTGGCTGCGCTTCCGGCCGCAGGAGGCGCTCGGCCTGCACCGGACCTCGCGCACCTGGCTCACCGGCCTGCTGGAGACGCCGTTCGACGGCCCGACCATCGTCGTCACCCACCACGCCCCCGGCTGGGGCTCGGTCGCCGAGCGCTATCGCAATGACCGCGTCACCGCCGCCTACGCCTCGGACCTGTCGGCGCTGATCCTGGCGACGCAGCCGGCGCTCTGGATCCACGGCCACATCCACACGCCGTCGGACTATTCCATCGGCGCCACCCGCGTGATCTGCAACCCGCACGGCTATGGCCGCGAGAACCCGGACTTCGATCCCGCCCTGGTGGTGGAGGTCGCGTAGCCCGGATGAGCGATAGCGATATCCGGGTTCATCGCAGGTGACGTGTGAGGCCCCGGATGTCGCTATCGCTCATCCGGGCTACTCGCGCTATCCGAATTGGCCGACGCTGCCTGCGGGCGCATTCAACTGGCTCGCTTGTGCTGGATCGAAAGTCGTTGCCTCCGCCACGACCTAGCGCTTCCCCCGCGCTTTGGTTGACTTGCATCAACAGCGCCGACGTGAATCCGCACCAAGCTGTCACCGTCAGAGAAGCGGAGGCAGCATCATGGCCGATACGCAAGCATCTCTCGTCCCATCCCACGACACACCCGATCCGCACCGTCAAATCGATTCAGCCGCGTGGGCCGTCTTCTTCATCTGGCTCGGCGTGGTCATGCTCGCAGGGCTTCCCTGGGGCTGGTTCCTGGTGGGCGTCGGCGTCCTCATCCTGGGCGCACAGATGGTGCGAACGCAACGGAGCCTGAAGGTCGACAGGTTCGGCGTGGTCATCGGGGTCATCATTCTTGCGGCCGGCCTGTGGGATCTTCTTGCCCTGCCGTTGCCGCTCATGCCGCTGATCCTGATCGTGCTGGGTGGATATCTGCTCTGGAAGACGCTTTCGGCGACGCCATCCCCCTGAAACGGCGCAGGACACATCAGGAGGCCCGCGGCAATGCCGCGTCGCACCGTGCCCCGCTGCGGCGCGGGTGCGGGAGTGTGCGACGCCGACATTGACGCCAGCGGCGTCCCCGCCGGGAACACCGGGATAGTACGGGAGCCGGAACGATCGCCAGGAACTCCATGTTGCTCCGGTCTCAACAAGGAGGAGGTTCGTTCATGAGGATGGCAGTCGTTCTGGCCGCGGCGCTGTTTGCGGCTTCACCAGCGTTCGCCGCAGAGACCGCAGAGACTTCGCACGGCGTGTCGAAGACGACGCCCGGCCATCGCATGCAGACCAGCAGGACGTCGACGGCGCCCGGCGCGTCCGAATACGCGCCTGGTCATCAGCGCAACACGGCCGCCGGCCCGGGTCATTCCGAGAGCGCTCCCGGCCAGCGCATGACGACGACCGGCTCCAATACGACCCGGAAGTAGTTCGCGCGAGCGGGTGTGAGATCGACGAACTCGGCCCGCCCCCTTGGCTTGGCGACACAGACAAGCCGCAAAGCCGCTCCATCCATCGCTTCATTGTCCAAACATCCGAGGAGTCCCATGCGCAAAGCGCTCTTCATCCTGGCTGCATCGATCTCGACCGCACTGATCACGCCTGTCGGCGCCATGCCGCTCGCGCCCATCCAGGTCGATCACGCCGATCGCGGCGCGTCTGATGTCATCGCGGTCAGAGGCGGGCATGGCCACGGCGGCCATGGTCACGGCTGGGGCCGCGGCGGTGGCCACCGGGCCTTCGGCTGGAGCCGCGGCCGCAAGGTGGGCTGGCGCGGCCATCACTGCCCGCCCGGTCACTGGAAGAAGGGGTGGTGCTGAAGCGACACCGCGCCCTCTCCCCCAAGGCGAAACGAAGGTTCACCATGGCAGGAGGGGGCACATTCATAAGCACTCCGCTCCATCTCGCGACATCTCGGCGGCGACGAGCGACGTAGTCGCTCCGCCATCTACTTGAAACACACCGACGTATCCCCCGCCACGAACGAATTTCCCGGCATCGGCTTCAGCGGCGTCAGCTTGGGGTTGGCGTTGGTCAGGCGCTTCGAGTACGCGCCGAGCGCGGCGTTCATCGTGTTCAGCCGGTCCTGCGCATCGGTGCGTTGCAGCGGAAAGGTGATGACGCCGGAGTTGTAGACCTCGGCGCGGGACCATTGCTGGCCCGAGACGATGCGGCCGACGAGACGCGACTTCAAATCGGCGGCGCTGTCGCCGGCCGCGCTCTTGCGCCCGACGACATCAGGCGGCAGCAGGCTGGGGTTGACGATCCAGCCGCGCGGCTTGGCGACGTTGTTACCGAACAGGATCAGCTCGTCCACCGTGTTGTTCAGCGCCACATAGTCGCGCAGCGGCAGGCTGGTGTCGCCGGTGCCGGTCTCCTGGACGTGGCTCGCCAGATGCGGCCCCGTCGCGCAATAGGTGCCGAAGCTGAGCTTGATGCTGCCCGAGCTCATGAACATGTAGCTGCCGACATCCGAGCCGCCCGGGGGCGACGGCGCGTCGTCGCCGCAGAAGGTGCCGTGCGAGGAGGCATCCTGCAGGGAGTGCAGATAGAGCCCGATCCTGGCGATCTGCACCGGCACCGGCGGCTTCCGGGGATCATCGAACAGCACCCCGGTGGTCCGGCTCTTGTCGTCCAGCCAGGACTTCAGCTGGGTGTAGTCGACATTGCCGTTGCTGTTGTCGAGAATCTTTGGCCCGGAGGTCACGTTGATCGCCGGCCCGATCGCGTAGTTCTCCAGCAGCGGCACGTTGCCGCTGATCGGCACGTTCGCCAGGCATTTCGGGCCGCTGAAGTTCGACGAGCCGTTCGGCACGGTGTATCCGGCGGTGCACAGCAGGCCCGGCGCCTCGTCGCCCTTCATCGCCCATTGCCTGAGGTCGTACAGCGTGCCCTGATAGACGCTGTCGATGGTGATCGGGTAGCCGGGCGGCGGATAGTGAAACGGATACACCGCCTGCACGCCGCTGGCGCCGTGCACGTCGGTGCCCTGCCCGTTCGGCGAGAAGTTGAGCAGGTAGTGATACAGCGGCCCGTCGGTGGTGTTGTTGGTGCGCTGGAAGCCGTTGAACTTGGCGGTGATGTAGCTGGCGCCGGAATTGGTCGAGGTCGCCTGCCCGCCGCACTGGTCGATCGGCGCATATTGCGCGTAGTCGGAGTTCTCGTTGTAGGCGGCGATCCAATAGGCGACGTCGGCGCGGTAGCCGAGCGCCTGGGCGATGAAATAGGTCGAGTCCGCATGGATCATGCTGCGGCCGGGCGGAATGACGGCGAACTGCACCGCCTCGAGCAGGCAGCCGCGGTTCAGCGCCTCCGCCGGATCCTTGCAGGCGCTCGCCGGCGCGAGACAATTCTTCAGCCCGTCCTTCACGCGCGGGATGCAGATGTCCTCCAGGAACGCGTGCGCGGGGCGCGGCGCGGTCAGGCCCCAGCCGAGGGCCACCGATGCGGCGACGACAGACATGGTCGACAATGCAAAACCGATGCGCATGAGAAACTCCTTTGGTGATTTGAAATTCAGCCGGCCAGGACTGCGCCATGGCAAAACGCCATGCGCCCGACCGGTGGGTTGAAACGCAGCTCGTCCGCGATGCGCGCATCACGGATTCGGCAAGCCCGATTTGATCCTATATCGGACGATTCATCAACCTATAGTTGCCAAAAATCACCGTTGCCGCGTAGCCCGGATGAGCGAAGCGACATCCGGGTTCATCGCTGGCGCTGCGGCAGACCCCGGATATCGCTTCGCTCATCCGGGCTACGGTCACCGCCACTTCGGATCGTTGATATGGTTGATGTCGTGATCGTCGGCGGTCCACTCGCGGATATGGACCGAGCCGTCGCGCGCGACTTCGATGATCTTGTTCACGAGATCGGCGTTGCGGACGGAATAGAGATCGAGCGCCTTCTGAAACAGACTCATCTGCTCATCCCGCGTGCCCTTCGGGATCAGGATCACCAGCCCGGCATGTACGTCGAGCTTGGCATATTCCTTCAGGAAATCTCTGCGATTGTCGGTGACGATGATGTAGTCGTTCGCGCTTGCGAACCGCACCAGATTCCAGTCCTGTCAGCCGCTCTTGCCCAGATGGCTGACGTAGTCCGCCTGATAGCCGCGCGCCTTTGCCACTCCCACCAAGGCGCCGCTCAGGCACTCGTCGATCAGGAATCGTTCGCTCAACGGGTGGCTGCCGCGTTCTCCGCCGATCGCCAATCGGCACCATAGGTGACCTCAGCCCAGCGGATCACCGCGTCGATGCCATCGATCGGCAGGCTCGGATAGTCGGCGAAGATCTCCTGCGCCGGATAGCCGGCGCGCAGGTAGGCCAGGATGGTTTCGGCGGGCACCCGTGTCCCGCGAACCACCGGATCGCCGCTCATGACCGTCGGATCACGAACGACCTCTGACCTGACGGCGACCTTGATGGTCATGGCTGCCTTCCGTTCCCGCGGCTGTCATCATAGCGCGATAGGCGCCGGGGGGCGAGACGGGAATTTGGCTTCGTCCAAACACCGGAACAGTGGGCACGCGCCGCCTTGCGGCGGCGCTTTGCCCACCCTACGGTTCACCGCTCGCGACTGCGACCGAAGTGACGTGATCGCTCAGCGCAGCCCGCCGGTCACGTGCAGCGTCTCGCCGGTCACGTAGGACGCATCGTCCGAGGCGAAGAATGCCACCGCGGCGGCGATCTCCTCGGCCTTGCCGACGCGCGCGAGCGGCGTGGCCGTCTCGATCCAGTTGCGCATGTCGCCCTCGTGCAGGCCGGCGGCGACGACGCCCTCGGTGACGATCATGCCGGGATTGATGGTGTTGACGCGGATCTTGCGCGGCGCCAGCTCCTTCGACAGCACCGAGGAGATGGCGTCGACGGCGGCCTTGGTCGCGGTGTAGACGGCGGTGTTCGGCGGCGTCAGGGTGGACACGCCGGAGGAGATGTTGACGATGCTGCCGCCGGCCGGATTGAAATGCCGCGCGGCCTCCTGCGACACCAGCAGCAGGCCGAGCACGTTGACGTCGAACTGGCTGTGGAAGTGCTCCGGCGTGATGCCGTCGAGCGGCGCGAAGGCGTAGACGCCGGCGTTGTTGACGAGGATGTCGATCGGGCCGAGCGCCTTCACCGTCTCGGCGACGATGGTCTTGACGTCGCCGGGATTGGCGAGGTTGCCGCCCACGGCCACCGCCTTGCCGCCCTTGCCGGTGATCCCCGCCACGACGCGGTCGGCGCCCTCCCGGCTGGAGCTGTAGTTGACGGCGACCGCGGCGCCTTCCTCGGCCAGCCGGGCCGCGATCGCGGCGCCGATCCCCTTGGACGCGCCGGTCACCAGCGCCACCTTGCCCTCAAGTCGCTTGCTCATCTTGCTCTCCACATTGCGCCGCCTGCGGCGTTCGGTTCAATCGTTCAGAACTAGTGAACTATTGAACGCGCGCAAGGCCGTCGCTATATGTTTTTCATGGCGCAGCTGTTTCACCCGTCGCGCGAGGACATCACATTAGCGGGAGTGCTGGCCGCACTCGCCGATCCCTTGCGGCTGCGCATCGTCAAGAGCCTGATGGAACGGAAGGACTGCATGTCCTGCACCGAGGCCGCGCCCTGCCCCGGCATCGCCAAATCGACGCTGTCGAACCATTTCCGGGTGTTGCGCGAGGCTGGCCTGATCCACACCACCAAGCAGGGCGTCGAGCATCGCAACGTCGTGCGCGAGGCCGACCTCAATGCCCGGTTCCCGAAATTGTTGAAGACGATTCTGGGCTACGCGGAGTAGCCGAAACGTAGGGCGGGGCAAAGGCGCGCCAGCGTCGGTTTTGTCGGGCACCATTTTGCGCGCGCCGTGCCCACCGCCCGCACCCGCCAGCGTCGATGGTGGGCACGCGCCGCCTGACGGCGCCGCTTTGCCCACCCTACGGTTCACTGTCATGCGAGCGCAGCCGTTAGGTCAGATTGGATAGCGCCATTTCAGCGCGCGACGGGCGAAGAAGGCGGCCACCGCGACGATGGCCAAAGCGATCAAATCGGCCTTGAGCGCAGCGGACGGAAAGCGGACGAACATGGGCGTGAAGATCAGCGCGAACAGCGCCAGCAGAAGGCCGTTATAGGTGTAGTACAAGGGCGACTTGAAGATGCCGGTGGGCGCCAGCTCGGCATGGGACATCGGTTGCGGCAGCAGGAACGCAATCAGCAAGCCGATAAGGTCTGCACCGTCCATGACGTCGACGTTCGTCCATTCTGTGCGTTCGCGCTGATGTGCTCCGCAGGGAGTAGCTGTCTCGCCTGGCCATCACAAGTTCCGCGTGGTCACGCGTCGATCACATCTTCATGTGTCGTCGGCATCCGATGATTGGTTCGACGCCACCGCGCAATGACAAGCTTTGGAGCAAATGCGCACGCCACCGTGCCTGCCGTCGATGGTGGGCACGCGCCGCCTGACGGCGCCGCTTTGCCCACCCTACACGTCACGGGCCGGTCGCGTAGGAGAGCAAGGGCGCATCACTGCGAGCGGAGGACGGAGACAGGAGGATCCCCGCCCCTACTTCTCCTCCTCCATCGTCACCGCGACGGCGCCGATGGCCGACAGCCGCACCTTGTCGCCTTCGACGCCGGCGACGAGGCCCTTGTCGATGAAGTGATGATGCCCCTTGTGGCTGCCCTCGCCGCTGTCCTTTTTGGTCAGCTTGATGCGGTTGCCGTCGACGCGGTCGACGGTGCCGACATGCGCGCCGTCGGCGCCGATGACTTCCATGTGTTCCCTGATGTCCTGCATTGGGGGAGTGCTCCGTGGCTAATGTGGAAGCAGCTTCAACCGGCGGATGGGAGATGTGTTCCGCGACGCGCCTCCGCGCAGACGCAGCCGCAGGATGGGCAAAGGCCCGCCCGGCTCGATCTCGTCGCGCAACATCGTTCGCGCGCCGTGCCCACCGTCCGCACCCGCCGGCGCCGATGGTGGGCACGCGCCGCCAGCGGCGTCGCTTGGCCCACCCTCCGACAGCGTCATGCGCGGCGAAATCCTGCTGCGCCTCGCGGCTGATTTCGCCAACACCATCAGGCTGATCGGTCGTGTCCAGACCTTCCGATAAAAATAAATTACTTTCTATTTTTCTGAATTCATGATTGTCTACGCCCATCCTGGCCCGCCGAGAGGGGCGTATCGCGATCGTCACGAGACGTGGGCCGGAGATGCGGTGGCTGTGGGTGTGCCGCAGCGGGCTCGAGGCCCGCCGACGAACGGCACGCTTGCGGACGTGAAGACGCGTGGTCCTGGCGCCCCGAAGCTGGCGCCAAGTGCGGCGGTGATGATGATCCCGCCGTGCGACGGTGGCTACAAGCCGGACACCGGGGAGATCGCGTTATAAGCGTGAAAACCATCGCGCGGGGAATGCCGGGATGCCTCGGCTGAACCTGTGGTGACTGCCGCCTGCTTATCTTCTGCAGGCGGGCCATGGGTGCGGCCAGCGCCCGGCATTCCCCGCGCCCTCTCCCTTCAGAGGGCCAACGACCGGCAAGGCTCGGGCGCCATCTGCGCCGCGGGATCGCGTCCGCTTGGCCGATGCTAGGCCTTGCGCACGGTGCCGAGGAAGCCCTCCACCGCGACGCGGAAACGATCGGCATCGGTCGACATGCGGCGGACGGAGTCGACCATGGCCGCGCCCGCATTGCCGGTCTGGCGGTTGAGCGCTGCGACCGAGCCGATCGTGTCGGTCACGGCGCGGGTGCCCTGGGCGGCATGCTGGAAGTTGCGCGAGATCTCGGTGGTGGCGGCGCGCTGCTCTTCGACCGCCGCGGCGATCGCCGTCATCTTCTCGTCGATGCTGGAGATGTTGTGGCTGATGGCGCGGATCGCCTCGACCGACTCGCCGGTGGCGGCCTGGATCTCGGCGATCTGGCGGGTGATATCGTCGGTCGCGGTCGCGGTCTGCGCCGCGAGGTTCTTGACCTCGCCGGCGACCACGGCGAAGCCGCGGCCGGCTTCGCCGGCGCGCGCCGCTTCGATGGTGGCGTTGAGCGCCAGCAGGTTGGTCTGCGCGGCGATCGCGGTGATCATCTTGACCACCTCGCCGATGCGGTTGGCGGCGCGGTCGAGCATCTCGACGGTGGCGTTGGTCTGCGCCGCCTTCTCCACCGCCTGGCGCGCATCGGCCGCGGAGGCCTGCACTTGCGCGGCGATCTCGGAGACCGATGCGGTCAGCTCCTCGGTGGCGGCGGCGATGGTCTCGAGATTGCTGGTCGCGGTCTCCGCGGCGCTGGCGACCGCGGCGGTCTGCTCGGTGGACTCGTCGACCAGCTTGCGGACCTCGCCGGCGCTGGAATCGAGCTGGCCGGTCGAGTTGCCCATGCTGACGATGACCGCCTGCACGGTGTCGTCGAAGCTCTTGCAGGCGCTGTCGATCGCCTGCGAGCGCTCCAGCCGCCGGCCCTGGTCGAGCTCGCGCTCGCGCGACAGCCGGTCGGCGGTGGCGGCGCTCTCGCGCAGGCCCTCGAGGGCGGCAGCCATGGCGCCGAACTCGTCGGCATGAGCGAATTGCGGCACCGGGGTCTGGTAGTCACGCTGGCCGATGCGCTGGATCGCCTGCATCAGGACGCCGACCGGGCGCATCAGGCGGACGCGCACCGCGCGCAGCGCCAGGCCGGCCACCGCGAGCGCGGCAAGGAAGGCGAGCGACTGGACGACCAGGCTGCTCAGCGCGGCGGTCCTGATCTCCTCGGCGCGCGCGATCGAGCCGTCGAGCGCGGTCATGCCGACGGCGATGATGCCGGCGAACGGGCCCTGGCAGAACGCGTTCCATTCCGGCGCCGGCATCGCCGGCTTGCCGCTGCCGTCAAACCCCTTGGTGAGCTGGTCCATGCGCTGATGGGCGGCCTCGACCTCGGTGCGCGAGGTCTTCACGGCCCCGGCGAGCGCGGTGCTGCCGCCCCCCGCCAGGAGGTCGTCGAGCCCGGACCAGCCGGCCGCGACGGTGCCGCGCCATTGCGCGACCGCGCCCTTCTGGGTGTCGTCGAGCGGCTTGGAGGCGTTGATGTTGGGACGCAGCGCCGAGCATTGCAGGCCGTAGCGGTCGCGGACCTGCCAGGCCAGCCGCCGCGCCTGCACCATCTTGGCGATCGCCGGATCGGTCATCCAGGCGCGGTTCGAGACGGCGAGCGAGGCGGCGTTGGCGACGTCCAGCGTCTTGGTCATTGCCTGGTACCAGGCCTGCGTGCGCGCCAGCACGCGTTCGGCGCGCGGCTTCGCGGCTTCGTCGAACAGCAGCTTGAACTGCGGAACCGTGGCGTCCCAGCTCGATTTCAACCCGGCCAGGAGGTCGTCGCGCTCGGGCATGTCGACGCCGGCGAGCGCGGCGACGATGCCGTCATAGCCCTTGGCCTCGATGCCCTGATATTCGGTGAGCTTGGCGCGCGGATCGTCCTCGCTCAGCAGCACGCTCTGGATGTCGCCGCGGTGGGCGCGCATGACCAGGACGTTCTGGAAGATCGCCTTGTCGGCCGCGGTCAAATGCTCGGTCGCAACGCTCTCGCGATAGCGGCCCGCGGCGCCGCTCATCAGGATCGCCGTGGACACCAGGATGCCCGCCGCCAGCACCGACAACAGCACCATCAGCAGAGTACTGACCGATTTCTTCATCACGCGCCGCCCCACACCAGAAAGTGGCAGGATGACGCGATTGCACAAATTCTTCCTTAACCATGGACCGGCACACCGGCGCCCGAGGTAATCAGTTGCCGAAATCCCCTGCTCCACGCCAACAAAAGATGCGCAAGCCGCAACGCGGCAGACATTGGCGCGCGCTGCGGCGCGATGCGAAGCGAATCGCAGGGCGCGGTGCGCAGCGGCTGGGCCGGACGGTGGGCGCGGCGCCGCGGTGGATCAAGATCACCTGCGGCGCCTTGGTGCTGCTCCTGACCTTCGCGCTGGTCAATCTGGCCTATCACGTCCTGCGCAAGCCGACCGAGCTGTTCGTGGTGACCGGTCATTCGCTCGACAAGGAGCCGGAGGAGACGTGGCGCCAATATGGCGCGCTGTTCCGTGAGAGCTCGACAGGATCGATCACGCCGGAGCTGCTCGCCGCCCTGGCGCAGACCGAGAGCTCGGGCAATCCGGTGGCGCGCACCTATTGGCGCTGGCGCCTCGCGTGGAATCCGTTCGCGCTGTATCAGCCGGCTTCCAGCGCCGTCGGCTTGTTCCAGATGACCGACGGCGCCTTTGCCGACGCCGCACGGTTCTGCATCCGGGATCACGAGGTGGTCAGCGACGGCTGCGGGTCGCCGAGCCTGTACGTCCGCGCATGGCCGGCGCATGCGGTGGCGCTGACGGTGATCTCGCTCGACCGCCAGGTCGCCGCCGTGCTCGCACGGCAGCCTAGCGCCAAGCCGAGCGCGCAGCAGCGGCAGGATCTCGCAGCCGTCATTCATCTGTGCGGCGCCGGGCCGGCGGCCGGATTCGCGCGGCGCGGCTTCAAGCCGGCCGATGGCGAGCGCTGCGGCGACCATTCGGTCGCGGGCTATCTCGGCCGCGTCAATGCGATGAAGAAGCAGTTTCAGAAGCTCTCGGCGGCGGAGCGGAGCTAGCGCATGGCGCCCGCTCGGCGACATCGAGAGCCCGCCCGGTTCCGCGTTAAGCACGTCGGATTCACTGATGTGGGCAAAGCGCGCCCGTTAAGACATTGGCAACGAACTGCCGCGCATTTTCTCCGTCCCATTAGTACAGGAGTCACCATGTCAGAGATCGGCATTCCCGGCGCGCGCATCCGGTCCTTCATCGAGCGGATCGAGCACCTCGACGGCGAATTGGCGGAGCTGAACGAGCAGAAGAAGGAAGTGTTCGCCGAGGCCAAGGGCGAAGGCTTCGACGTCAAGATCCTGAAGGAGATCATCAAGCTCAGGAAGCAGGACCAGGACGAGCGCGACGAGCACGAGACGCTGCTCGACACCTATCTCCGGGCGATGGAAGCGGCCGAGACCGGGCCGGCCAGCAAGACCCCCGAGCGCAAGGCGGCGTGACGCTGCCGACCGACGATGGCGGCGCGCAGCCGATCTGAGCCGCGCGCTGCCCTCCCCCGGGATTTTTCCTTGCCCGGTTCCATCCGAGCCTCTAACGCTGCGCTACGCTTCTGCCGCGCCCGAGGATAAGATGACCGACGCAATGACCTGCCCGCAATGCCGCTCCGAGCACGCCTATCAGGACGGCGCGCTGTGGGTCTGTCCCGAATGCGGCCATGAATGGAGCGGCGACGCCGCCCTTGCGGCGGCGGCCGGCGACGACGCCAGCATCCGCGACGCCAACGGCAACGTTCTGGCCGACGGTGACAGCGTCATCGTCATCAAGGACCTGAAAGTGAAGGGATCGTCGTCCGTCGTGAAGGGCGGCACCAAGGTGCGCAACATCCGCCTGCAGGAGGCGAGCGACGGCCACAACATCGCCTGCAAGATCGACGGCATCGGCCAGATGAACCTGAAGTCGGAGTTCGTGCGCAAGGCGTAGGGCCTCGTGCTCCCGGAACATTCGCGACGCCATGGCGTTCGGATCAACAACGGGAGGATGGCCATGCTGACGGACGACCAGATCGCGACGCTTTCGGATATCGGCCAGGCAATCGCCTTCTCACCCGACCGGCAGGACGAACTCGATGGACTGATCCGCGAGGGTTATGTCGCCAAGGACGGCGACATCTACGAGCTGACGGCGAAGGGGCAGAAGATCCTGACCGATCGAGGTGCCGGATTGAACGAGGCCTGACGACGCGGAGGCTCCCAGCACCGGGCGTCGGGGCGTCTATATCAGCGCCACCGGAAGTCTGGCATCAGGCCGGATATCATCCTGGGGATCGACGGTTCGTCTGCGGACGCCCGTGCGAACCGAACTCTGATTCAGCCAATGAACGGCGATACTCCGCCCGAAGCCCCCGAAGCCAATGTCCGCGAGCGCCGCAGGACTGCGCAGGCGCTGCCTGTTATTTGACGCAATAGGCCCCGCTCAGCCTCGGCACTCAGGCCGAACCACGCAACACGAGCAAATCGCCAAATGATCGAGCAGCAAACACGGGCCAGTTGCCGAACGCTGCGTGATCCAAGCAGTGAATTCATCACGCTTCTGTCGCCATGAAGTGACACCCGTAGCAATCCGTCCCGTAGCAGCACGACCTGGATTCATAACTTGGCATGAACTCTGCTTTCTCGATCCTGACCGGGTCCCACTCTTTGGAGGCAGAATCAACGTGCTCGTCACTCTCGTCGCAATGCTATGCAACGGCCAGCTCTGCATGGAGAAGGTCGTCACCAACAGCGAGATGTCCGGCATCACGATGACATCCTGCGCCGTCAGCGCGCAGATCGGAATCGCAGACTGGATGTCCAAGGGTCCCTATCACGAGTGGCATCTGCAGAGTTACAAGTGTGTCGCCGGCAAGTACGTGCCGAAGACCAACGCCTGATCCGCTTTACCCGTCCGGCTGGCGCCGGGATATCCGGGACCGGCCGGCTGGGCGGAGGATCTCTCCGCTCCTGTCGAGTGTTCGACGCCGGCCGCGTCGCGTTCGGGACATGCGCAGCAAAATTGCTGCCGTTAGCATGCAAACGAGGCGTGAATCCGCGGATTTGGTGCGCAATGGAGCTGGCCCGCTTCGTGCAACGCCCCTCAGCGACAATGAGGGGATGACGTCATGCCGTTCTATAGCTTCCATTGCGCGGCCTGCGCAGAGGATGTCGAGTTGCTGATCGGGATTTCTGAAAGGCCTGTCTGTCCGACCTGCGGCAGTCGCAAGCTGACCCGCCTTCCCTCGCTGCCGGCGCCGCCGGCGCGCAGCCCCGGCCTGATCAAGGCCGCTCGCAGCCAGGCAGCACGCGAGGGGCACTTCAGCAACTACAGCCGCGCTGAACGGAAGAAACGCTGACCCGGTCGGGGGGCCGGCGCTCAGCCTCAATCCGATGTGATCTGCACCTCCGGCACGTCATCCTCGGGATCGTCGATGTCGAGGCCGTCCTCCTCGTCCAGATCGATCCCGGAGAGGCAGATGTCACCGTCGTCGATCACAAGCTCGACCACAGACAACGTCCGGCCCTGACAGGGCCCAATGAAGCATTGTCCGGTATCGAGGTCGAACTGGGCACCATGCTCGCCACAAACGAGGAAATTACCTTCCTCGTCCATGAACTCGCCCGGATGCTTGTCGAGGCGGGCGCCCTGATGCGGGCAGGCATTCTCGAAGCCGTAGAAGTTGTTGCCCTTGCGCGTGACCAGGATCGGCCAAGGCTTGGCGCTACCGTCGGGCTCGCGGCGCTGGAGAACGAAGCCACGCGCCGCGCCATCGTCCACCTCATAGGTCGCGCAGATCGCAAACAGCGTGCTCATCGTCCGCCTCTTCTCGCCTCGCTTGGCGTTTTGGCGCATCCGCGACATCGCAGGCGCGCTGAAGAGGCTCGCAGCAAGCAGCATGCCAGCCAGTGCCTGACAGGCAGATCGTGGGCCTCAGGCCGGTGGCATGCCGAGGCGGCCGATCCCGGGAAATTTCAGCGCCGGCCGGCGCAGATCGACGCCGAGAACTCCCCCGAAGAAGTTCAGCTCGACGCCCTCGATCCAGCCGACGGTGACACCGAGATAGCCACCGAGCGATACGAACAGACCGGTCCCGGAGGCCGTGCGCCCCCACCAGCCGTCAAAAGGGAAGTCCTTGCCGATTGCGGTCGGCGGCAGCACGGCGTTCAGCTCAGGAACCGCGTGCAGCGCCGCCTGCACGAAGGTGTTCGAATTCGGTCCCGGCCAAGCATTGTAGTCGCCATAGGCGCGGAAGCGGTAGTTCTCGATCACGCTGCGGATCCTCGGAATCACCCGCTCGGCTTCTTCGCCGTCGACGGCCAGCACTGTCTCCGGCAACGCACCGAACCAGCGACCATCGGGCGCGAAGCCATCGACCCGGATCGGCTCACCCCACGCGGTGTAGTCGTAGCGGGTATAGCGCGGGCCGCCTTTCTCCTTCACGACGATCCAAGTGTGGACCGCGAAGATGCCACGCCAACGCACCGTGCGCGCAGCGAATACGCGGACCACCGCGTCGGCATGCTGAGCTGGCGATGGCAGCAGGCCCGCGCTCGAACGGTCCGCGGTCTGCCAGCTGCCGCGGCGATCGCCGCGCAGATAGTTCGCGGCCGACAGCGAGATGGGCACGAAGATGAGCAGCAGGAAAGCGAGCACGGGCTTTTTCACGATAGGCGAGAACAATGGGGAGGCATCGAGGAATGACATCCATGTAGTCATCGCACCCGCCGTCGCCAGCGCCGGCCTGCACGCCGCCTTCACAATCCGGACACCACGCCAGTGCTGAAGACTCAGTGCCGGCGGAAACCACCGCCCGGGCCGGAACGCCCGCCACCGCGAGGGCCGCTGACGCCCACACGCGCAGCACCCATGGCGGGGCCGCCCCCAATATGCGCCAAACCGATTTGCGGCGAAGTCCCGATCATGCGCATGCCGCCCATCTGCGCGCGGGCGCTCTGCGGCGCACCGCTGCTTCGGCTCATCAACGGCTGCACCATGGGTGGCGTTGCAACTCGCGCGGGACCACCAGCCACGACCGGAGGTGCGGCGGGGCCGGCGGCCGTCGCAGGCGGCACACGACCTTGCATGCCCGAAGGCGGTCCGGATCGTTGGCCTGTGCCGGCGACCGCGCCCGGCTGGATCACCCCGCCGGGACCGCGCCCCGGCATCCCCGGGGTCATGCCAGGCTGAGGCGGATTTTGCGCCATGACCGGCGGATGGCGATGCCAGTAGCGGTTCCAGAACGCATGCCGATGATACCAAGGCCGTCCGAAATAGAAGCTGCTCCAATAGGTGGTCAGCGTGAAGCCGACAGTCGGCACGTACTCGACATATTCGGGCAGCTCAACGTACTGCTCACGATACAGATAGGCGAGCGTCCGCGCCGCGACCCAGCCACGTTCGCCTCCGAAGCTGACATCGCACCACGCGCCGCCTTGAATGCAGCCATGGATGGTGATCCTGGCACCGGCCGGAATGCGCTCGACGACGGGAAAACCGGGGCCCGGCCCTGCGCGCATGGTGGCCGCGGTACGCACCAGGCCCGGCGCAGCCACCGCCAGCGAGGCGGGCGTGGCAATCAACAGCGCAGCAACGAGACACGTTCTGAGTTTCACCACGGGCACCCTCCTGTCTGTTTGCCGGAGCGAGCTCGGGCGCGAGACTCTCGTGCCCGCATGCGCGGCTCAGGCATCCACTTTACAGGGATGGTCGCATACTATCGCGGCAACCTCACGGCGCTCCGTTGTCGGAGAGGAGTTGCGCTGCTCCACCGAGACCGCGGCGAAATGCTTCGTCGAACGTCACGCCACGGAATTGCCACCGGTCCTGCTTGCCAGCGCGATCGAGGCGCCATTGCGTGACCCAGCCCAGTTCGGCATCGTCCCAGGTGAGATCGCCAAAGAGCATGACATCAGCTCCGGGAAACCACGACGCGACCGCCGCGGGCTGGACATCGTTCAACTTGGTGCGCTCAATAGCGGCCTTCGAGACCTCGGAGGCGCTTGGCAGAGCGATCTCGAGCCCACGCTTGACGGCCGCCGCGCGCAGCGCGTCGCGCTGCAGATCGGACCTCCGGTCGTCGGATGCAACGAAGAAAGTACGACCGCCCGACGTCATCGTCACAATCACGCCAATCGACGGGCGCGGCCCCAGCCACGGCTTGATGTTCAAGCTCGCAAGCAACTCATCGATCCGCGCGCGATCGAATGACACGGTCAGGTCATATGGACGGTCGCGCGTGCCCTGCTCGTCATGCTTCGGCTTGCCCGACATCTGATCGTGATAATCGAAGCCGGTGACGAACTCCGCGGCCCGCGCCTCGAGTGGTGCGAGCCTTGCATCGCTTCTGAGCTGAAATGCACCGGACACCTTGATCAGCACGTCTTCCAGACATGCTGCAAAGGCCGCCCGACGATTGTCCTCGCCCTGACCGGTCACGACCGTCTGCGCCTGGTACAGGTCGGTCGGGGCCGCAGTCGCAATAGTGCAGTTCCCGACGACCATCATCATCCAGAGCCCGAGACGCCATACGCCCCGTCCGCGGAGAGCACCGCACTGTCTCATCGCGCCCCTCGATCCGGCTATGACGGCTATTTCTGCCGATCGAGCTTGACGATCGTGGGTGTGGCGGCGTCAGACGTCGAGAACGTCACGCGATCGCCGGCGTGGATGTTCTCGATCATGGCGTTGTCCTTGATCTTGAACTCCTGGGCTGCTCCGGCCGTGTTGGCGCCGACGGTTCCATCGGGAATGCGCTTGATCGCGATCGTGCCGTTGAGACGGTTGATCCCCGTGACCATGCCCGCCGTACCCTGCTCCGCTGCCAGAGCGGGCAGAGTTCCCACAAACATGGCGACCGTCGTCAGAATGATGCCAACTGCTCTCATCGCTGTTCTCCTGCCTTGCTTTTCGCGGCAAACAAAACACCACGAATTCTTTGGTTCCCCGAAAGGCCGCAACCCGAGCCACACTCGGTGAATCGCCGCTGCAGATCCTTATGTCGGCCGATGCGGCCTACACGAGCTCGAGCAAGGCGCAACCGCATAGCCTCGTCGACCGGCTGCCCTCATGTAATGATTTGCACGGGTTTGTCATCACTCCAAGGCGAACCACAGTCTCTCCGCGCGCGCAGGATCGACCGGACCCGTCACGCCGAATTCATCAATGCGTCATGTTGCGCCTTGACAGCGCCGGCCGCCGGGAGGACGATCATCGCTGTCGTCCATTGCGGTAGCCGTTCATGGTGCCGATGATGTTGGAACGACGACAATCCATCTGATTGCAGGGAGGTTCAATGACTCCACCTCCGTACCAGGCCCGCTGAGTGCGACGGTAATCGCTCGGACCATCGCATAGCGGCAAATCACGAACGGCACGCCGGGTCGCGGCTTTGTGGGCTGCATCAGCGAGGCATGGCCCCTTGCCCGCCCGGCGCTGTGCCGTGAATCTGGATCGTCGGATCAGCGCGAACTCGGCAGCTCTCATTTGGAGAGGTGTGGTTCTTGGTGCTCCCACGCGCCTCGAAACGCAATCCATCGTCAACGCAATCGGTCGTCAGCCAATCCGTCGTCCGCGTAGTCGATCGTCAACCGAGGCACGGCGGGCGCATGGGCCACCCGCCGCTCGCGTCGCACAATGCCGTAGCTACTTGGCCGTAGCTACTTGGCTGTAGCTACTTGGCCGCAGCTACTTGCCGTAGTCGTAGAAGCCCTTGCCGGTCTTGCGGCCGAGCTGGCCTGCGGCCACCATCTCCTTCAGCAGCGGCGCCGGCCGATACTTCGGATCGTTGAAGCCGTTGTAGAACACCTCCATCACCGACAGCATCGTGTCGAGACCGATCAGATCGGCCAGCGCCAGCGGACCGATGGGGTGATTGCAGCCGAGCTTCATGCCCTCGTCGATGTCCGCCGCGGTCGCAATGCCTTCCGAATACGCGAAGATCGCCTCGTTGATCATCGGGCACAGGATGCGGTTCACGGCAAAGCCCGGGCTGTTCTTCGCGGTGATCGCGACCTTGCCGATCCGCTTGGCGAAATCGGCGGCGGCCGCATGGGTCGCATCCGAGGTCTGCAGGCCGCGGATCAGCTCGAGCAGCGCCATCATCGGCACCGGATTGAAGAAGTGCATGCCGATGAAGCGGTCGGGCCGATCGGTGGCGGTGGCCAGCTTGGTGATCGAGATCGAGGAGGTGTTGGTCGCGATCAGCGCCTCGGGCTTCAGGCCGGCACAGAGGTCCTTGAGGATCTTGAGCTTCAGCTCCTCGTTCTCCGTGGCGGCCTCGATGACGAGATCGCAGCTCGACAGCTTCGCCTTGTCGGCAGTGCCGGTGATCAGCGACAGCGCCTTGTCCTTGTCGGCGGCCGTCATTTTCTCCTTCTTGACCAGGCGATCGAGGCTGGAGCCCACCGTGGCGAGCCCGCGCGCCACCGCCTGCTCGGAGATGTCGACCATGACGACCGGCACGCCCGCGGCCGCGCAAACCTGCGCGATGCCGTTGCCCATGGTGCCTGCTCCGATGATGCCGATCGTCTGAATCATTGCCGTTTCCTCTCAGTCTCTTCCGCGGGGACCGCCCCGTCCTGCGCCGTTGCTTAACAGGCTATCGGCCCGCGGGGTAGACCCAACGCAAGGGCTGAGAACGGGCCGGCTGCCCCGCGGTTCGCCGGCATCGGGAAGCGGGCGCATCCGGCCGGGTTGGTCCGCATGCGCAGGAACGGATGCAACCTGCTCTGGTTGGTCTCGTGCCCGCCGAGACGAGCCGCGCCCGCGGCACGGCATCGGGCGTCCCCGAGCGTTTCGACCCAATGACGCGAAGAATGGAGGAGGACATGGGACTGGCTCAATACGCCATCGTCGCGGTCGACGATCATTGGAGCGTTCTGCATGACGGCAACGCCCATGGCGACTACGCGACCAAGGAGGCTGCGTTCGAATCCGCTGCATCAGCCGCGACGCTGGCCATCAAGCAAGGCCACGAGGTGCATCTCAGCGTTCCGGGCAATGACCCAGATCGATCGAACAACTAATCAGCACCGCGACGCTGTCGTCTTGTTCCAACAGGACCTCCAGGGATAGTGAACTGCACGCTAACGTGTGTTAGCGACACAAGGCCGGCAGGCTCGCAGACTCCTGTTTGAAGCAACAGGAGTTCGCCATGAGCGTCACCCGGAACCGGCGTAAGCAGACAGTGTCGTTCGGCCAGCGGCTGCAGCAGGCTGCAACAGCTGCCCGCGAAGCGGCAGCACGTCTTCCCGTAGGCCCCGAGCGCGACATCATGCTGAAGAAGGCGATGCAGGCGGAGACGGCGGCGCATATCAACGAGCTGTTGAGCGCACCGGTGCTGCACGCCGCCGAGCGCTAGAGCGCGCGCCGTATCGTCTGCTGCGGCTTTGAAAGGAACCCGAACGCCCTCACGACGCTTTGCTTTCGAGGTCTGGTCTCGGCGAGAGGACGATGATGGCCCGGGTCGTGATCGGCACATCGGGATGGCACTACGGGTCCTGGCGCGGCGCGTTCTTTCCGCCGGGACTGCTGATCAGACATCAGCTGCCCTACTACGCCAGCCAGTTCGAGACCACGGAGCTGAATGGCGTGTTCTACAGGACGCCGACGGAAGCTGCCGTCCGTGGCTGGCGCGATCAGACCGGGCTCGATTTCGTTTTCGCCTGGAAGGCCTCCAAATTCATCACGCATTGGAAGCGCCTGTCTGCGCGCTCGGTCAACAGCATCGCGCTGATGGAGAGCCGGCTGTCGCTGCTCGGCGACAAGGCTGGCCCCGTGCTGTTCCAGCTGCCGCCGCAATTCGAAGCGAATCGAGAACGGCTCGAGTCGTTTCTGCCGCTACTGCCGACGCACCGGCGCTACAGCTTCGAATTCCGTCACCCGAGCTGGTACACACCGGCGATCATGCGCCTGCTGAGGGACGCGAACATCTCGCTCTGCCTGTCGGACCATCACGACGCGCCGGCGCCGTGGAGGCGGACGGCCGATTTCGTCTATGTGCGCGGCCATGGCCCGGGCGGCCGCTACAAGGACAACTATCCGGACGCGACACTCGAAGCCTGGGCCAAGCGCATTCGCGCCTGGGCGTCGCACGGCATCGACGTCTACGTCTATTTCGACAACGACCAGAAGAGCGCGGCGCCCGCCGACGCTCTGCGGCTACGCCGGCTGCTCGCGGCATCTTCTCACCAGGCACGCCGCGCCGCGCGCGCCAGTTCGTCGGGACATCGTGCACATCTCTCGGTTTAGGTTTGCGACCCGGTGTCGCTGTTCGAGCGCTATGCGAAGGGCGGCGACGATCCGCCACCGAGGACTGGGCGGCAAGACCCTGCCGGCCCTGCAGCATCATCTCGACATGGCGCAGACCCTCGACAGGAGCAAGTGAGCGAATGATATGAGCGCCGGTCCGAGCCGGCGCTCATGATGTTGGAATGCAGTGCCGTGCAGTCCCGTCGTCACGCGGCGCGCACGGAGCCCAGGAAGCGCGCGACCTCGCGCTTCAGGCGTGTGCTTTCACCGGCCAGCGATTGCGCCGCATTCAGCACCTGCGCCGACGCCTGACCGGTGGCGCTGGAGCCGCGCTGCACATCCGTGATGTTGGCCGAGACCTCCTGCGTGCCACGGGCCGCCTGCTGGATGCTGCGCGAGATCTCCTGCGTCGCCGCGCCCTGCTCTTCCACCGCGGATGCGATCGTCGAGGCGATCTCCGACATCTTCTCGATGGTTTCGCCGATATCGCGGATCGCGTTCACCGACTCCTGCGTGGCCGCCTGGATGCCGTTGATCTGCTGGCTGATCTCGTCGGTCGCCTTCGCGGTCTGCTCGGCCAGCGCCTTCACCTCGGAGGCCACGACGGCGAAGCCGCGCCCCGCCTCGCCAGCGCGTGCCGCCTCGATGGTGGCGTTGAGCGCCAGCAGGTTGGTCTGGCCGGCGATCGAGTTGATGAGCTCCACGACGTCGCCGATGCGGGCCGCGGCCTTGGCAAGCTCGCCGACACGATCGTTGGTGCGCTGCGCCTGCTGCACGGCCTCGTTGGCGACGCGCGCCGAATCCTGAACCTGGCGGCCGATCTCCGTCACCGACGATGACATTTCCTCCGTCGCTGATGCCACCGACTGCACGTTGGTCGAGGCCTCCTCGGACGCGGAAGCGACGGTGGTGGCGAGCCGCTCGGACTGCTCGGCCGTGGTCGTGAGCGTTCCTGCCGAACTCTCGAGCGCCGTCGACGCCGAGGACACGACATCGACGATCTCGCTGATGACGGCCTCGAACTCGCGGGTGATCGTATCCACCCGCTGTCCACGCTGGATCTTGGCCTCCGCCTCGCTCGCTGCGGCCCGGTCTGCCGCCTTCTTCGCCAGCAGCGCATCCTTGAACACCTGCAGCGAGGCGGCGAGCGTGCCGATCTCGTCCTGCCGATCGCTGGCCGGAACGACGACGTCGTCACGGCCAGCCGCGAGGTCGCCGACCACGCCGGTCAGCGCAGCCAGCGGCGCGATCACGCGACGGCGCAGCATGAAGGTCACGACGCCGAGCATGCCGAGCAGCGCGAGCACCGCGCCGCTGCCGATCCCGAACATCACCAGTGCATCGTCCCGCGCCGTCTCGGCGCGCGTCCGTGCCTCGGCCAGCGCATTGTCGCGAACGGTCAGGAATTTTCCGATCGGCGGCACGACGGTGCCGCCCAACTGCTCCGGTGACAGCGTGTAGCCGGCATTGCTGCGCGACGCCGCGATCTCCTTCTCGATCAGTCCCGCGGCCTTGTTGAAATACGCTTCGACCGCCTGCGACATCGCCTGCGCGACCTTCGGAGGATTGCCGAGCTGATCGATGCTCGACTCGATCCGTTCGCGATCGACCTCGATCCGGCCTTGCGCCCGATCGATGTTGGAATACTCGGCCGGAGCCAGCGCACGCTTGGCGCCGAGCGCCGGGGCCAGCATCGCGGCGCGACCGCCGGCCGTGATCCGCAGATCCTGCGTGATGCGCGCAATCGACAGCAGCGGCGTCAGCGATGCATCGGCGGTCGCCACGCGGTTCTCGAGGCGGTTGAGCAGCGGCTCGACCGATTTCAGCACGTCGGTCAAGCCGGGCAGGAATCCCTTCATCGCTGCCGGGTCGCGCGCATTCAGCGGCAATCTCACGGCGCGGTCGACCATCGTGCGCACGTCGGTGAGCTTTGCCTTGGCGGCGTTCAGTCCGTCGAAGATGGCTTGGCTGTCGGAGAGCGTCTCAACGGCCGCTTTCGCCTTGGCGAAGGCAGCGTCGGCCTGCTGCCCGGCCTTGTCGACGACGTCCAGCTGCACAGGAGTGGCCGGAACGTCCTGGAACATCGGCGTGACGAACGGCGCCCGCAATCCCGCGACGGCCTGGCCTGCAAGGAGCACGGCAGCGAACGCGTCGACTGACTTGATCGCTTCGGTTCTGCTCGCGTAGGCGCGATAGTGAGATACCAGCACCTCGCCCCCGAGAACACAGGCAAGCGCCGTGACCGAGAGCATCGATACCGCAAAGAGCTGACCGACTCGCATCGTGCATTTCCAGTTGATTGTTTCGGTCAACTTAGGAAGCGCAGTCTAAGAGGCTATTAACTTGCGCAGGCACGCTGCCGAGGGCAAATCGTCGCGGCCGCACGTCGATTCCCGTATTTTCACGGGCCTCGACAGTGATTCATCATCGACTTTCATGAGAGTTCGACGACAGAAGCGCGCAGTGCAGGTCTGACTCGCGCGATGTCGCTCATGCTCCGACCATCGCGCGATGGCGAAATCATCACCGAGATTGCGGCAGCAGACCCACGCACATCAACAACGCGTTGGTTCCTTGCGCAGGTGCAGAAAGATCAGCGGTCAACGCGGTATCATGCTAACATAAGTTATTGAAGTCGCGCCGCTTGGAACCCCAATAAACTAATTCGGGGGAACCACTCTTTGAGTCATCTGGTCCGCAAGCTTGAGAATTTCGTCCGCCTTTCTGCGGCCGACCGCCTGATGCTCAACCGCGCTGCGGCTCAACGGGTAAGGACCTTCGCGCCACGCACCGACATCGCGCGCGAAGGCGAGAAGCCCAAGGACGTGCATCTGATCCTGAACGGCTGGGCCTGCCGCTACAAGCAGCTCGAGGACGGCCGCCGCCAGATCGTCTCGTTCTTCCTGCCCGGCGATATCTGTGATCTCAACATCTTCATCCTGCGCGAGATGGACCATTCGATCGGCACCATCACGCCGGTGTCGATCGCCGATCTGCCGCGCGAGTTCTTCGACGAGATCAGCGCCGGCTATCCGCGCATTGCAACGGCGTTCTGGTGGGAGACACTGGTCAACGCCGCAATCCAGCGCGAATGGACCATGAATCTCGGGCAACGCACGGCGTCCGAACGCATGGCTCACCTGTTGTGCGAACTGTTCTTCCGGCTACGCCTGGCGGGCCTGGCCGACGACAGCAGCTGCAGCTTCCCGCTCACTCAGGCCGATCTCGCCGAGGCGACAGGCCTGTCGAAGGTCCACGTCAACCGCACGCTGCAGGAACTGCGCGCCAGCAACCTGATCGTGCTCAAGGGCAAGATGCTGGTACTTCCGGACCTCGAGCGCTTGATGAGCGCCGGCCTGTTCAACGCGAATTACTTGCATTTGGACCGCGAAGGCCGTCAGCTCGACGCGAATGAGTGAGAGGTTCGGAGCGCTGGCGCTTGCGCTATGCTGACTGTCTCGGCACTCTGCCGGGGAAACGGCGATGGTCGAACAGCGCATGGTGGACGGACCCTTCGAGCAGGAGATCGTGCAGCGCCTCGGGCTGATGCCCAACCTGTTCAGGTCGGCGCCGTCTGCGCCTGAGGCGACCCGACAGCTCTGGCAGTTCGCCAAATGCGCCTATCTCGACACCCCGCTTCCGGCCCTTTTCAAGGAGCGGCTCGCCGTCCATCTGTCGCGCCTCAACCGTTCGCCTTATTGTCTGACCCGGCATTTCGGATTTCTGGTTGGATCTGGCAAGCCCGCGGGTGACTCGACGTCCCGCCCGGAGCCGATCGATCGGGCGCGTCACCTGCTCGCGCGGCCGCTCGCGGATCCCGCGCGCACCGCGGCGGCGCTCGACCGGCTCGAGCTCATCCAGCCCCCGCTCGACATCCCGGAGCCGGGCAGCGACGGTGAGGCGGACCTGTTCGAGGCCGCGTCGGTGCTGTTCATGCAGCGTGCTGATTTCGACCGCTCGCGGCGCGCAATCCGACATGCCTTCGGCGACACCAGGTTCGATCTGCTGGCGGCCTTCCTCGCCTATCTGCGCACAGCCCATTTCTGGGCCGATGCACACCTGCTCGCGATCGATTCGGACGTGCTTGCCCTCGCACGGACCGATCCCGAGCTCGCCGTCTGCCTCGGCTGCAGCGAGCTGCCGGAGGCCGGGCCGTCCGCACGGCAGCCGCATTCGAACGGCAGCGATGCCAGCGACCATCGGCTGCGCCGCCTCCTCGAGATCGATTCGGTCGGCGTGCTGTTCTTCGATCATGCAGCCGGCACCCTGGTCGACGCCAACGAGGCCTTCTTGGCGATGACAGGCTATTCGCGTCAGGACATCGACAGCGGCCAGCTGACCTGGAAGAGCCTGACCCCCCCGGAATGGATGGGTACATCGAGCGACCAGATCGAGCTGCTGCGGCAGACCGGCCGGATCGGTCCCTATGAGAAGCAGTATTTTCGCAAGGACGGCGAACGCGCCTGGATGATGTTCGCCGGCCGGGACCTCGGCGACGGCACCCTGGTCGAGCTCGCGATGAACATCGACGACCGCAAGCGCACCGAGGCCGCGCTACGCGACAGCGAGGCGCGTTTCCGCCAGTTCGGCGAAGCATCCTCCGACGTGGTGTGGATCCGCGATGCCGAGACCCTGCACTGGGAATATCTCAGCCCCGCATTCGAGACCATCTATGGCGTGCCGCGCACCGCTGTGCTCCGCGGCGACCATCTCGCATCGTGGACCGAGCTCATGCTGCCGGAGGACCGGCCCCGCGCCGTCGAGAGCCTCGAGCGCGCCCGGCGCGGCCAGCGCGACAGCCTGGATGTCCGTATCGTCACGCAGCCGGACGACGTCGCGCGCTGGCTGCGCATCCGTAGTTTTCCCATGGTCGACGAGCTGGGACGGGTGCAGCGCATCGGCGGCATCACCCAGGACATCACGGCGCTGGTCTCGGCCTCCGAGCACCAGAAGCTGCTGCTCGCCGAGCTGCAGCACCGCGTCCGCAACATGCTCGCCGTGATCCGCTCGATCATCCGCCGCACGGGCGACTCGAGCGACAGCGTCGAGGATTTCGCCAGTCACCTCGAAGGCCGCATCACGGCGCTGTCGCGCATCCAGGCGGTCGTCACGCGCGATCCCCTCGCCGGTTTCGATCTGGCGGAGCTGATCGCCGATGAGCTGCGCGCCGGAGCCGCGCGCGAGGACAGGCAATTCTCGCTGTCGGGCCCCCAGGTGCGGTTGAGGCCGAAGGCGGCCGAGAGCATCGGGCTTGCCATGCACGAGCTCGCGACCAATGCGCTGAAATACGGCGCGCTGACAGTGCCGCGGGGCTTCATCAGGATCGAATGGCGGCTCGATGAGCGCGACGCGGCCGACTGGCTGGTCATCGACTGGACCGAGACCGGCATGTCCGGCCGTCCGCTGGCTGCGCAGCGCCAGGGCTTTGGAACCGTGCTGCTGGAACAGATGCTGCCGTACGAGGTCGGTGCCCGCGTCGTCCGGCGCTTCGAGCCGAGCGGCCTCTGCTGCGAAATCCGGCTGCCCACCGGCGACATTCTCAAGCGTTGACGGGCCGATCGAAGCTTCGTTCCGCAGCACCGGTCGGTCACAATGGCCGAGGATCTCGCCGGCACGGCGAACCGCCGTCGGCATAGCCTTCGCGGTGCATTCGGGGTATGCTCCGCCTGCGGCCTGAGGTGGAGGTTGCATGGGTCGCGCAACCGCCATGCCTTCGCCTTGGTTTGGGCGGATATGACCAAGTGTCGATGAGATTGGGAATCAGCCGAGCGTCGACGCGACGGAACGATGATGGGACGTTCCTGAGCATGCGGCTCTGGCCAAGATGGATCACCGTGAACATGCAGACGCGTGGGCACGAGGGACAACCGGTATCCAGGTTCTGTGCTGATGCGGCCGGAGAGGCCGAGCGTCCCGTGGCGCAGTCGTCATCCGACGTTGGTGTCACGAGGCGTCAGTACGATGCAGCGTGAGTACGCGAAGCGTTGGTGCACGAGGCGTTGGTAGGACGACGCATCGGAACAGAGCCGAGCGCCGCCTGCGAGGCGGACGACAACGGAGGACGGAGCGTCAATGCTTGCAACGACGACCAAAGACGGCGATCAGCAGCCTCATGCCGTGATCGATCCCGAGATCGTGCTGGCGGCCCGCGCCGATCGCACCGCCGCCGAAGCGGACAGGCGCAGCTCGCAACGGCCACCGGATGTGCCCTCGCCGAAGATCGACCCTGACTACAGGACGCAGGCGACGAGCGACTTCGCGGTCACCGGAGAGCGCAGCACGTTCGCCACCTGGGCCGTGCGCACCATTCTGGCGGTGCTGTTCGCGGTCGGCAGCGCGGTCGCCGCAGCCGCCTGGCAGAGCTATGGAGACCAGGCCCAGGAGATGATCGCGCATTGGATGCCGCGGATCTCGCTGGCATCGAACACCGACAAGGATGCCGCGGCACAGCCAGCCGCGACCGCGCCCCAGCAGACGGCCGCAGAAGCGCCGGCTGAGGCGCAGGAGCACGCAACGAGCGCGGTTGGCGCGACCGCGTCGCAGGAGCAGGCGCAGTTGCTGCAATCGATGGCCCACGACCTGGCTGCCTTGAGCCAGCAGATCGGCGAGCTGAAGACGAGCCTCGCACAGTTGAAGGCCGGGCAGGAGCAGATGGTCCGCGACATGGCGCGGGTCGCCGAGGCCAAGTCCAGCGACAGGCCCGCCGAGCGGCCGAGCGAGCGGACCGCGGAAGCACGGTCGTTCGATCCGCGCGCCATCGAGCAGACGATCCGGCCGCGCCCGGCCCCGCGCCCTACGACGGCGGCCGTGACCCCGGCACAGCCCGGAGCAGCGGTGCCGCACCGGCCGCGCACGCCGCCGCCGGCTGCAGCCAACATGGTACCCCCGCCGCCTGCTCCGATGCCGCTGCCGTCGGCGCCGGTCGATCCGGACCAGCCCGTGGTGCGTCCGCCAATGCCGGTGCGCTGAGGGATCCGCACAGGCGCCCGCGCCGGTCCGCGCCGATTGGCGCGGGGGTGATCGATGCCGTCGATCCACTTGTCGCGACGCGGCTTTCCGAGCTAAGGAGCTGCGCCTGACAATGCGCATCCCGAGGGGTTCATGAGCCTGACCGATCCGACCATCCTGTCCGCCTCCGACCTCGCAGACCGCATCGCGATCCTGCGCGACAACATCCGCCAGATCACCGAGCAGGCCGCCTCGCAGTCGGGTGCCGCCGACGAGGAGCGCAACGCCGACCGCCTCGCGCAGCAGAGCGAGGAGCTCGACGTTCTGCTCAAGGAGCAGGAGCGGCGGCTGAACAAATAGCCGGCGGCCCCTTCGATCAATTCGCGCGTGCTGCACTGCGCTCGTTGTTGCCCGGGCTTCGCCCACAGGCTAGCCTCGCCGAAAACAAGCGGGAGGTAGCCAGAGGATGCGAAACGGTCTGCTTTATACGTCAACCCTTGCGGCATTGAGCATTGCGGCATTGCTGGCGGCCCTGACACCGGGCAGCGCCGAGCCACGCCACATGTATACGACCATGGTGCTGGAGGCGTTCGCCACCAAGGTCGAATGTCCCGGCGTCGACGTCGTCTATCAGGATCTGGTCCAGAAGGCGCAGGACATGAAGATGCCTGACGGCACGACCGAGAAGGTGCGCAAGGCGATCGCCTATATGCACACCGGCGGCAAGATGGGCGAGAAGCAGGACGACGATCTGATGGCGGAGGTCGCCGTCGCCACCCAGGCCATCGACATGGATCAGCGCCGCCTCGGCATGACGAACTGGTGCGAGGAGCAGAAGAAGACGCTGGCCGGCTTCATCCGTCCGAAGGGCTGAGCCGGGTCGCGGCGCAGGCACAGCACAGCTCCCGCAGCGGCCAGGAACCAGAATGTCCGCTGCCGCTTGGCCGTAGCGGCTGCTGCGTAGCAGACGTCCAGCCCGGAGCGAGCCATGCGCATCGAAACCGCTTTCCTGTTCGACCTCGACGGCACGCTGGTCGACAGCGTCTACCAGCATGTGCTGGCCTGGAAGACGGCGCTGGATGCCGAGAGCATCGAGCTCTCGGTCTGGCGCATCCACCGCAAGATCGGGATGAGCGGCGGCCTGTTCACCAACCAGCTGCTGCGCGAGACCGGCTATGCCATCGAGCCCGAGCGGATCGAGCGGCTGCGGAAGGCGCATGCGGCGGCCTATCAGAAGCTCGGAGGCCAGGTCCGCCCCCTGCCCGGCGCCCGCGAGCTGCTCGGCTTCCTGACCGATGCCGGCATCCCCTGGGCGATCGCGACCAGCGGCAGAATGGAAACGGCGGCCGTCAATCTCGCCGCGCTCGGCGTCGATCCCAAGACCAGCGCCGTCGTGACCCGCGACGAGGTCCGCTACGCCAAGCCTGATCCCGATCTGTTTCTCGCCGCCGCCGCCCGCCTCGACATGTCGATCGAGCGCGCGGTCGTGGTCGGCGACAGCATCTGGGACATGCTCGCCGCAACCCGCTGCCGGGCGCTCGGAGTCGGCCTGTTGAGCGGCGGCTATGGCTCGGAGGAATTGCGCCAGTCCGGCGCCATCCGAGTCTACGAGGACCCGGCCGACCTGCTCGACCACATCGACGAGGTCGGCGGCCGGCGCTAACTCCCGCCAGTCAACTCTGCGGGCCCGACAGCGAGATGTCGCGTTCGGCGCGGAACACGTTGGCGTAGAGGTTTGCGATCCACTGGCGCCCGGTCGAGGTCATGTTGAGATAGCGGATCTCGGTCTGGATGTGCGGCGCGACGCTGTTCCAATAGAACTGCGGATAGCGGTTGACGATGTCGGCCGGCGACTCATAGCCGAGCTGCCGGTTGATGCCGACCTCCTCGAACTCGTGATACAGCGCGTTGGCCTTGCGGATGTAGTTGGGGTCGCCGAGCTGTCCGATCAGGTCGGCGGCGCGCACGATCGACTGCTCTTCGTCGAAGTGCTGGCCGGCGAGCGGCGGAAAGCGCGTGCCTTCGATGGCGCGGGCGATGCGGTCCTTGTCCAGCGGCGCCATGCCTTCGATGCGGTTGATCACGTACAGCTTCGAGCGGTCGACGTGATACGGCATCAGGCTGGCATCGGAGGAGCCGCGCGGCAGGCAGATCTTGCGGCCGCCGCGATCGACGACGAAGCCGTTGACATCGTCTTCCCTGAACAGGCCGCGGACATAGCCGATGTCGTGAAGCAGGCAGGCCAGGATGACGTGGACGTAGTCGTCCGCCGTCATGTGGCTGTGCAGCGCACGGCCGCGCAGGATCTCGTGGCCGGCCAGCGTCACCAGCAAGGTGTGCTCGACGTTGTGATACAGCGCATCGCTGTTGCCGATGCATTCCAGTGCAATGCGCGCAGCCGCCGGAAGCATCTCCGTCAACTGGGTATGAGACGATCCGAAACGGCGTCGCATATAGGAGCTGAGGAAACGCTCCAACGCCGCTGCCGCGAGCTCCGGTAAGGTCATCATCGCCGCTGCCCTGCCTCAGACAGCCCTAACACAACGTCAAAAGACATAACGCGCGAAAACACAATCACGATAACGCGGCTCGTGGAACGACTGAGACGTCACGATACGGCTCGGGGCGGCCAGCTTCGCACGGACACGCACGAGATCGGCACCCCCGGGGCGTCGAGCACCTTGGCCGACGAGCATAGCCCAGGTTGCGGATATCGGCCACACCCGGACGAGCGCACACCGGAAAACTGCGGGCCGAGCGGCTGAACCTGAGCAGCTCACGTTCACTCGCCGCGGCCCGTTCCCCTCGCAGGACGAAGCGAGCGGAGATCGTCGTGCGGCCCGCCGGACTAGCGTCCCCGGACCGGCAGCGGCGGCCGCGGCGGTCGCGTCTCACCGCGATAATCCCGTCGCCGCGCAGCAGGACGACGGGCCGGCGCGGCTGCCGGCGCATCGACCGACTGCAGATAGGTGCTCAAGGCCGACGCGGCGTCGTCGCTGCTGGTGTAGTGCTTCTGCAGGAACAAATAGAGCGTTAGGCGGAAGCGTCCCTTGGCGAGCCCACGTGCCGAGCGATGACAGGTGGCGCAGCTGTCCGCAAACAGCCGCGCGCCGGATTTACCGGCATCGAGATTTTCCGCCCGTGCACCGCTGATGACAATCAGCAGCAGCACGGCCGATCCAACAAGCCCCAGCTGCGCTCCGGCGCGCCTGCGCGCAGGGACGCGCTCAGGCGACATCAGCCTGCGGGCTTTCCTCGGCCTGCGCACCCAGCGCATCGAGATCGACCAGCGCCGGATCGTCGGGCATCGGCTCGCTCTGCTGCTGTCCGCCGCCATGGACGTGCATCAGCGTCTGCACCCGGCGCGCGTTGAGATAGTCGACGTGCTGATGCGCCAGCGCCAGCGGCAGCAGGGCCTTGGGCAGCGCGGTCATGGTAAAGGCGGCGACGCGCTTCACCTCCTCGCCCTCACGCCAGGTCAGCGGGCTCAGCGTATAGATCATCTGGCGGTCGGTCTCGGGCGCCGGCAGTTGCCGCATCTCGGGCGGCGCCAGCAGGGCCACGTTGATGTTGCCGGCCCGCGTGCGGCTCGCGGCCGCGCGCAGCTCCCAGCAGATCAGCTCCGCGGCGGACATCACCTCGCGCCGGATGTCGTCGACATCGGACGCGAAGCGGCTGGCCTCGCTCAGCGCCGCGCGGCCGCGCGTCACCGCATCGACGAGCGCCGCCGCACCGATCTCGAAGCGCGGAACCGCCTGCTCGATCGCGGTGGCGACGGCCTCGATGTCGTTGGCAGCGCGGTCGCGGTCGCGCTGCGCCACCGCGTCGGCGAAGGCGCGTTCGGCCAGGATGATCTGCTCATCGCATTCGGCGACTGCTGCGCGCAGCGCCTTGGCCTTCTGCTCGACGGCCTGCATCTTGGATTCGGCACGATCGAGCTGCCCGTTGCTGGCGCCGGCCTTGGCGAGCCGCTCTGCGGCAACCTTCTTTTCGTCCAGCGCCGCCTCGGCCACGCGGAGGCGATCCGTCAGCCGTTGCCGCGCGGCCTGCTTGTCCTTCAGCGCACGCTCGAAGATCTCGACGGGGCTCAGCTCACGCTTGAAGAAGACCATGGCAATAATCCCTGGACGGCGGGCGCGCCGGCAAACGTTGGTCGGCGAATCCACCGCCGAATCATGTTGCCCGATTCTTGCGTGGAAAATGGGTCGGAAACCAGGATGAGATGCGGCACACGTTTCCCTTGACGGAACGTATCCACCGCCGGCTGCTGCGGAGCAGAGTCGGTCGATCCGGCGGAACGCGCGGCAATATTCGGTAAAATGGAAACCGATGTCAGCTCTGGTGCGGGCCGCGCATCATCCGCATCGCATCCGAGATGTGGCGCCATTCGCGGGCCTCCTCGGCCTCGCCGCTGGCTTCGCATTGCTGCGCCTTCTGCGCAGCCTGCGCGACGGCCGAGGCGCCGTGCATCTCGAGCATCTGCCGGGCGATCGCGTGGATCTGGACTTCAGACATCATGTCGAGCTCCTGTCGCCGGATCGAATAACCCAAGTCAACTTTCTCCACACCGATGCGTTCCGTGAGATGGATCACTGCGGGCCCGGTTCCCCAGGCTTAGACTTCTCCCCGTAATTTACCTTACGTGATCAATCCGATTTCGCGTGCGCCGCCACACTGTTACTCCTGGCTGAGATTCGCCGGATGGCGATTGAGGAGACGGACATGACGCAGGTCTTCTTCCACTGCTCCAATCCCGAGGAGTTTCTCGTCGATCGGCGTGGAACCGCGGTCGTCGATCTCGCCGAGGCCTGCGATCACGCCGAGCGCGTCATGCATTCGCTGATTTCCTCCGAAAGCGACGAGGATTGGCGCGACTGGGTGCTGCACATTTCCGATGATCTCGGCGAGGAAATCATCGCCATGCCGTTCACGTCGGTGCTCGGCGCGATGCATTGAACGACGCTGCGCGCCATGCCGCGGCGCTGAGACATTGTGTCCGCATTAGGGTTACCGGTTCCCTGACAGGTTCCACTCCCCGCATTCTTCTCGCCACATTTGTCCGCCATTTCGGCGCTGTTGCGACGGAGGGGACATCTCATGACCAGACTGCTGGCGACCGCGGCCTTGGCGCTGACATTGACGGCATCGGCGGCGATGGCCGACGAGCACCGCGGCGGCGATGCCGCGCTGGGCGCCTTGTCGGGCGCCGTCGTGTTCGGACCGGTTGGAGCGGTTGCCGGCGCGGTCGTCGGCTACACGGCAGGTCCCTCGATCGCGCGCTCCTGGGGCTTCCGCCGCTCGCGCGCGGCGCGGTCACAGCAGGTCCGGCGTCCGGTCAGGGACAGCCAGGCTGCGATGACCGAGTCTCAGCAGCAACCGCAGGCCGCGCCGCGCAGCGCACCACCGCCTGCACGGACCATCGCTGTCGCTCCGCCGGCGCCGCGCGGTCCGGTGGCGCCGCCGGTGCAGACGCTTGAGTAGCTGACTAATCAGTAGCCGCGGGCGCGATCGACGACGTTCAGCAACGGCTCGCCGCGCAGCAGCCGCCGGGCATTCTCCGCGACCTGCTGCGCGATCACCTCCCAGGATGCGATCGCCGCCATGTGCGGCGTCACCAGCACGCCCGGCTCGCGCCACAGCGCATGGTCCGGGGGCAACGGCTCATGCGCGAAGACGTCGAGCACCGCGCCGCGCAGATGGCCGCTGCGCAGCAGCGCGACCAGATCCTCCGTCACCAGGTGCTCGCCGCGGCTGCACAGGATCAGCGCGGCGCCCTTGGGCAGCCGGCCCAGACGCTCGGCATCGAGCAGCCCCACGGTCGAGGCCGTCAGCGGCAGCAGCGAGACCAGGATCTCCGTCTCGCCCAGGAAGTCGTCGAGCGCAGCGGTGCCGCAATGGGTCCGCACGCCGGCGAGCGCCTTGGGCGAGCGCGACCACGCGCTCACCGCGAAGCCCAGCTCGACCAGACGGATCGCGGCCGCGGAGCCGAGCTCGCCGAGCCCGAGAATGCCGACCCGACGGTCCCTGGCGGCACGCTGCTCGTAGCGCCGCCACACGCCGTTCCGCGCGTTGCCGACGGCGCGATCGAAATCGCGGTGGAAATACAGCGTCCCCCACAGCACGAACTCGGTCATGGCCGCCGAGATGTCGGGATCGACGATCCGGCACAGCGGCACATCCGGCACGGTGGAATCGGACAAGATATTGTCGACGCCGGCCGCGATCGAATGGATCAGCTTCAGCTTCGGCATCGCCGCCAGCGCACCGGGCTCCGGCTTCCAGCACACGGCAAGCTCGGCGTCGCGCGCCGCGGCTTCCGGCCATGACGCGACGGTCACGCCCGGCAGCTCGCGCGCGAGCAGCGCCCGCATCGGATCCATCAGCCCGGGACGGCTGAGAAGCGCGACCGTGATCATGCCGGCCGCAGTCCGCACCATTGCGCGACGAACATCGCGATCGACAGCGTGGTCTTGCGCACGCTGTCGAGATCGACGCGCTCGTCGAACGCGTGCGGACCGATGCCGTAGGGCCCGTAGCACAGCGCCGGGATGCCGTAGTCGACCTGATAGTAGCGGGTGTCGTTGACCGCCGTGGACAGCCGCACGTCCAGCGGCTGCTCGAACACGCGCGCATGGACGTCGGCGAGCGCGGCCTCCGCGGCGCTGCCGGGCTCGCACACGGCGGGATCGGCCTGGAAGCCGCTCCACACCAGCTCGACCGGATTCTCCGACAGGAAGCTGTCTGCGGCCTGCGCTATGGCGAGACATTGCTCGATGCCGGCGATGGCCTGCGCCGGCGTCTCGCCGGGCAGCACGCCGAGCCGGCAATCGAGGTCGCACCACGCCGGCGTCGAGCTGGCCCAGTCGCCGCCCTTGATGATGCCGACGTTGAACTTGATCGGATCCTTGACCGCGGCGAACCACGCGTTCGACCTGGCGCGCGCGTTGATCTCCCGGGTGTGCTCCTGGAACGCGCGGATCAGGTGCATCGCCGACAGGATCGCATTGGTGCCGGTCTCGGCGTAGGCGACGTGCACCGGCGTGCCGCGCACGCGCAAGCGAAACCAGATCGCGCCGACCTGGGCGCGGGTCAGCGTGTGGCCGGTCGGCTCCGGGATCAGGCAAGCATCAGCCGTGTAGCCGCGCAAAAGAGTCGAGAGCGCGCCGTTGCCGGTGCTCTCCTCCTCGGTCACCGTCTCCAGGTGAATGCGTCCGTCCGGCACGAAGCCGGCCGCCTTGATCGCATCGAGCGCGAAGATCATCGCGGAGACGCCGGCCTTCATGTCCTGGGCGCCGCGCCCGATCATCCAGCCGTCGCGCACGATCGCCTCATAGGGCGGGTCGTTCCAGAGATCGGTCGGCCCTTCCGGCACGACGTCGACGTGGCCCTGCAGGATCAGGCTGCGGCCCTTGCCCGCTCCGTCGAGCGTCGCCACCACCTGCTGCGAGCCGTCGAGTGCGATGCCGTCCATCGGCGCCGCCTTGGGATGGCGCATCAGGTCGACATCGCCCAGGCTGAAGCGGTCGACCTGATAGCCGCGGCTCGCGAGCTCGCGCGCCAGCCAGTCCTGCACCGGCGCTTCCTCGCCGCGCAGGCTGCGGAACTGCACGAGCTGCTGCAGGAAGGCGACCTGCTTGGCGAAGTTGGCATCGACGGCGGCGGCGAGCCGCTCCATCACGTCATTCGGCACAGCCGCCGCAGCTTCAGTCACGTTGCAAACCTCCAGCCTTCCCGCTCACCTCGGCCGCACGTCAGGCGGCCAGGCACTTCTCCAGGATCGCGAGCCCTTCGTCCACGATCTCGTCCGATGCCGTCAGCGGCACCAGGATGCGAATGGTGCTCGCGGTGACGCCGCACGACAACAGGATCAGGCCGTTCTCGTGCGCCACGCGCGTCACGCGCTTGGTCATTTCCGCATCCGGCTCGTCGCTGCCGCGCTGCTTCAGGATATCGAATGCAACCATTGCGCCAGGACCGCGCGGACCGGAAACCGGAACCAGCGTGTTGGCGCGCGAGAAGCGCGCGATCGCCGCACGCAGCCGCTCGCCGATCGCATTGGCGCGGTCGAGCAGCTTCTCCTGCTCGAACACATCGAGCACGGCAAGCGCCGCGGCGCAGGCCAGCGGATTGCCGCCATAGGTGCCGCCGAGACCGCCCGGCTCGGCGGCGTCCATGATCGCAGCGCGGCCGATCACGCCGGACAGCGGCATGCCGCCGGCGAGACTCTTGGCGACGCAGATCAGGTCCGGCTGCACGTCGTAGTGCTCCATCGCGAACATCTTGCCGGTGCGGCCGAAGCCGGTCTGCACCTCGTCGGCGATCAGCACGATGCCATGGCTGTCGCAGATCCGGCGCAGGCCCCGCATCAGCTCCGGCGGCGCCTGGTGGAAACCGCCCTCGCCCTGCACGGGCTCGATGATGATGGCCGCGACCTGCGAGGCGTCGATGTCGGCCTTGAAGATGAAGTTGATGTAGGACAGCGTGTCCTCGACCGTCACGTTGCTGCCGGCGATCGGAAACGGCGCGTGCCAGACGCCGGGCAGCGGCGGCCCGAAATGCTTCTTGTACGGCATCACCTTGCCGGTCATCGCATTGGCGAGCGCGGTACGGCCGTGGAAGGCGCCGGTGAAGGCGATGATGCCGCTGCGGCCGGTGGCGGCGCGTGCGATCTTGATGGCGTTCTCGGTCGCCTCCGCGCCGGTCGTCAGCAGGATCGACTTGGCCGGCCCCGAAATCGGCGCCAGCGCGTTGAGCCGCTCGCTCAGCCGCACATAGGGCTCGTATTGCAGCACCTGGAAGCAGGTGTGGGTGAAGCGGTCGAGCTGTGCCCGGATCGCGGCAACGACATGCGGATGGCAGTGGCCGGTGTTGAGCACCGCGATGCCGCCGGCGAAGTCGACGTAGCGCTTGCCCTCGACGTCCCACACCTCGCTGTTGAGGGCGCGGTCGGCAAACAGCGGCGTCGCATAGCTCACGCCCCGGACGACGGCCTCATGACGTCGCGCCAGCAGTTCTTCGTTCGCAGCCAAATTCGCAGCCAAATTGGCAACCATGGCTCAACTCCTCGTCGGAAAATCGAGCAGAAGGCTAAGCCGCGAGCCGTCGCGATCAATCAGCTTGTTCCTGACGACAGGTGCCTGCAATGCACCAGACCCAGCAGGATGAGCGCGCAGCTACGCGGCGAGCACATTCTTCAGCCACGCCCGCAGCGCCACGATCGCGGGCTCGTCCCAGCGCTCCCGGAGCGCGACGAGCTGATAGGCTCCCATGTGGAGTGCCGATGGGATCACCTCGACCAGCGCACCGCTGCGCAGATCATCGGCGACCAGCACCTCGTTGGCGAGCGCGACGCCCTGGCCGAAGCGGGCGGCTTCAATGGCGAGATGCGCGTGCCACAGCCGCTGCCCGCGCAACGTGACCGGCTCGCGATACCCCGCCAGCTCGAACCATTGCTCCCATTGCGCGGTGGACTCCTCGTGGATCAGCGAGGCCCTGGCGAGGCCCGGGAGTGTCGCGATCGCCGGAAACCTTGCCAGATAGGCCGGGCTTGCGACCGGGAATACGCGTGGGCACACCAGCTCCTCGGCGACCACGCCGCCGCTCCGGTCGATCGCTTCGGCATAGACGATCTCCGCATCCGCTTCGCCGCGCTGCAGGTCGGGGTGCGCCAGCGTCGGCTGCAGGTTGATGTCCCAGTTGCGTGGCGGGCCGCTCAGCTCGGGCAGCCGCGCCAGCAGGCGGCGATTGGCGAGGCCCGGAATGCACCAGATGTTCAGGGTCGGACGCGCCACGGGCCGCACCGACATCGTCGCGCGGGCGATGATGTCGAAGGCCTGGCTGACCTCGGCATGGAACTGACGTCCGGCATCGGTCAGCGCGAGGCCCCGTCCCTCGGCGCGCACCAGCGCCACGCCCAGGCTGCGCTGCAGATTCTGCAGATGGCGCGAGACCACGGTGTGGCTGACCGCGAGCTCGTCGCCGGCGGCGCGCACGCTGCCCTTGCGGCCGACGGCCTCGAAGGCACGCAGCGCGATCAGGGAGGGCAACCGGGGTCTCGTCATGCTCGCACAGTTCTCAGCCTGCGCGGTCTCCCTCCCCGCCCTGAAGCGGAACCGCCACGATCCGTCGGTCGCGCGGCTGATGTCGGGAGCGCCGGCGGCCATGCCGGCGTCCGTTGACCGCACAGGACGCTCCGGGCGGAGCACCCGCATCGCGGATCACGAGGGCGCTTTCGCGCGTCATGCCGCTCTTACCGTCAGCATGGGCGCAACGCCAGCCTTGAGAAAGCCACGCTCGCCGGACCGCGCATTTGCCTCAACGCCCGCAGGCGACGTCGCAAGCGATCCTTAAGCGTCCTGCGACGACAGGCGGGATTTGCCTCAAAGTTTCCACAATTCGACTTTGAATCGGGGGTGCTTCGAGCAGGAGAACCCCCAAGATGCGGATCAGCCAAATGATCTACGTCGGTTCGCTGGCAGCCCTCGTCGCGACGGCCGCCCCCGCACTGGCGAAAAGCTCCCAGGCATCCAAGCCGGATGATCAGGCCACGTCGTCCCTGCCGTGCCGCGCCTACCAGCAGGCCCCGGACGGGAGCTGGATGGAGCGGCCCTGTCAGGGGCAGAGCGCAAGCGCCCCGGCGCGTCAGCGCGCGGTCACCAACGGGACCGGCAGCGCGGAACAACGTTAGCGGACTTGGAGCGGACTTGGCGCAAGAGCTGGAGCGCTTGCGCTCCGGCCTGCGCTGATGCCCGCACTCAGTAAGGTGGCGCCCTGCGCGCCCGCTGCTCCCTGCCCGCCTCGACCCACCACAAGAGATCGTCGGCAAAGCGCGGAAACGCGTGCTCAAGCGATTGGCCGGAATCGCCGGTCGGCTTGCCGTCGGCGGACAGCGCCTGACCGATCGGGCCGACGGCAAGCGTGCTCGACACCACCACCATGCCCATCTCCGACAACGTGCCGTGCCACGCCGTGGCGGCCCGTGCCCCGGAGAGGCGGCCGGCGGAATAGCTCGCGATCGCCGCCGGACGCCAGAACCATTCCTCGAGAAAGTGGTCGGTGAGGTTCTTCAGTCCCGGCTGCATGCCCCAGTTGTATTCGCCAGTGACGAACACGAAGCCGTCGGCGGCACGGATCTTGGCCGCAAGCTCGGCCATGGCTGCTGGCGCCTGGCCGGGCGGATATTCCTTGTACATGCGGTCGAGCATCGGCAGGCCGACCGCCTTGGCGTCGATCAGCTCGACGACCTGATCCCTGGCGCGCAACCCGTCCACGACGAATTGCGCGAGCCGGATGCCCATCCGGTCGGAGCGATAGGAGCCGTAGAGGACGAGGATGCGGAAGCTCATGGCGGGTCAACTCCTGGCCGTACGATCCGCGCCAAGCTAACACGCCGTCATGTCATCGAGGTAGTTCTGGTCACGCCGCAGATCGAAGGACCGGCGGCGCGTGGCTGGCGGAAACGAGGCGTGGCACGCTCAGCGCGTCACGGTGGCCGAAGCGGAGCGTTCCGATGGCCGGCCGAACACGCTGCGGCAACCGTCGCTGAGGCTGGCGCGCTGCTTCATCATGCAGGCAATGATGCGGTCGCGATCGGGAATCTCCGACGAGCACAGCCGGAAGACGTCGCCCGTGCACAGCCGCCGCTGGTCGTCCTCCGTGAAGGCATGGCCCGCGCGCGGGCTGGCGACCATCGCCAGCGCAAGCCCCGCCATTGCCACATTCCAATTCCGCATCCTGAACAGATGAGTTCGCATCGCCGTCCCCAATTCGCCCGCTGTTTGTCCGGTTCACCCGCTGCCTTCGCTGATGTCGCGAAGCAGTTGCCGCCGCAGAATCAAATGATGACACGTCGCGGCGCGCCTTCAACAAGCGCTCTCGGTCCTGCACCACAATTTTGCGGCCTGTTGCATCTTCGACTCCCCTTGGCCGGCCGGAACCTGTGAGACGCCGCCAAATTGTCATTAGGCGAACGCAATCCGGCCCAGCCGCGCTCACACTCTCACGGCGTAGTGGCGGCGTCCTGATGGTGCTTCGGACCATCACGTGTCCCGAGTTCAGGTGTGGGAGTCAGGTTCATGGCGTACACGATGGTGGCTGAGCGGGAGCAGCAGACGATCCGCAAGCAGCGCGAAAGCGCCCTCATCGTTCTCGCCAACGCACAGGTGATGGAGGCTGAAGGCTGGCAGGTCGTCATCACCGACGAGGACGGCAACAGCCTGCCGCTCGCCGAGTTCGAAGCCGGCCTGTCGCAGAAATTTTCGTCCTGGTACAAGGCCAAGCAGCGGCCGGTGGTGCCCACCACCATCCCCGCCCCCAACCTGTTCGCGACGCCGGCCAATGACGACGCCGAGCCGGAGGCCGTCGTGGCCGCCGCACTCGCCGCCGAGCAGGTCGAGACGGCCGAGGTCGAGACGGCAGAAGTCCAGGAGGCTGCGGTCCAGGAGATCGCCGAGGACGATTTCGA
The DNA here is from genome assembly GCF_051168175.1 of Bradyrhizobium sp. HKCCYLRH2047. NCBI lineage: Bacteria > Pseudomonadati > Pseudomonadota > Alphaproteobacteria > Hyphomicrobiales > Nitrobacteraceae > Bradyrhizobium > Bradyrhizobium sp. HKCCYLRH2047. Next base: position 313,183 of record NZ_JBNPUM010000005.1, read on the forward strand.
AACGGCCGAGACCGCCAACGCTCCGGCGGCCGAGAAGGCCGAGCGCGAGGAGATCGCGCTCGACGCCGCCGAGATGGCCAACTGATCCGGCCGCCGCGCCGCAACATCTGGGCCTTGGCCCTGCCGATCCACTCCCGCGCAATGGCGTTGGACGGCCCCACGCGTGCATCGCGGCATGCACGCGAAGACCATCCCCGGTCGCTTCGCGTGGCGCGCATCGAGCGTGCTTCAGCCTGCCTTCGCTTCCTCGCGCGATCAGCGTGCGCCGGGCAACTAACAAACATGTTCACGCCGCGGCTCTCGGCCGAACAACGATCATCGGAACGACGCGAACGCCTGCCCGCCGGGCAAATCAAGGCGCATGTCCATCTGGTGGCGTCACCTCCGGGGCTTGAATCGGCAACAACGGCGGTGCGCGCGGAAACGATTTTCCGCAGGCCCATCAAGCTGATTTGGCCTGTCCAGTCCCTTCGTCGAAAATATTCTGCTTTTCCTAAATCGAATTCAGTGCTTTTGTCGCGCCATCTCCCGCTCGCAGGAGGGGCGGTTCGCGGTCGTCACGGACGTGGAGCGGGAGGAGCGGTGAACGCGATGGCAGCGCAGCGCATCTTTGCGCCGACGAACGCTGGTGTCGCGTACGGTCAAGTCGCGTGGTCCTGGCATCCCGACGCTGATGCCCCCGCGGTGGCGCGCCCAAAGCGCGTCATCGTGCACGGTGACCAGAACGCCCGGCGCACCGGGGAGCGCGCGAAGCAGCCGTTAAGATCATCGCGCGGGGAATGCCGGTTGCCCGGCTGAACCTGTGGTGACTGCCGCCTGCTTTTTTTCTGCAGGCGGGCCATGGGTTGCGGCCAGCATCCCGGCATTCCCCGCGCCCTCTTTTTATGGAGAGGGCAAGACGGACGGATCCCTCGGGCGCGGAGCGTCGCGAGAGCGCGAGCGCATGCGTGAACATCTCGAAGTCTGCGAAAAGGTGAGGTCATGAGCGGAGCAGCGCTTCCACAGACTCACCGTCATTCCTGGGCGCGCGCAGCGCGAGCCTGGCATCCATACTCACAGGCAGGAATGACTGAGCGAGATGGAGCGGCCAACATGCCTCACACGGCCGCTCGTGGTTATGGATGCCGGGCTCGCGCTGCACGCGCCCCTGCATGACGATGAGGCGAGATGGTGCTCCTCCCACCGCTGTCATGCCCCGCCCCCGCGTCTCGCCTTCGGCGAGCCCGAGGACAGGCTCCGGCGGGGCATCCGGTGCGCCGCGGCCGCTCGCGCAATCACGACGGCCTCGGCGTGCTGGATCGCCCGGTCCCGTCTTCGCCTGTCGGCTTCGACGCGGCAACGAGCGCCAGGGCGCGCCGCAGCTTTAACGGAGGCGGCAAGCCGGGCGATGACACCAAGTGTGAAGGGGCGGACAGTGACGCGAGCAACACGCGCGGCATGGCCCGACACGGCAGCCGTCTCGGACCAGGTTTCTCACAACAGCTTCGCGCTCACGAACAGCGTGCGCACCGCCGTGGTGGCCTGGACCGTCATGATCGCGTTGTCGGCCGCGGCCTGCAGCGCGGCCATGGCCTGGTCGTGCAGCGACTTGAACTCCATCCACTCGACGGCGTTGAGGCTGGTGAGGAACTGATGGGCCTGCCCGACCGTCGAAATCACGACCGGCTTGCCGTTCACCTTGATGTTGAAGGTGGTACGCAGACGCGTTTCCGAGTTTGCGGGATCAATCATGGGGACCTTCCGGAAGATGCGACGGGCGTCACCGCCGAGGTCGCGCCGAGGCCCAGCAACAAAACGTCACTCGGTCTTTTGCGCGGTCCGCGTCGGGGTGCCAGCCTCGAGCCCGACGACGACAACGAGTCGGTTGAACTCGCCGTCATCATACGCCTTCAGGAAGCGATCGTAATTCTTGATCGAGACGCAGCCGTTCGAATCACCCTCCGGCCCCAGCATATAGGGGTGGGTCAGCAATCCGCTCCGGCCGAGGGTCGATCCCTCCACCACGTTCATGCGCAGGGCGCGCACGCCGTGAAACGGTTTTTCGCGCGGCTTCAGGTCATAGGTGGCGGGCGGGGTCGCGCCGACCATGCGCTGATTGACGTGCTCGGGGTCGTCGCGCAGGCTGCCCATGCCGGAATGGGCCTCGAGCCCGATGCCCGACGGCAGATACACCATCTTGGCCTTGATGTCGTAGACGGCGGTCTTGTCGTAGCCGAGCGCACCGAGATCGATCCCGGAGCGCACGATGCCGCTATCCGGGCCGAGCGAGGCGAACTTGGTCGGGCTCGGCAACAGGTCGGACAGCTTCTGCAGGATGGAGCGATCGTCGACGCGTCCGACGGCTTCAGGCGCACTGGCCGAAACCAGACTGGTCGGCAGGTTGGCGACGGACGGCCGCGGTCGCGGCAGCGGCACGCCCGGTGCGGGCATCGTGACGGTATTGCCCTCCGTCAACATCGGCCGCCAATCGCTGTTGCTGGGGTCGCGTGCGCCCGAATCGCGCGCTTCCATGCCCTTCACCAGCGCGGCCCGGGCATCGAGCAGTTGGCGGTCGATCGCGCCGCGAAGGGCGAAACGGTCGAGCGCGCGAACCGCGTCTTTTTCCGAATACGCCGTGGCCGAGGCGGAGGCCGGCGCGAAACGTGTTTCGAAGGTCATGGACGGCGCGGCGGCGGCCGGAATCGCCGCGCTCGCAAGCGACGTCTCATCGCTGTTGGCTCCGACCCATGCGGCCGCGCCCGCTGCGACCGCAAGTGCTGCAAGCACGAGTGCGATCGCTTCGGAGCGCCCGAAGCGGCCTTGCGACAACAGAACGTCTACGCTTGCTTCACTGGAAGCCATCACGTCCCCGATATACCCCCCTTTTCGGACCACCCGGGAAAGGTGCCCGACCCCAAGGGGTACGATTCGACCCGTCATGACATAGGATGGCAAGAGTGCGGCATAATCTAGACAAACGCCAGCCCGGAGTGACGGGGAATGGACCGGGGTCCAAGCCTCGCAGGGCCGCGCCGCGACCGTCCCAGAAAGCCGATTATATCGATGAATCAGCCGGTTGGAGGAATGGGTGAACGCCGAATGTGATGATCTCAGTCGATTTGCCGACGCACAAAGTTCGATTTATTCACGGGTGACCGCCGAACTTGCGGCCGGCGCCAAGCAAAGCCACTGGATGTGGTTCATCTTTCCCCAGGTCGAGGGGCTCGGCAGCTCCGCCATGGCGCAGCGCTACGCGATCCGCTCCCGGGCCGAGGCCGAGGCCTATCTGGCGCATCCCCTGCTCGGCCCGCGACTCGTCGAATGCACACGTCTGGTGCTCGCGGTGCAGGGCAAGTCGCTGCGCGACATTCTGGGTGTGCCGGACGATGCCAAATTCCGCTCATGCATGACGCTGTTCGATTCGATCAGCCCGAATGGGATCTTCGCGCAGGCGCTCGATCGCTATTGCGACGGGGTGCGGGATCGCCAGACGTTGGCGTTTCTGCAGCGCGGCATGGGATGACCACTCGCTGCAAAGCGCGTCGCGTCCGCGTCATCGGTAGCATGCTGATGAGTTCGCCGGCCGACCCGGCCGGATTTCGGGTGATAGGCCGAACAGGAAACTTGATCACGCCAAGATTTGCGGCTCCCATCCGCCGCATTGTTTGTCCCAAGGAGACACACTCATGAAGAAGTTGTTCCTGATTGCCGCGCTCGCGACCTTCGCCGCCGGCTCCGCCTTCGCCGAGGATAGCTGCGAGACCAAGGCCGTCGGCAAGGACGGCAAGGCACTGGCCGGTGCCGCCAAGACCTCTTTCATGAAGAAGTGCATGGCCGAGACGTGTGAAACCAAGGCGGTCGGCTCCGACGGCAAGAAGCTCGCCGGCGCCGCCAAGACCAGCTTCATGAAGAAATGCGAGGCCGGCGGCTGACCGGACGCCGGGCTGGACGACATCTGGGCCCCGCCATGGGTGGGCGGGGCCGCTCGATGATCGTCGGGTTCCATCGGCAGCGGCCTGACGGACGATCGTTGACATGTTATGACGTCAAGCGATCTCCACATCGAGCTGCATAGGCGCTTCAATGTTCTCCGCTTTGCCTGCCCCGCCTCCTCATCTGCGCGAGGCGGCGTGAGTCCCTCAGAGATCGATGCGCTCCGGCAGCGGCTGCGGGAGCTCGAAAGCGAAAATGCCCGTCTTCAGGCCCTGTTCGCCGCCGATGCCGGCAAGCGCGCGCGCGCCGAGACCGCCCTGGCGGAGAGCGAGGAGCGGTACCGGACGCTGTTCAACTCGATCGATGAAGGCTTCTGCATCATCGAGTTCTTCGACGGCCCGCACGGCCCGCTGAGCGACTACGTCCATGTCGAGGCCAACCCGGCCTACGCGCTGCATGCGGGCATTCCGAACGTGGTCGGACAGAAGGTGCGGGAGATGGTGCCGGGCGAGGCCGACGGCTGGGTCGAGCTCTATGGCGGCGTGCTGCGCACCGGCGAGCCGATCCGGTTCGAGCGCGAGCTGGTCGCCACCGGACGTTATCTCGAGCTCGCGGCGTTCCGGGTGGAGCCGGCCGAACGTCGACAGGTCGCGGTGCTGTTCCAGGACATCACCGCGCGCAAGCGCGCCGAGGCTGCACTACAGGAGATCAACGACACGCTGGAGGCCCGCGTGGTCGCCGCGCTCGCCGAGCGCAAGCTGCTCGCCGACATCGTCGAAGGCACCAACGCCTTCGTGCAGGTGGTCGATACGCAATACCGCCTGATCGCGATCAACGGCGCAGCCGTGCAGGAGTTTGGACGTGTCTTCGGCCTCCAGCCCAAGATCGGCGACGACATGCTGGAGCTGTTCAAGGATCTACCGGAGCATCGGGCGGCGGTTCGCGCGGTATGGTCCCGCGCGCTGGCTGGCGAGGAGTTCGTCGCGGTCGAGGAATTCGGCGATCCCGGCCGCGACCGCCGCTTTTACGAAATGCGCTTCTCGGTGCTGCGCGACGCCGCGGGCCGACAGATCGGCGCCTATCAGTTCGCCTATGACGTCACCGACCGGCTGCGCGAACAGACACGGCTGCACGAGGCCGAGGAGGCGTTGCGGCAGTCGCAGAAGATGGAGGCCGTCGGACAGCTCACCGGCGGCATCGCCCATGATTTCAACAATCTGCTGACCGGCATCCTGGGCTCGCTCGAGATGCTGCAGACCCGCCTGCGCCAGGGCCGCTTTGCCGATGTGGACCGTTACGTCGCGGCCGCCCAGGGCGCCTCGAAGCGCGCCGCCGCGCTGACCCATCGCCTGCTCGCCTTCTCGCGCCGGCAGACGCTCGATCCCAAGCCGACCGATGTCAACCGGCTCGTCATGGGCATGGAGGAGCTGGTTCGCCGCACCGTCGGCCCGCAGATCGCGCTCGAGGTCGTGACGGCCGGAGGGCTCTGGCCGGCACTGATCGATTCGTCGCAGCTCGAAAGCGCACTGCTCAACCTCTGCATCAATGCCCGCGACGCGATGCCCGAGGGCGGCCGGATCACGATCGAGACCGCCAACAAATGGCTGGACGACCGCGCCGCGCGCGAGCGCGACCTGCCGCCCGGCCAATATATCTCGCTGTGCGTGACCGATACCGGCACCGGCATGACACCCGACGTGATCGAGCACGCGTTCGATCCGTTCTTCACCACCAAGCCGATCGGCCAGGGCACCGGCCTCGGCCTATCGATGGTCTACGGCTTCGTCCGGCAGTCCGGCGGACAGGTGCGGATCTATTCCGAGCTCGGTCAGGGCACCACGATGTGTCTCTATTTCCCGCGGCATTATGCCGGTGCCGTTGAGACCAGCGATCCCGTGCGCGCCGGCGCGGCGCCGTCTTCCCGCACCGGCCAGACCATCCTCGTTGTCGACGACGAGCCGACGGTGCGCATGGTGGTGATAGAGGTGCTCGACGAGTGCGGCTACGCGGTGGTCGAAGCCAAGGACGGACCGACCGGCCTTGCGGCTCTGCAATCAGACGCGCGCATCGATCTGCTGATCACCGATGTCGGTCTGCCCGGCGGCATGAACGGCCGCCAGCTGGCCGATGCGGCGCGCGCGACGCGGCCGGATCTCAAGGTGCTGTTCATCACCGGCTACGCCGAGAACGCGATCCTGAGCAGCGGCCAGCTCGCGCCGGGGATGCAGGTGCTGACCAAGCCGTTCGACGTCGAGGCGCTCGCCGCCCGCGTCGGCGAGATGGTGGAGAGCTGAACGCGTGATCGCCGCCGTCTTGCCCTCGATCAGCCGCGCAGGCCCGGCGCTTCGTGGCCGCTGCGCGCGACATACTCGGTGTAGCCGCCGCCATACTGGTGCAGGCCGTCGGGCGTCAGCTCCAGCACGCGGTTGGAGAGCGCGGCGAGGAAATGACGATCGTGCGAGACGAACAGCATGGTCCCCTCGAAGTTCGACAGGGCCGCGATCAGCATTTCCTTGGTCGCCATGTCCAGATGGTTGGTCGGCTCGTCCAGCACCAGGAAGTTCGGCGGATCGTAGAGCATCTTGGCCATCACGAGCCGTGCCTTCTCGCCGCCCGACAGCACCCGGCATCTTTTCTCGACGTCGTCGCCGGAGAAGCCGAAGCAGCCCGCCAGTGCCCGCAACGAGCCTTGACCGGCTTGCGGAAACGAATGCTCGAGCGACTCGAACACCGTCTCGTCGCCGTCGAGCAGGTCCATCGCATGCTGCGCGAAGTAGCCCATCTTGACGCTGCCGCCGATCGTCACCGAGCCGTCATCGGGCTCCGCGCTACCGGCGACGAGCTTCAACAGGGTCGACTTGCCGGCGCCATTGACGCCCATCACGCACCAGCGCTCGCGGCGCCGGATCATGAAGTCCAGCCCGTCGTAGATGCGGCGGCTGCCATAGCTCTTCGACACCTTCTTCAGCGCCACCACGTCCTCGCCCGAGCGCGGCGCCGGCAGGAAGTCGAACGCGACGGTCTGGCGCCGCTTCGGCGGCTCGACCCGCTCGATCTTGTCGAGCTTCTTGACCCGGCTCTGCACCTGCGCCGCATGCGAGGCCCGCGCCTTGAACCGCTCGATGAACTTGATCTCCTTGGCGAGCATCGCCTGTTGGCGCTCATATTGCGCCTGCTGCTGCTTCTCGTTCAGCGCCCGCTGCTGCTCGTAGAAATCGTAGTCGCCGGAATAGGTCGTGAGCTGGCCGGCGTCGATCTCGATCACCTTGTTGATGATGCGGTTGATGAATTCGCGGTCGTGCGAGGTCATCAGCAGCGCGCCCTCGTAACCTTTCAGGAAATGCTCCAGCCAGATCAGGCTCTCGAGATCGAGGTGGTTGGACGGCTCGTCGAGCAGCATCACGTCGGGACGCATCAGGAGGATGCGCGCCAGAGCGACGCGCATCTTCCAGCCGCCGGACAACAGGCCGACATCCTTGTCCATCATCTCCTCGGAGAAGCCGAGGCCGGCCAGTGCCTCGCGGGCCCGGCTGTCGAGCGCATAGCCGTCCAGCTCCTCGAACCGCGCCAGCACCTCGCCATAGCGCGCGATGATGTCGTCCATCTCGTCGGCGCGGTCCGGATCGGCCATCGCGGCCTCGAGCTCCTTGAGCTCGGCGGCGACCGACGACACCGGCCCAGCCCCATCCATGACCTCAGCCACGGCACTGCGGCCGGACATCTCACCGACATCCTGGTTGAAATAGCCGATCGAGACGCCGCGATCGATCGAGACCTGCCCCTCGTCGGGCTGCTCGCGGCCCGAGATCATCCGGAACAGCGTCGTCTTGCCGGCCCCGTTCGGACCGACCAAGCCGATCTTCTCGCCACGCTGGAGGGCGGCGGAGGCTTCGATGAAGAGAATCTGGTGGCCGACTTGCTTGCTGACGTTATCGAGGCGGATCATGAGGTCTCAGGACATGGACAGGTTGCCGCCGCTCTTAGTCGATGCGCGCCGCCGGTGGAAGGCGCAATTTAGGCGCCCTCCGCCGCTCTGTCCGCCCCATCCCGGTCAGCGGCCCTGAGGCCGAAAATCCTGGTTGCCGAACGGCTTGTCGGTCGGAATGCGGATCGCGACGTAGCCGCGATCCATGGTCGCGTGGCAGGCGTTGCACCCAGACGTCAGCTCGGTCACGGCGGAAGCGAAGCGCTTGCCATCCTTGGCGGCGATGGCGTCCGAGATCGACTGAATCGGCTGGCCCAGCGTGGTGACGTTGTCCACCGGCAGTCCCGAATAGAACACCGCGGCGTCGGTCAGGCTCTGCCTCAGTTGCGCGAGCTCATAGGACGCGAGATCCCAGTTCTTGGCCTGTCCCGCGAACCACAGTTTCGCATGCCTGACTTGGATCAGATTCATGATGTCGCCGAGCCGCGGCAGATATTGTTCTGCATTGGACTGCGACTGTGCCGCCGCCAGGGAGATGGCCGAACAGGCGATCAGAACGCCTGAAACCCACTTGCGATAATTCATTCGACGCCCCGCTTCCATAAACCGCTTCCAGAAAGACATACCGCTGCGATCGAAGACGGACTTGCGATTGATCAAGGCGGCGCCTCCGCGATCACGCCAGCCCGCCAAACGAATGATCCGCCGAAGCGGCTGCTCCGGCGGATCATCATGTCAGCCCCGGCCCCGGGGTAATGTGTTCGGCGTCTTAGGCTGCGGCTTTCGCGCCGGTCGGAACCATCGCGATCGTCTTCAGGACCTGAGACGCGATCTGGTAGGGGTCGCCCTGGGAGTTCGGACGGCGGTCTTCCAGATAGCCCTTATAGGCGTTGTTCACGAAGGAATGCGGCACGCGGATCGAGGCGCCACGGTCGGCCACACCCCAGCTGAAGGTGTCGATCGAAGCGGTCTCGTGCTTGCCGGTCAGGCGCATGTGGTTGTCCGGACCATACACGGCGATGTGGTCGGCGCGCGCCTCCTTGAAGGCGTCCATCAGCTTCTCGAAGTACTCCTTGCCGCCGACCTCGCGCATATACTTGGTCGAGAAGTTGCAGTGCATGCCCGAACCGTTCCAATCGGTGTCGCCGAGCGGCTTGCAGTGGAACTCGATGTCGATGCCGTACTTCTCGGTCAGACGCAGCATGAGGTAGCGGGCCATCCACATCTGGTCAGCAGCCGTGCGCGAGCCCTTGCCGAACACCTGGAATTCCCACTGGCCCTTCGCCACCTCGGCGTTGATGCCTTCGTGGTTGATGCCGGCCGCGAGGCAGAGGTCGAGATGCTCTTCGACGATCTTGCGGGCGACGTCGCCGACGTTCTTGAAGCCGACGCCGGTGTAATACGGACCCTGCGGAGCCGGATAGCCGTATTCCGGGAAGCCGAGCGGACGGCCGTCCTTGTAGAAGAAGTACTCCTGCTCGAAACCGAACCACGCGTCCGGATCGTCCAGGATGGTGGCGCGGGCGTTCGACGGATGCGGGGTCTTGCCGTCCGGCATCATCACTTCGCACATCACCAGCACACCATTGGTGCGGGCGGCATCGGGATACACGGCGACCGGCTTCAACACGCAGTCGGAGCTATGGCCTTCGGCCTGCATCGTCGACGAGCCGTCGAAGCCCCAAAGGGGCAGCTGTTCCAGGGTCGGAAACGAGGAAAATTCCTTGATCTGTGTCTTGCCGCGCAAATTCGGCACCGGCTTGTAGCCGTCGAGCCAGATGTACTCGAGCTTGTACTTCGTCATTGAGCCTCTCTGTCTTATCGAAAGGTGGGAGCCCAGCAATCGAAGGCTCCCCGCTTACCCGGCCACGATCGGCCAGCGCACTCTTAAGCATGGAACGTGCCAAGTCCCGCGACGTCCCGTCGCATGGACGAAGGCCAATCAGGGCGGAGCTGGCGCTGGTTTTTGCACGTCAGGGGTGCGGCAAAGCAGCGCGACCGGGATTGCACGGAACGCATGGCGGAAATCAGAAGCTGGTCAAAACCCGCTTGATTCCGTGGCATTTGCGGCGATGCGCAAAAACGTCCGAACAAGCTCTCAGCAAGTCCGGGACATTTTTGAAAAGACCTGAGCCTCTTTCCGCAACCTTTGGTCCAGCCCAAGTGTTGGTCAGCTGCACGTTGCTGCGGAGGAAGCAAAGACAGAAATGCCCGCAAAACGCGCAACATGTGATTTGATTTTGGTCATGTTGCATTCCCTCCGGGCAGAGCCGATATCGAGATCGGTAACCACAAGAGAACGAGTCGGGCGCAGCATGACGTGTGGCCCGATGGAAGGAGACTGAGGAATGGACACTAACGTGCACGAGGGGTCCGCAAGGATCTATCAATTTCCGCGCGGAGGGCGGGCAGGTCTTGCGCCTCGCCAATCCGCGGCATCGCCGGCGCGGCCGATCGCGCCCTCGATCCAGCCGACGATCTACAGCGGCAGCTGGTATCACGACGAGGCGATCCAGGAAGCCAAGCCGGCGTGGGACCGCTGATGTCCGACTGTACCGTGCCGCTCACGCGCCTTTGCTGAAGGGTCGGACCGACAAGGTTCCGGCCCTTTTTCTTGCCCGCTGTCAACCATGTCTACTGCTGGCGGTCACCGACGGGCTCGACGTGGCGGGTGCATACGTTCCGCCGTCCTGAGCCGCTTCATGCTCTCCTCTGCCTTGCCGTCGCGCAGGCGAAACGACGCTTCACATCAAGCCCGCATTCCCTAGAATGCGTTCATGCCCGCCCATCCGCTCCGCCATCTCGGACTTCACGGTGCCAGCAACTTCAGAGATCTCGGCGGATATCCCAGCAGGGATGGCCGGCACGTGCGATGGCGGCAGCTGTTTCGGTCGAACCATCTCGGTCAGTTGACGGAGCCCGACCTCGCGGTCCTGCGGGAGCTCGGCATTCGCGCAGCGTTCGATTTCCGCGGTCGCGACGAGCGCGCGGCCGGCCTCTGCACGATCGCCGAGATCACCGTGCATTCCGTGCCGATCGAGCCGAGCGTCGTGCCGGCGCTGCGGGCCCTGGCGACAGGAGGACAGCTCACAACCGACCATGCCTTGGAGCTGATGCGCGAGTCCTACCGCAACTACATCCGCAGCTACACGCCGCGCTTCCGCGCGCTGTTCGAACATGTTCTCAATGGGGATGCGCCGTTGGTGATCCATTGTACGGCCGGCAAGGATCGCACCGGTGTCGCCTGTGCACTGGTCCTGCACGCGCTCGACGTTCCGGATGACGTGATCCTGGAAGACTACCTGCTCACGAACCAGCTCTATCGTCGCGAGACTGCAGCTCACGCGGATCTTCCCGCTGATGTGGTCCAGGCGATCGGGACGGTCCAGGCCTCGTTCCTCGCCGCTGCGTTCGACGCCATGCGTGATGATTTCGGCGACGTCGACACCTACCTGCGCGACGGTCTCGGCATCGACGGCGCTGCACGAAAGACGTTACAGGCGCGCTATCTCACACTGTGAGCCAGGGCGGCACGAATACGCTTGAGCCCGATCAGGCCGCTTCGATATCGGCTGTCTCGGCGGCTTCCATCGCGTCGAGATCGGCAATCACCTCCTCGAATGCGGAAATCGCCTGTTGAACCGCCGCGATCTGCATCAATTCCCAGCCCGTCACCGGACCTGCACGGTTCTGCAAGGCGACCACCAGATCCCGCCGCTGCTCCTTCAGTTGCACCAGCGGCAAACCGTGGTCCGGCAGATGTCTCATCATGTCAAAGCTCCAACGCCCCTCAAGCGGCATAGCGACAAGCTAGCGGGCCGCGCTGGCAATCCACTTACGAAAGTCCGACTAATTTTATCGATCAGGCCGGCACGACCGGCACCGTCATGATGGCGCTGGCCAAAACGTCGCTGATCTTCGCGGTGGCGGCCTCGCTCACATGCAAGCGGTCACCGTGCCCGTCGTCGAGCGCCGACAACGGAATCTGACCAGCCTCATGCCAGCTCTTCATCAAATTCCAGCGCCTGAAGAGATTGACGTTGGCTGCAGACGTGACCTTCTCGATCCGTCGCTGAATGTCCTCGGCACGCGCCAGCCTGTTCGGCACCGTCACGATCGCCGCCGTATATTGCAGGTCCATCACGATGGCGTCGATGGCCAGCCCCGCCAGCCATCGAAGGCCGACGCGCAGCGCCGCCTCGACCTCATCGGGACTGTAGACCTCGGGCCTGTAGGCGGCGTTGGTGCCGACCTGCCAGATGACCAGCGACGGCTGCTCCGCAATCACGTCGCATTCGAAGCGCGAGAGCTCCTCCGGGGATTCCTGTCCGCCCACACCCCGATTGAGGACGTCGATCAGGCAGCCGAAATTGGTCTTGCGCAGCGACTGCTCGATCCGGGCCGGGAAAGCGACAATTCCGTTGGTGCCGGCGGTGGAAGATGAGCCAAGCGCCACGATCCGGGTCTTGCGCTGCGCATCCAGACTCTGCCTGAACTGTCTGATCGGACGAGTAAAACTGGTGGCGACGTCGGGAAATTCGAGAGAGTCTTTCGCCGTCATGGTCACCTCTGACGAACCACGCTTTCTGATTGCAATTGCATGCCCCGGCCGTCCGGCCATTGCAACTCATCGGCAGGGCCATAGTATAACAAGCGGCGCTGTGGGGCGCGTCAACGGAGACCAGGGACGGAATGAACGGAGCAGTGATTGTCATTACGGGTGCGCAAGGGGCGCTCGGACGCAGCGTGGCCGATCTCGCGCTCGCACGGGGCGCGCATGTGGCCGGGATCGATCATGCCCAGGCCGAGATCCCGGCGAGTGACGACCGCATTGAGCTCGGAGGCGTCGACCTCTCCGACCCCGGGCAGGCAAAGGTCGCGATCGACTCCGTCGCCGCCCACTTCGGCACTCTGGATGCGCTGATCAACATCGCCGGCGCGTTCGCGTTCGAGACCACGGCCGACGGCGACGATTCCGTCTGGGAGACGATGCATGCGCGAAACCTGATGACCGCGCTGCACGCCTCGCGCGCGGCGATCCCGCATCTCGTCCGCTCCAGCACGGGCCGCATCGTCAACATCGGCGCCATGGGCGCGCTCCAGGCCGGTGCCGGCATGGGCCCCTATGCTGCGTCCAAATCGGGCGTGCATCGCCTGACGGAAGCGCTCGCGGCCGAATGGAAGGGCAAGATCACCGTCAACGCCGTTTTGCCGTCGACGATCGATACGCCGGCCAACCGCGCCAGCATGCCCAAGGCCGATTTCGACAAATGGGTGACGCCGCAGGAACTCGCGGAGGTCATTCTGTTTCTCGCCAGCGACGCCGCGAGCGGCGTGACCGGCGCACTGATACCGGTTGTCGGCCGGGTGTAGCGAAGCCAGCCGGTCACCCCGACTTGGCGCTGACATCACCGGACTCGGCGGGCTAGACTCGCGCGCGCTCTGAGTCGCACACATCGGGCAGTCCCTTGGAAACCGCGCTCTACCTTCCCGTCAAACGCTTCCTCGAAAACCTCGGCTTCTCGGTCAAAGGGGAAATCGGCGGTTGCGACGTGGTGGCGCTCAGGGGCGACGACCCGCCGGTGGTCGTCGTCTGCGAGCTGAAGCAGGTCTTCAACCTGGAACTGCTGCTGCAGGCGGTTGATCGGGCTGGGGCCTGCGATGAGGTCTGGGTCGCCGCAAATCTGTCGGCACGTGGCAAGGGTCGTGAAAGCGACTCCCGCTACCGCAATCTGTGCCGCCGGCTCGGCTTCGGCATGCTGGCCGTGACTTCAGCCGGAGACATCGAAGTGCTGGTGCAGCCGCCCACCACCGCGCCGCGCAAGAACCCCAAGAAGCGGTCGCGTCTCGTGATCGAGCATCAGCGACGCAAGGGCGACCCCGTCGCTGGCGGCTCGACCCGGGCTCCCATCATGACGGCCTATCGGCAGCAGGCGCTGGCCTGCGCCTCGGCGCTCTCGGGCGGGCCGAAGCGCGTCCGCGACCTCCGCGCGGAGATTCCGGATGCGCCGAAGATTCTGCAGCGTAACGTCTACGGCTGGTTCGACCGCGCCGAGCGCGGTGTCTATGTCCTCACAAAAGCCGGCCTCGCGGCCTTGCGCCGCTGGCCCCAGGATATCCACATGACGCAGGTACCGTTGCCCAATCGCGACATGGTGAACGCATAGCTGGGCTGCCCCGCGGAATATATATTGCAATGCAACAATCCTGCTTCTAGGTATCCCGGACGATTTACGAGGCCCCCATGAGCGAAGATTGGAACACCAAGTACGGTCCGCGTCGCGTCAGGCGTGATCCCCCGACTCTGGAGGAAGCGATCTTCGCCGCGTCAGGCATCACCGACGACGTGCAGGCCCAGGCCGAGATCGCGTCGGCGCTGATGGGTCTGCCGCTTGAGCAGGTGCTGCCCGAGGTGAAGAAGGCAGTTCGCGTTGCCGCGCGCACCAACACGCGCGTCATCACGGCCGACCAGGGCACGCAGCAGCGTGCCGTCGTGGTCGAGCGCCGCACCGTGCGCCGCTTCAATTTCGACAAGCGCACCGGCACCTGAACGCCTTCCGGGGCGCATCGGCCAATGCAATCAAACGAAAAGGCGCGGCAGCGGTGATCGCTGTCGCGCCTTTGTCATCGCAGCAACGGCTCCGCTCAGGCCGCGCGCTTGTCGCCGTACATCCGGGTCACGAGCTTCCAGCAGGCCCGGTTGAGGGTGAAGAACGCACGCGCGGCCGCGATCGGCGCATCGATCACGAGCTTCGCCAGTTCATCCTGAGGCTGCTCGCTCAGATCGATCGTACCGGTCGATTCGCCGTGACGGAACGCCAGATGCGCGCCGAATTTGGCCGCGAGCGCCCGCATCGCATGGTTCTGCGATCCGGTCGTGACACGAAGCTTGCGATAGCCCTTCCACCGCGCCTCCGAGATCACGCGCTGGAACAGCAGGCTGCCGACCCCGCGGCGGCGCACGCAAGCCTCCACGCTGAACGCAATCTCCGGAAGCCCGTCCTCGGACTGCTCCGGCGGATGCAACTCGGCGGCGCCGCGCACCATGCCGTTTTCCATGTAGGCGACGACGATCGTGCCATCGGCCGCACAGCGGGCGGCATAGCGTTCGATGAAACTGTCATCGAGGAAGCCGTTGAATCGATCGTGCCGGCTTTCCGCATCGAGCCGCAACAGATGATCGCGCAGCAACGGCAGTTCTTCGTGCTGGCTGAGCGTCCGCACATAGCCGAAGCCCGGCCGGGGACGAAAAGTATCTACCTGTGACACTGCCTGAGACTCCTCTCGAGAGCCCTCGCATACAGACGTCTTTCCCTAGACAGAAGCTATATTGTGCATCGCAACATTCATTGCAAGCCCCGCGCTCTACGGAGAGAACATGCGGCCATGCAAGGATCGCGTGAGTTAACAATTCGTTTGTGTACGAATCATCACAGCACGAGCTGAGTCTGGGTCACGATCGCGACCAGGCGCCCGTCCTCGGTCTCCACCCGCGTCTGCCATACCTGAGTGCGGCGGCCGCGGTGCACGGGCGTGGCGGTTGCGGTCACCACGGTCCCCTCCTTGGCGCCGCCGATGAAGTTGGTCTTGCTCTCGATGGTTGTGGTGCCCTTGGCATCCTGCGGCAGGTTGATCACGGTCGCAGCCGCGCCGACGGAATCAGCGAGCGCCATCACGGCGCCGCCGTGGATGGTGTGATGCAGGGTGCACAGATCCGGCCGCACCAGCATCTGCGCCACGACGCGATCGGCGCTGGCCTCGGTGAAGGTGACGCCCTTCAAGTCCGCGAACGGCATCTTCATCGCATTGATCTTGTCCAGCGGCGTCATACCGTTCCGATCCTTGCGCACGGACGACACGTCTCCCCGTGCCTTCACCGCACCCTGGATGCGCCGAGCCCAGACCGCGCGGCAATGACCTCCGAGGTCATTGCCGCGACGGCCTTGCGCTCACGCCTTCTCGACTCCACACCACTCGGCGATGAACAAGGCCATGGTCTTGGTCGCCTGGCGTAGCGAGTCGAGATCGACATATTCGTTAAAGCCGTGCATCGCCGCGCCGGTCGCGCCGAAGCAGAGGCTGGGGATGTTGTAGTTGAGCCCGTAGAAGCGGGTATCCGTGAGCGCCGTGAAGACGAGGTCCTGCACCTCCCCGCCGTAGACGGCGGTGAAGGCCTTGCCGAACGCCGCCTCCGGCTCAGCCGAATTGGTCAACTCGTATCCTTCGGACAGGAATCCGGACCACTCGACCACCGGCGGATTGTTGGAGAGGAAGCGGTGATCGCGCGAAGCCGCGGCGACGCAGGCGAGAATCTCGTTCTGGCAGTCCTTGACCGACCAGCCCGGCAGGATGGCGATGCGGCAATCGACGTCGCACCAGGCCGGCACGCTCGAGGCCCAGTCGCCGCCTTTGATGATGCCCGGATTGAAGTTGATCGGATGATTGAGCGTCTTGAAATGATGGTCGCTCTTGGCGCGCTCGTTCCAGTCCGCTTCGAGCTTCTCCAGCGCATGGATCAGATGATAGCTCGCCTGGATCGCATTGGCGCCGACGCCGGCTTCGAACACATGCGCGGGAAAGCCGCGCACCTTGAGGCGGAACCAGATCACGCCAACCTGAGAGCGCACCATCTTGCCGCTGGTCGGCTCGGGGATGAAGCAGGCATCCGCGCGGTAGCCGCGCTGCAAGGTCGACAGTGCGCCGACGCCGGTGCTCTCCTCCTCGATCACGGACTGGACATGAATGCGCGCCGTCGGCTTGAAGCCGGCCGCCTTGATGGCATCGAGCGCATAGAGTGCGCCGATCGTCCCGGACTTCATGTCGCAGGCGCCGCGGCCATACATTCGTCCGTCGCGGATCACCGGCGAGAACGGCGGCGTCTCCCACATCTCGAGCGGGCCGGCGGGTACCACGTCGCAATGCCCCTGCAAGATCAGCGATCGCCCGGCCGACGTGGCCGGCCGGTAGGTTCCAACCACGCTGCGCGCCTTCGAGAAGTCGTGCTCGATCGGGCCGTAGCCGCGCATGTCCTTCAGATCGTCGAGATCGATGTGCCAGTCGTCGACCTCGTAGCCGCGCACACGCAGGAGATCGCCGAACATGTCCTGGCACGGCCCTTCGGCGCCGCGGGTCGAGGGGATGGCGACGAAGTCGCTCGTGGTCGCAAGCTGCCGGTCGAAGTGGGCATCGACGGCGTCGACGATGCGCTGCGTAGTGTCCTGGGTGATCATGCCTGTCGCGGTTCCAATTGCCGATGACCGCACCAAATCACAATCTGATGCATAGTTGCACCGGATTCGCCGCTGCTTTCAGAATCGCAAGGCCGCTCGTACATTCGCGCATACGAACGACGGTAACATACTTTGGATTTTGGCATGTCGGACCACCGCAATATCCTCTATTTCCTCCTCGGCATTCTCAGCGCGGCGATCATCGTGCTCGGCTACAATTTATATCAGGCCAAGAAGCAGCCCGAGGGTGTCCAGATCAATCTCGGGCCCAAAGGCCTGAAGATCGAAGGGAAGTGATGCGTTCTCAAATCTTCGCGTTCGCGGACGTCGCAGCCTGCCCTCTCGGCGTCCTCGGTATCTTGCTCTTGGTTGCCGCACCCGCACAGGCGCAATATGTCGGGCGCGAGCAGGACATCACGGATCTCCGGCTCGGCCAGCGGGTGCTGGTCGATGACGGCACCTGCCCCGCCGGCCAGGTGAAGGAGGTCTTGGGCTCCAAGATGGCCGAAACCGGCATTGTCCGCACCACGAAATGCGTGCCGCGGTTCGGGCCGAAAAGGAAGTAGCTGATCTCGTTCGATTGGGCCGTCATACATAGCCGGCCTCCGGCACGTGACCTTCCGCACAGTCCTGAATCTGTGCATCGACGATGCTCCTGCCCCACGGACAATCTCGGGGACGCAGCATGTCGATGTCAGCGGTGCAGGATCACGGCTTCTTCGAAGCGGCCGACCGGCCGCAGCCGGTCAAGGCCGATTTCAGCCGCTACGCCCTGCTCGGCTATCTGTCGATTGCGCTGGTGTTCGGCGGCTTCGGCGTGTGGGCGGCCTATGCGCCGCTCGATCGTGCGGCGATCGCACCGGGCACCGTGTCCGTCTCCGGCGATCACAAGGTGGTTCAGCACCGTGAGGGCGGAATCATCAGGGAGATTCTGGCCAAGGAAACTCACGCCGTGCATCGCGGCGACCTGCTGTTTCGGCTGCAGCCGACCGAGGCCCAGGCCAACACCGACCTCCTGCGCAAGCAGATGGACGCGGCGCTGGCCGAGGAGGCGCGCCTCCTCGCCGAGCGCGGCAATGCGCGGATGATCACGTTTCCCGACGCGCTGCTCAACCGCCAGAACGTGCCGGAGGCGGCGCTTGCCATCGCCGACCAGCAGCGGTTGTTCGTCGAGCGTCGCAATGGCCTGATCAGCCAGATCAACATCCTCAACTCGCAGATCGCCCAGCAGCAGCAGGAGCTCGCCGGCCGCGACCGCCAGCGCGCAGCGCTCTCCGCGCAGCTCGCGAGCTTCGAGACGCAGATGAACAATGTGCGCCCGGCCGTCGCCGCAGGCTATTATCCGCGCAACAAGTTCCTTGAGCTGGAACGCGAGCGCGCCCGCGTCGAAGGCGATCTCGGTCAGGCGCAGGCCGACGTCGCGCGGCTGACGCAGACGGCCGCGCAGACGCGCCTGCAGATCGATCAGACGCTGCAGAAATATCTGACCGAGGTCGGCCAGCAGCTCGACGGCACCCGGGCCAAGCTGTCGGACCTGCGCGAGAAGCTGGTCATCGCCGAGGACGTGCTGCGCCGGGTCGACATCCGCGCCGAGCGCGACGGCATCGTCATGAACATGAAGGTCCACACCGTCGGCGCCGTCGTGAAGCCCGGCGATACGCTCGCGGAGATCGTCCCGGTCGGCGAAGGCGTCGACGTGATGGCGCACGTCTCGCCGCGCGACATCGAGAGCGTCGCGATCGGCCAGAGGGCCGAGGTGCGCTTCTCCAATTTCTCCTCGCGCACCACGCCGACGATCTTCGGCAAGGTCTCGAGCGTCTCGGCGGACGCGATGTCCGACGAGGCGAGCAAACAGAGCTACTATTCGGCGCGCGTGGTGATCGACTATTCGACCATCCCGCCCGAGATCGCCGAGAAGATCCTGCCGGGCATGCAGGCCGACGTCATCATCTCCACGGGAGAGCGCACCGTGCTCGAATATCTGGTCGGCCCGCTGCTCAACACGCTCGCCAAGACGTTCCGTGAGAAATGAGCCGAGAGCACCTATGCCGACCGCGCCGGTGGCGTGCCCGCAACGACTGCAAGGTCGCGGGCACGCCGCACGCCGATGGCGTCCAGTTCGCGACCCTGTTCGGGATCGGCAAGCCTCTCACGCATCGCTCCATCCAGATCAACAAGGCCGGCAGCTGTCGCCACGCCCCCGGACATTGCGAGCTGCCAGCCTCTGGTCTCCGCCAATTCAGCCAGAAGCGCCGGCCACTCCGTCCCAAGTCCGAGCACAGCCACCTGCGAGGTGCGTCCAAGGGTCAGTTGCCCGACAACGATGTCGCCAAGGTGAGCACCAATCGCCAGCTCCACGGGCCGACCGATCTCCGCGGCGATCTTTTCGTTGACGCGGTCCATAACCACGTCCATGGCGCCGATCGCCTGCAGCGCATCGCGGCAGCCTTGTTCTGCTCCCTGCTCCTCGCCGAAGACGGCGAGCACGCCGTCGCCGAGGAAACGATCGATGCGCCCGGACCGGGCTTCGATGGCTCCGCCAATGGCGCCGAAGATCTCGTTCATCATGAAGCCGAGGTCGGAGGCAACCGGTCGCGCGCGATGGTCGCCACCGCGCGGACCCGAACATGAACCAGACACACCGCGCGGCGCTCAGCCTGGAGGCCGTCGACGGCGGGCACCCTCTCCTCTCGTTGGCCGCCGACGAGACGCGTGATCGTCAGCGGCGCCCCAGGGCGGATCTGGCAGGCCAGGCGCACATTCACCGGTGCCGCCAATTCGGCGAGCATGGCACGCTCCGCGTGGCCGGGTGGCGCCAACGTCTCCGCTCCTTCATCGACCCGGACGCGGCAGAGACCGCAGCGGGCGCGGCCGCCGCATTCGGCCTGGAGCGACAGCCCATGACTGCCGACGATCTCCAGCAGCGTCGGACCGACCGCGGCCTGCACCGTCGCGCCGCCCGTGACGGCAACGGCAATCTTCGGCGCTGCGAGCGATGCGACGTGGCGGAACACGATGATCGTCACGCCTGCAACGAGCAGCGCGACGGCCGCGATCTGCGCCGAAACCTGCAGCAGGGCAATCCACTTGGCGTCGAGTTCGCTCGGCCAATGGGTGACCTCGCGCATCTGCTCGGCCATGCCGGGATTGCCGAGCAGCGCGGCGACGGCGCGTCCGGACACCACGAAGCCCATCAGCGCCGCCAACGGCAGCGCGACGGCGAGGACGAACAGCAGCGGCTGCATCACGCGATACCAGCCACGGAATTTCAGCCAATGATGCAGGCCGACACAGCCGTGGATCCAGACCAGCAGCAGCAGCGCGGTCTGAATCCACGCCGCCTTGGGCCACAGCAGCGCCAGCGCATAGAGGTAGCCGTCCTGAACGCCGAACAGAGCATGAGCCATGTGGGTCTCGATGACGTGCGGCAGCAACAACAGTGGGATCGCAAATCCGGTGGCGATCTGAACAAGCTCCCACGAGGACAGCCGCCACGTGCCGCGCTCAACCGTCTTGGTGAACGCAAGCACGGCATGCGCGAGCAGTGCCGCCGCCAGCACGATCGTTCCCGGCCACGATCGGGTGACGACCAGTCGCCATTCCTGCACCTCATCCATCGCCTCGAGGCTGAACAGCCCCACCGCATGGTTGAGAAAATGCGTCGCGGCGAACGCAAACAGGACGAGGCCCGACAGGAGCCGGATGTTCTGGGACGTTACGGCAGGCATGAGGTCACTGCGATTCAGGCAAGTGCGAAATCTGAGCACGTCTGATCCATCCGGTAGCGGCTGCAACCGGCCAACTCAAGCGCCGCCAGATCCGCCTCGAGCTATGTGAGGTCAGTCACGGTCGACGACGGGCGCCCAGGCGAAGCTCCCCAGCACCATCGCAAGGGGATCCGACATGACGAGCACCACCCGAAGCCCGCTGGGAACCGCGCTCCGCGCGTGCTTTCCCGCGCTCACCGCGACCTTCGTGCTCAGCCTCTTCATCAATGCGAGCATGCTCGCCTCGCCACTCTACTCCATGCAGGTCTATGACCGCGTGCTCACCAGCCGCAATCTCGGCACGCTGGTCATGCTGACGCTCATCGTCGGTGTTTTCCTCGTGCTGTATGGCGTCCTCGAATTCGCCCGTTCCGGCGTTCTGGCCCGTGCCGGCGTGCAGTTCGAAGGCACGCTGCGCCACCCGCTGTTCGAGACGATGATGAAGGCGGAGCTGTCGCCGCGGCATCGCTTCGGCCAGCAGATCATCCGTGACGCCGAGACCATCCGCGACTGCATCTCCAGCGGCACCGCCGCCATCGCCTGCGATCTGCCGTGGACGCCGGTGTTCGTCGCGCTGTGCTTTCTGCAGCACGCCTATCTCGGAATCCTCTCTTTGCTCGGCGCGACGGTGCTGTTCTCGCTGGCGCTGCTCACCGAATTCTACACCCGCGCCAGCGTCGAGCGCACCAACGCGCTGGCCAACGAGGCCTCGCGCTTCGTCGCGGCGGCGCTGCGCAATGGCGAGGTCGTGCGCGGCCTCGGCATGGGCGACATCGTCATGGACCGCTGGAGTTGCCGTCAGTCGGCGATGGTCGATGCCCACAGCACCCTCGTCGAGCGGGGCGCGGCGATGCATTCCGTGACCAAGTTCGCGCGCATGGCGGTGCAGACCTCGCTGCTGTGCATCGGCGCCTGGCTCGCGATCGAGCAGCAGATCTCGCCCGGCGCGATGATGGCTACGTCGATCATCATGGGCCGCGCGCTGGCGCCGGTCGAGCAGGTCGTCGGGCAGTGGAAGCGCATCATCGCATTCCGCTCCGCCTATCGCCGGCTGGAGGAGCTGTTCCAGGCGCTCCCGGTCACGGCTGCACCGACCGCGCTGCCGACGCCGCGCGGCGACATCGACGTCGAGAACGCCGTGGTGTGGCCGCCGGCGGCCGGCCGTCCCTCGGTCAAGGGCGTCAGCTTTTCGCTCAAGGCCGGCGAGAGTCTCGCGATCGTCGGCGCCTCCGCCAGCGGCAAGTCGAGCATGGCGCGCGCCATGGCCGGGGTCTGGCCGCTGCGCGAAGGTGTGATCCGCATCGACGGCGCCGCCTACAGCCAGTGGGATCAGAACCGGCTGGGCAAGCATATCGGCTATCTGCCGCAGGACATCGAGCTGTTCTCAGGCACCGTCGCCGACAACATCGCCCGGCTTGCGAAGGTCGACGAAGCAGCCGTTGTCGCTGCCGCCAAGGCCGCCGGCGCGCATGAGGTCATCCTGCGCCTGCCCAACGGCTACGACACGCCGATCGGCGAAGGCGGCGTGGCATTGTCCGGCGGCATGCGGCAGCGCGTCGGCCTCGCCCGCGCGCTCTACGGCAATCCGCGGCTCTTGATCCTCGACGAGCCGAACTCGAACCTCGACGAGGACGGCGAGCGGGCGCTGGCGCACGCCCTGGCCCAGGCGAAGACCGCCGGTCGCACCGTGATCGTCGTCACTCACCGTCCGCAGCTGTTGGCGCATGTTGACCGCATCATGGTGATGGCCTTCGGCAAGACGCTGGCATTCGGCCCGCGCGACGAGGTGATCGCCAAGATGCGCGGCCAGCGTGTCGTCATCGCCCACGACCGGGCGACCGCCAGCGCAGCGGCCTGAACGAACCCAGTGCAGATCGCACATCGCAAGGAGCCGGTCATGATCAAGTTCACATCGTCAACGAGGACCCTGCAGCTGGCCTTCGCGACCGCCGTCCTGCTGCCGATCTCGGCTTCGGCGGAGACACCAATGACCGCGCGGCAGATGCTGGCTCACGCGCAAACCCAGGCCCTCAATGTCCCCAGCGATATCAGGAAGCCCGAGTTGGACCGCAGCGAAAAGATCACCAGCGAGGCCGCCTCCGCAGGCAATGCCGCCATCGCCGCCCCGCTTCCGGTCATCGAGCCGCCGGCGGCGATCTCGCCGCCAGCCCCGGCGCTCACCTCACTGGCTGCGCCCGTCCCGGCGCCTGAGGCAGCTTCATCGCAGACGCGTACCAACTCGCTCACGGCCGCCGCGCCCGTTGCTGAAGCTGCCAAGACGTCGAATCCAGTGCTCGCGACATCCCCCGCGGCGGTCACCACCGAAGCACGCCCGATGGCACCAGCCCCGACTCCGCCCGTCACGGCCGCAGCTTCACCGGTGCTGGTCCCCGCGATCGCTGCTGTTGCCGCGCGGCCCCGGTCCGGCCTCCCGGCCGCGGCGGCCACACAGGCCACGGGGACGCAACCGGCCGCTTCGTCGTCCGCCGAAAAGCCTGCTCCTGTACGGCATCAGCCAACCCGTGCCGGCGCGGCAGCGGCCCGTCCTGCACCCAAGCCTGCTGCAAAATCGTCAAGACACAGCGACGAGGATGCCATCAGTACCCGGATCTCACGCATCATGCGCCGGCCGGACGTGCAGTCCCTGATGTCGCAATACGGCCTGGACTGACAACGAGCACCGCCGGACGATCGATGCTGATCGACATCAGGCCCGGCGGCTGATCAGTTGGCCGGATCGAACATGCACTGCAGCGCGGGTTTCGCGATCTTGGTGAACGTGGGACCGATCTCCGCTCGCTTCGGTGCGGGCACCCAATCGGTCTCTATGGTCGGCACGCCGGTCTCACTGATCCCGCGCAGCAGCGCCTCACGCAAGTCGGCATCCTCCACCATCGCGGCCGCATGATCATGCAGGCAGGAGCAGACAGCTTCGGGATGCGTCCACCGGTCGAGCATATGAGGCGCACACAGCCGTACGAACTCGCCGCGCAGATCTGGCAATCGGGTCGTCGTCCGCGCCTCGACGGAGGACCAGAAGAGGCACGACAGCGCGGCAAGCGCCGCAGCATCCAGTCGAAAACACATGGTGGACCGCTGGTTCTTGTTTTTTGTCATGTCATCCACGCGGGCCGGGACGACACGATTCTCATGTCGCTGATGCTTTCATACCCGCTTCACGTTTCAAGCGGTCTGCGGCACGGGCACAAAATGGTTTCATGGCCCCTCCGCTTCGTTTCATCGCGACCACCCGACGACACAGAATACAATCAAAACGAGAGTGACCTAAAGCGCCACCCGCTTTGACCGCGCCAGCGCCATCCAAGGCAACCGTCAATCTGCCGACGGAGAGCTTCTTAACGACCTTGCGTTAATCGTGGCCGGCAGGGCGAACCTCCCAGCTCACCACGGCAACCCAGCAGCGCGGCGCGTTGGGAGACGACGTTGCTCCCTCAGGGTCACCATGGACAAGCGCTTGCACACACCCAAGCCGAAGGTATCTCGCCGCAGCTCCCTGGCTACGCCGATGGCGCAGCAGCGGACCGAGAGCTACGCTGCCTCGGCCCCACAGAGCTTGGTGCGGCTGATCGGCTGCCACGATCCCGCCAAGCACAAATTGCCCAGCGAGGCTTTCGGCAGCCGATCGTCTCTTGGCACATCCCTTATTGAATGAAATCGCCGCACTTCTGGACTGCGCCGTCATCGGCTTTGCCCCAAGGCATGATCGGGACGGAGGAGGTCGAGTTCTTCGGCGAGCCCTCGATCAGCCTGTCCGAGTAGACCATGTAGACCAGCACGTTGCGCTTGGCGTCGCAGCCGCGAACGATCTGCATCTTCTTGAAGAACAGCGACCGCCGCTGCCGGAACATGTCGTCGGCCTGTTCGAGCTTGCGCTTGAACCTGATCGGGCCGATCTGCCGGCATGCGAGCGAGATGTCGGAGACCTCCTCGGCCAGGCCCAGCCAGCCGGCATATCCGCCCTTCTGCGGCACCGTGAAGTGGCAGGCGACGCCCTCGACCTCTGGATCATCAACGCCATAGGTCGCGAGCTTGTCATTCGGGCTGAGCAATTTGAACACGGTCGACCGACGGAAGATCAGATCCGGCTCGTCTGCGGCGTATGCTGAGATGACAGGCGAGGACAATCCGATAAGCAGTAGGTAAGCGAGGGTTTTCAGCCACAGATCAAACCGTTTGGTGGCTCTGAACGACATGTCGGTCTCCGTTATACCGCCGATGCTCGGCATACCGCCCATGTAGGGACACAAATGCCTGCAAGGAAGGCGCTCCAGCCCGTGACCTTCCACTACCCGTTTAACGGGATGTGAGGCTTTTCTGCTACGATTGGAACGAAATCACGCAGGGCAGAAGCCCCAAGCTGGTGAACGCAGACTCCGTCTGCGACACTAAAGACCAGATGGTTCTTGAGGATTTGCCGGAATGCTCTGCGTTCGTGCGGCCGCCAGGGGGCGGTTCTATTGTGCAGCAATCGTTTCAGTTCCGCTTGCCCTCGCAGCGACTTCACAGGCTGACGCAGCGTCTTATTACTACTGGAACGACTCTCAGCCCGTCGCCATTGCTCCGACCTTACGCCCGGCCGCGCCGCGCAAGGCCAAGGCGCGCCACCTCGACAAGCTGAAGACCGAGAAGGAGGCTGCCAAGCCGCAAGGGCCGGTCACGATCGCGGTGTCGATCAACAAGCAGCAGCTCAAGGTCTACGACGCAAACGGTCTGTTCGCGGAAGCGCCGGTCTCGACCGGCATGAAGGGACATTCCACCCCGATGGGCGTGTTCAGCGTCATTCAGAAGCAGAAATTCCATCGCTCCAACATCTATAGCGGCGCCCCGATGCCGTTCATGCAGCGCATCACCTGGTCGGGCGTCGCGCTCCATGCGGGCGTACTGCCCGGCTACCCGGCCTCGCATGGCTGCATCCGCATGCCGCCAAGCTTTGCAACCCGATTCTATGGCTGGACGCGGATGGGATCCCGGGTCCTGGTCACGCCGAACGAGGTGGCTCCTGCGAGTTTCTCGCATCCGATGCTCGCTGCACTGAAGGCGCCGCAGCCGAGCGCATCGGTGCAACCCGATGCGACTGCGCCGGCGGCGATCAAGTCGGACAAGGGCGCGGCCGTCACCACCGCGATCACAGTCGCGACGACGGATCTGCGCGCCACGATCGGTCATGCCGAGAGCCCGCGCTCCGGCGAAGGATCGCCCGCCGCGTCGCGCCAGGTGCAGACCGCCGACGCCGCCAACGCCAACGCCAACGGACTCCCACCGATGGTCTCGGATGCTTCCCCAAGCGTCGAACCATCGCGCTCGCCACCGGTGGAGGTTCAAAGCAATACTGCCGATCTGAAGCCCAGTGTCGCCGAGACCAAGATTGAGCCTGCGACCGCCGACGCAGAGGCCAAGTCTGCCCCCGGCGACGTCGCTCCGGCGAGCGAGCCAACGAATGCTGCGCAGGTGGCCGCTCCGGCTGTCGAGAAGCCGGCTGAGGCATCGAATGCCGAAGCCACCGGTTCGACCGAACTCAAGCCTGCCGAGTCCAAGCCGCCTGAGTCCAAGTCGGTAGAGTCCAAGCCTGCCGACGCCCCGATCGCGGACCAGCCTGCGTCGCCGTCCACACCGGCGGCAGAGGCACCGGCGAAGGCGGTCGATCCCAACGATCTCGCCAAGGATCAGTCGCGTGTTGCCGCGCCGGACAAGCCGATTGCGCCCAAGCCCGAATTGAAGCGCAACAGCCAGATCGCGATCTTCATCAGCCGCAAGGATTCGAAGCTGTACGTGCGGCAGAACTTCGCTCCGGTGTTCAACACCCCGGTCACCATCGCACCGGGCGACAAGCCGCTCGGCACCCACGTGTTCACCGCGACGGCTGACAAGGCCGATCCGGCGACGATGCGCTGGTCGGTCGTCTCGCTGCCCTCCTCGGCGCGAAGCACCGCGGCGACCGATGGCGCCGCCAAGGCGGTCCGGCGCGGCAAGAAGTCCGCGGGCGCCGATGCCGAGCTGAAGCAGGTCGTTCAGCTGAGCAGCGCAGCCGAGGCGCTCGATCGCATCACCATTCCCGCCGACGTGATGGCGTGGCTCGGCGAAGCCCTGTCGACCGGAAGTTCGCTGATCGTCTCCGATCAAGGCATCAACCAGGGCGAAACCGGCGAGGGCACCGAGTTCATCCTTTCGCTGCGCTGAAGACCGACGCCGTCCCTCTTTCCGCCCTACGGCAAGGGTATCCCGTGCCGCAACGCAGTCTGATCCAGCGCAACGCCGAAGCCGTTCACGCATCGGCAGGTCGAGCGCGGGCACATTCATGCTGACGGGGCTGGCTCTGCTCAGGGAGATTCACATGATCAATCGCAGGATGGTTGTTCTCGGCATCGGCGCCTCGTTGTCGGGCGCGGCGCTCACGTCGCAGGCGGCTCATGCCGACAATGCGGTGAGCAAGATGACCGCCTACCGCTTCTCCTTCCCGGCGCTGGCCGGTGAGCCGATTCGGCTCGCCGATTTCGCCGGCAAGCCGGTGCTGGTCGTCAACACGGCCTCGCAGTGCGGCTACACCCCGCAATACACCGGCCTCCAGAAGCTGTGGAGCGAGTTCCATGAGCGCGGGCTGACGATCATCGCCGTGCCGTCCAACGACTTCAACCAGGAGCCCGGAATCGCCGGCGACATCGCCGAGCTGGCCAACAAGGACTATGGCGTGACCTTCCCGATGACCGCCAAGGCGGTGGTCACCGGTTCCAACGCCCACCCGTTCTACCGCTGGGCCGCCGAGGCGCGGCCCAAAGAGACGCCGCGCTGGAACTTTCACAAATATCTGATCGGCCGTGACGGCTACATCGCCGACGTGTTCGCCTCCTCGGTCGAGCCGACGGAGACGCGGGTCAAGACCGCGGTCGCCCGGCTGCTGGCGAACGGCTGAGCAACACTCGGCAGGAATGCGGCGGAAGCCGGCAACTTCCCCCGTGTTTTTGCCTCGTTTCCTTTTGGCGCCACTCCGGCTGCTGGGCTAATATCCCGGCCGGATGACGGAGCGACTCTCGGCACTGGCGCTCCCGTTGCAACAACCCCGAGGAAACACGATGCGGATTGCAGCAGGATTGGTGTTCGCGAGCTCTTTGGCGGCTTCGCTGTTGACGTCTGGCGCGGCGTGGTCGCAGGCGCAGCGCACGGCGGCGGCACCGACCCCGGCTGCCGCAGTGCCCGCTCCCGCCCCGGCCGCTGCGGTGCAGACCCAGCCGCCGCGCGCGCCCTGCATGAACCCCGAGGCGCTCGGCGTCGGCCGCACCGTCGAAATCGACACGACCGGCGGTCCAGGCTTCGGCTTCGAGCACTTCAAGGACCTCGACTTCCTGAAGGATCACGAAGTCGTGCTGACGTTCGACGACGGTCCGTGGCCGGAGAACACGCCCGCCGTGCTCAAGGCGCTCGCCGACCAGTGCACCACTGGCATCTTCTTCATCATCGGCAAGCACGCGACCTATTACCCGGAGATCCTGAAGCAGGTCTACAATGCCGGCCATACGGTCGGCACGCACACCTGGTCGCATGCGGCGCTGACCAACAAGAAGCTGACCGAGGATCAGCGCAAGGAAGAGATCGAGCTCGGCATCAGCGCCGTGAAGTGGGCGCTCGGCGGCAACTCGCCGGCGCCGTTCTTCCGCTTCCCGGCCCTGCAGCACCCGCCGGAGATGGTGACCTATCTCGGCACCCGCAACATCGGAATCTTCTCCTGCGATCTCGACTCGTTCGACTTCAAGGCGCGCAATGCGCAGGCGGTGCTCGACGTCACCTTCAAGAAGCTCGACAAGCTCGGCAAGGGCATCATCCTGATGCACGACTTCCACAAGCATACCGCCGAGGCCCTGCCCGAGATGCTGCGCCGCCTGAAGGCCGGCGGCTACAAGGTGGTCGCGATGCGCGCCAAGGCGCCGGTGCAGTCGCTGCCGCAATATGACGAGCAGCTCGCCAAGGTCGCGAAGCTGCCGACAGTGAGCCAAAGGCCGGTCTCGAGCGTTGTGACGACAGTGTCCGAATGAGACAGGATTCCTTTCGTCAGTGACCAAGCTTCGTATCGAAGGTTACGTGATCGTGTCGGCCGACGGGATGTTGGCCGACGCGCACAATGCGATGCCGCCCGCCCTGAAATTCCCCGGCGACGCCGCATTCTTTTCCCAGGCCCTCGATGGCGCCGATCTGATCGTCCATGGCCGCAACTCCTATGAGGACCAGCCGAACTCGCCGAAGCGCCGGCGCATCGTCGTGACCCGCAAGGTCGCGGGGCTGGCGCCGGATCCGGAGAAGCCGCTCTCTACCCTTTGGAATCCGGCGGGCGCCTCCTTCGAAGCCGCCTGTGAAGCCGCGGGCGTCAGCTCTGGCACGGTGGCCGTGATCGGCGGTCCGGTCGTGTTCGAGATGTTCATGGACAGCTACGACAGCTTCTTCCTGTCGCTGGCGCCCCACGTCTCCCTGCCCGGCGGCGCGCCGTGCTTTCCAGGCGTCGGTCCCGACCGATCGCCGCAGCAGGTGCTGACGGCCCACGGCTACACGCCGTCCAATCAGCTGATGCTCGATCCCGCCGACGACGTCAGCGTGACCGCCTGGAAGCGATCCGCTTAAGGCTCCCTCCTAGATATCTCCGTAGGCGCTCTGCTCCGGTGCCTTCGGGCCCTTGCCGTAGCCGAAGATCATGAACAGCGCGCCGATGATCGACAGGTTCTTCAGCGCGTCGATCAGGGTCTTGGCGTTGTCGGGCGGGGTCTGGTTCCAGAAGTCATGGAAGTAGAAGATGGTCGCGCCGACGAACAGGATCATCAGAGCCGCGAAGAAACGCCCGAGAAAGTTGAGCGCGATCATCACACCGGCGAGCACCTCGAACGCGCCGGCCGCGATCGCCAGGATCTGCGGCATCGGCATCTTGGCGGCGGCCTCGAGCTGCGCCGCATAGGGCGCGAGCATCGTGGGAATCGTGACCTTGGCGGCGATCAGATCGGCGGTGGCGGCAATGCCGAACAGCTTGGTCGCGCCCGTGTAGATGAAGATCACGGCGAACAGAACGCGCCCGAATGTAATGAAACCCGGCATTCTCGCCCTCACGGATCAACTTCAAACGATGTGTCGCCGGCCCACCGGGCCGGATATGTGACGTCGCGAACGCTTTTCAACAATAAAGGCGGGCGGAATACGACCGAAACCGGACGAATTCCGCCACACTTCGATCACGCCAACCGCTTTACGCGAACAGCGTCGGCTGCGCCCTCCCCGCCCGCTCCTGGGCCTCGACGGCGGCCACCGCCGTCATGTTGAGAATGCCGCGCGCCGTCACCGATGGCGTGAGGATATGCGCCGGCCTGGCAGGGCCGATCAGGATCGGCCCCACCGGGACCGCATCCGCCAGCACCTTGATCATCTGATAGGCGACGTTGGCGGCATCGAGATTCGGCATGATCAGCACGTTGGCCGAGCCCTCGAGATTGGAATGCGGCAGGATCGCCTTGCGCGCGGTCGCCGACAGCGCGGTGTCACCCTGCATCTCGCCGTCGGCCTCGAGGTCGGGACGATGCTGCTTCAACAGCGCCGTCGCCTGCCGCATTTTGCGCGACGACTCCGTGTCGTAGCCGCCGAAATCGGAGTGCGACACGAACGCGATCTTCGGCTTGATGTTGAAGCGCGTGACGTGGTTGGCCGCGAGCGAGGCCATCTCGGCGAGCTCCTCAGCGGTCGGATCCGGCCGCACCTGGGTGTCGCCGATGAAATAGGCGCCCTTGCTGGTGATGGTGAGCGCCAGCGCCGCGTAGTCGCTGACCCCCGGCATGAAGCCGATGATCTCGCGGACATGACGCAGATGGCTCATGTAGCGGCCCTCGACGCCGCAGATCATGGCGTCCGCCTCGCCCCTGACGACGGCGAGCGCCGCGATGACCGTGGCGTTGGTGCGCACCACCGTGCGCGCCGCATCCGGCGTGACACCACGGCGGCCGGCGATCTCGATGTAGCTCTGCACGTAAGAACGGTAGCGCGGATCGTCCTCGGGATTGACGAGGTCGAAATCACGCCCGGCCTTGATCGACAGGCCGAAGCGCTTGATGCGGGCCTCGACCACGCTGGGGCGCCCGACCAGGATCGGCCGCGCCAGCTTCTCCTCCAGCACCACCTGGGTCGCGCGCAGCACGCGCTCGTCCTCGCCCTCGGCATAGATCACGCGGACCGGCTGCGTCTTTGCCTTGGCGAACACGGGCTTCATCACCAGGCCGGAGCGGAACGCGAAACGCTCCAGCAGCGCGGTATACTCGTCGAAGTTCGTGATCGGCCGGGTCGCGACGCCGGACTCCATCGCCGCCTTCGCCACCGCCGGCGCAATGCGCAGGATCAGGCGCGGATCGAACGGCGAGGGGATCAGCGAGCCCGGGCCAAACCCCTGGGTCTCGCCGGTGTCGAAGCCGCGGGACACCGCGTCGGACGGCGGGTCCTGGGCGAGCTGCGCGATCGCATCGACCGCGGCCTGCTTCATCGCCTCGTTGATCGCGGTGGCGCCGACGTCGAGCGCGCCGCGGAAGATGAACGGGAAGCACAGCACGTTGTTGACCTGGTTCGGGAAGTCCGAACGCCCGGTACAGATCATCGCGTCGGGCCGCGCCGCGCGCGCCTCTTCCGGCATGATCTCTGGGTTGGGATTGGCAAGCGCCATGATCAGCGGCTTCTCGGCCATCTGCTTCAACAGCTCCGGCTTCAGCACGCCGCCGGCGGACAGCCCGAGGAAGATGTCGGCGCCGCCGATGACATCGGCCAGGGTCCGCTTGTCGGTCTTCTGCGCATAGACCGCCTTCCACGGATCCATCAGCGTGTTGCGGCCCTCATGGACGACGCCGTCGATGTCGCAGACCCAGATGTTCTTGCGCTGCGCTCCCATCGACACCAGCAGATTGAGGCAGGCGATGGCGGCCGCGCCTGCGCCCGACGTCACGATCTTGACCTCGGAGAGCTGCTTGCCGGCCAGCGACAGCGCATTCTTGATCGCGGCGCCGACGATGATCGCGGTGCCGTGCTGGTCGTCATGGAAGACCGGGATCTTCATGCGCTCCTTGAGCCGCGCCTCGATCTCGAAGCACTCCGGTCCCTTGATGTCCTCGAGGTTGATGCCGCCGAAGGTCGGCTCCAGCGCCGCGACCGTCTCGACCACCCGGTCGATCGTGTCGGCCGCGATCTCGATGTCGAACACGTCGATGCCGGCGAATTTCTTGAACAGGACCGCCTTGCCCTCCATCACCGGCTTGGAGGCCAGCGGGCCGATATTGCCGAGGCCGAGCACGGCGGTCCCGTTGGAGACGACGGCCACCAGGTTGGCCCGCGCGGTCAGCGAGGCGGCCTCTGCCGGGTTGTTGGCGATCTCGGTACACGCAGCGGCGACGCCCGGCGAATAGGCCAGCGCCAGGTCGCGCTGGTTGGCGAGCGGCTTGGAGGCCTGGATCTCCAGCTTGCCGGGCCGCGGCAGGCGGTGATAGGCCAGGGCTGCGGAACGAAGATCTTCAGAATAGGACGACGACATACGTGCTCCAGCGTTTCCGACCCGGATTTTTGGTCTCTTGAGTCTCGGTCAGACGTCGGTTTTTCCGGCCGGTGGAAGCGCATGTGATGCACGTTGGGCGGCTTTCATGCAACATCCGAAACCATGCTCGCCGGCATCCCGGGCCAGCGATTCCCCAATTCGCAGAAGCACATCCCTACTCCATCGATTTCATTGAGACCATCACCACTTGCTGCCTAAGCCTTGGGCGGAGCACATCAAATGACCCGTATCGTGATCGGAATTCTCACGGCTGTCGCGCTGGCCGTCGCTGGCCTCGTCGGCGTGCCCTGGTACGCCCAGAGCCGCGCCGAGCGCGAGGTCGAGGCGAGCTTTGCCCAGATCCGGCAGAGTGGCGCCACGGCAACCCATGGCAAGGTCGCCTTCGACCTGTGGAGCCGCAAGTTGACAATCGCCGATGTCAAGCTGGAATCGGCGACCCAGCCGCCGGCCAGCGTCACGCTTGGCACCGTCACCGCGACCGGCCTGAGCCAGCCTGATTCCGAGCATGTCACGGCCGCCAGCATCGAGATCGGCGACATCGCCGTGGCCGGCCAGATCCCCGGCCCCTCGCCGCTGCGCCTGAGCTACAAGCTGCCGCAACTGATGGTGAAGGATTACGCCGGCCCGGCGCGGTTCGCGGCGATCCCGGCCGGGGCGGGTGCGCTCGAGACCACCCGCGCCCTCGCCCAACAGCTCGCCACCGTCAGCGCCACCTCGGCCACGGTGCCGCGGGTCACCGGCACGATGGAAGGCGGCGCCGCGGTCGGGCCGACCGAATTCGGCTATTCCGGGCTGGTGGTGGACGGCATCAAGGGCGGCCGCATCGACAACTACAAGATCCAGGAAGTCACCTTCAGCACGGCGGCGCAGCCGCCGAACGGCAAGGTCGAGACGGTGCGCGGCCGCATGCTCGACATCGTGACCAAGGACATCGACGTCAACGCCATCGTCGCCCTGTTCGCGACCGAGTCCGCCAAGGACGATCGTGCCATCCGCCTGAGCGGCTCCGCCGGGATGGGCCTCTACGAGATCACGTCCGATCTCGGCATGCGCATGCACATCGACAGCCTGACGATGGACGAGTTCGGCGTGCGGCCGTCGCGCATCCAGCTGCCCGCGCTGGTCGCTGCCCTGACGCCGACCTCGCCGCGAACGAGCGCCATGACGCCCGACCTCATCGACAAGGTGGCCAGCATCTATGACGGCGTCCTGTTCAAGAACGTCGAGGTCCGAGGTCTGGCGGTCGAGACTCCCGACGGCCCGGTCAAGGTCGCGCTGACGCGGTTCGACCTCGACGACGGCAAGGGCGACGTCGCGTTCGAGGGCTTCGACGGACGGACCCCGAACGGACCGGTCAAGCTCGGCCGCTTCGCGGTCAAGCGCTTCGACATGGGCGGTATGCTGCGCCAGACCGCCAAATTCGCCGTGCCCGGCGCCAAGCCCGGTGCGGCCGAAGCCCTGGCGCTGTTCAAGCTGATCGGCGGCATCGAGCTGAAGGGGCTGACGACCTCCTACAAGGCGAGCACCAAGCCGGTGCAGATCGACAATTTCAGCCTCGACTGGGGCCAGTTCGTCGGCCCCATCCCGACCCAGGCGCACCTGGTGGCCAAGATGGCCGGACCTCTGGATGCGTCCAATCCGGCGCTGCTGCCGCTCCTCGTCGCCGGCATCGACACCGCCGCGTTCGACGCCGATCTCGGCCTCGGCTGGACCGAGAGCTCGGGTGCGTTCGCGCTCCAGCCCTTCAAGCTCGAGGTCAGCAACCTCATCGCAGCCTCGGCCAATGTCTCGCTGTCGCAGGTGCCGCGCGACGTGTTCACCATCGACCTGCAGCAGGCCACGACGGCAGCGGAGCAGATCGAGGCCAGCGGACTGGAATTGACCTTGCACGATCTCGGCGCGGTCGACCTGCTCGTCGCCAACTACGCGCGCGGTCATGCGATCACGCGCGATGCCGCGCGCAAGGCGCTGGTCGACAGCATCAAGGCGATCGGCGCCCAGGTCGCCGCCGACAACATCGATGTCGCCAGCGCCGTCGAGGCCATCAGCCGTTTCGTCCAGACCCCGCGCCAGACCTTCACGTTGAAGCTCTCGCCGCGCGCCAAGGTCCCAGCCCTGCAGCTCGCCCAGCTCATCGCCATCGACCCGCCGAGCGCGCTGGCGCAGTTCAAGATCGAGGCCCAGACCGCGCCGTGATGTTTTTCCTGACCTAGAGAGAGAAGAAAGTCCGCACTGCTCTCCTCCGTCATTCCGGGGCGCGCGCAGCGCGAGCCCGAGTTCCATGGCCACGACCGAGCGAGAAGCGAGATGGATGCATGCGCGACCTCGGTCTTCAATGGTCGACTGATAGTAGGGAATGACTGTGCCGCGTCTTACTCGGTGCACCTCGCCCCGCTTGCGGGGAGAGGTCGGATTGCATCGAAAGATGCAATCCGGGTGAGGGGGTACAGGTTTGTCCACCAACACTCCCCGTGCGTCTGCCCCTCACCCCAACCCTCTCCCCGTGAAGAACGGGGAGAGGGAGCGCACCGTGCTCTTGGCGGGAGCGGTGTATCTCTGAACGATTTCGGTCGCCCTTCGCTGCGCCGTCACTTTCGCGGTGAGCATCTCGCCAACCGAGCGACGCGCCTCCGCGACCTCGCGGCTTTGTTCGCCCGAGTTATTCCGGTCGTTCGGCCCTCCTTCGACGAAGAGGGCGCAGGGAATGCCGGGTGCTGGCCGCAACCCATGGCCCGCCTGCGAAAAAAATGCAGGCGGCAGGTACCACAGGTGCTGCCGATCATCCGGCATTCCCTGCGCGGTGGGCTTTTCGGCTGCTTCGCGCTCTCCTCGGGGACCGGCTTGTTTGCCCCCGTCATCCGCGCGATGCCGGAAGGCATCGTCGCGAACTTGACACCAGCATCGGGGTGTCAGGACCACACGACTTGACCGTCTGCACCGTGCCGTTCGTCGACGCGCGCTATCGGCACGTTGCGAGCACGATGCAGCCACCGCCTCCCCGCCTCACGCCTCGTGACGACCGCGAACCGTCCCTCTCCATCGAGGCGGGATAGCCGGAAATGTGAAGGTGATTTGCCCGACGACGCAAGCGGAATGATTGCGACAAACTAACACGACGGGCAGATTGCGCATGGCGGGAATGCGAGGATGGCCCGTCGGGCAAGCCCGGCATGTGAAGTTGCGGCTTCCTCAAAACATCCGCACAGGTGTCTCACTCGACGCAACTCCCAGGTCGACATCATCTTCGTTGAGTTGCGTTGCCCGAAACGGTCGGCATTGAAACCGAAGAAACAACCTTCTAGTCTAAGTTGATATTCATAAAAGGGATTCAAAAAATGGAAACGCAGGTTCGCACACCACAATTGATTTTCATGCAGCCGCAACGGCTCGTCGTGCCACTCTTTCAAAGACCCTACGTCTGGAACGAAGAAAATCAGTGGGAGCCGCTTTGGGAGGACCTTACACGTATCGCCAGCCGACTAATCAACAATTCTGGAGAGAAGAACCAGGCGCACTTCTTGGGAGCTGTTGTGCTTCAACAAATTCCCAAGCAGACCGGCCTAATGCAAGAGAGAACAATTATCGATGGTCAACAAAGACTAACAACGCTTCAGATACTCTTGGATGCCCTCGCATCGCAGCTGTTGGCAGCCCAAGCCACCCAACCAGCAAAGCGACTCGAAGCACTCGTTCGAAATGCCGAACCATTCTGTTCGGCGCCAGAGGACAGATTCAAAGTCTGGCCAACAAACCGTGACCGCCCTGCCTTTTATCATGTCATGAACAAAGGAAGCGGGCAAAGCACCAATGGAAACCGCCCACGAGGGGATCGAATTGTAGAAGCACACCGCTTCTTCTGCGAACAAGCCGAACTCTGGCTCAAGTCAGAAAGCGCAGATGAAATTCAGAAGCGCGCAGTCGCCATAGAAACTGCCGCAAGAGATTTACTCCAGATCGTTGTTATCGACCTGACTGCCGACGAGAACGCCCAAGAAATCTTTGAAACCCTCAACGCGAGAGGCGCGCAACTTTCAGCAGCCGACTTGATCAAGAATTTTATATTTCAGCGATTGCAGGAGGATGGAGCCGATGTTGAGATCGCCTATCAGAGATACTGGAAGGAGTTCGAGACCGGCTTCTGGGAGACTGAAATCAGTGTCGGCCGGCTAAGATACCCACGATCGGCCCTATTTTTAAACCATTGGCTCGTTGCCAAAACCGGTGAAGAAGTCGTTGCTCGAGAGGTCTTTGATCGGTTTAAGCGGTATGCCGACGAATCAGCACTCAAAATGGAGGCCTTACTCAAACAAATCCATCTCGCGGCCGGCAATTATCGCACGTTCATAACGGCAGCACAATCGGACAGCACGTCTCCAAATCCGATTGATCTGTTTGCGTATCGAACCAGTGTTCTGGAAAGCGAGGTCGTCAAACCACTTGTTATCTGCCTCTTTGACGCGGACCAGGCAGCGATTCCCGAAGACCAGTTACTGAAGTGCCTTAATGTAGTCGAGAGCTGGATGGTAAGGCGTATGCTCGTACGTGCGACTACGAAATCCTACAGTCAAGCTATTTCAGAGATGATTTCGCGGCTCTCCAGTTCAGACCGCATTCAGGCAGGCGACATCATAGAGAGCTATTTAACGAGTCAACGCAGCGCAGGCCGGTACTGGCCTGATAACATCGAACTCACACAAGAATTGACGCCAATGCAGGCATACCGACGGCTCGGACGCGGACGATTGCGCATGGTTCTAGAGGGCATAGAGGATCACCTGCGCGGATGGAAGAATGGAAGAAAAGGACTTGGAAACGAAAGAGTGCCTAGGGGGAAGCTTGCGATTGAACACATCATGCCTAGAAAATGGCAGGCCAACTGGCCCATATCCGACACAACCAGGGAGACGGAACGAGATCGCCTGATCCACAGCCTGGGAAATCTAACGCTTCTTACAACAAAGCTAAACTCAAAGGTGTCTAACGGACCATGGGTGGGCGCAGGCGGCAAGCGCGAGGGTCTTGAGGCACATGATGTCTTATTTCTCAACCGCGAATTATTGAAAAATTCGGAACGGGAATGGACGGAGGATTCGATACGCCAGCGCAGCGAGCACCTCGTGGGCTTAATAGAGAATATCTGGCAGGTTCCCGCAAACTATAAATCGGAGTTCGCTCCCGATAAGCCAAAAACGTTCAAGTCCGTCGAGCTGGCTGATCTGCTAAACGCAGGAATGCTTCAGATTGGTATGGCGCTGTTTCCTCGGCGCAGGAAGTATAGCCACGTGACCGCGACCTTGCTCAGCGATGGAAAGATTGATGTCGATGGCAAGGCATACGTGAGCGCCAATGATGCGGCTACTGCTATCGCGGGCAGGAAGATCGGTGGCTGGTGGTTCTTCTTGGTAGATCAGGATAGTAAGCAATCCCTACGCGACATTCGCCATAGGTACATTGAGACGATGGCTGTGCAATCTGACGATGAAGACGATGAAGACGATGAGGAAGACGCCTAAAGATCTGAGCCGGCTCTTCGGCAGTTGCCTCTTGGTCGACTTCCCCTCCTCCAGCGGAGGCAACTCATGCTACATTTCCCAGTCATCTTCGCAAGCCCTGGGCTCGTCGTCCCGCTGACGCCTGGCCCCGGCACCTTCTACATCGTAGCGCGGACGCTGGCCGGCGGGCGGAGCGAGGGGCTGGCCTCCAGCGGCGCTGGTGATGGCTAGCACCGAAGCGCTCACCGCGCTGAAGATCGCCGGTACTTTTATCTGTTCTGGCTGGGCATCACGACGTGACGTGAGGCCCGGGTCGCAGAGCCAGCTGAGGTGATGACGACCGGCAGCCGGCGCGCCTTCCGCGAGGGCATCATCGCCGACGCGCTCAATCCGAAGACAGCGGCGTTCTTCCTCGCCTTCATCCCGCAGTTCGTCGATCCCAGCGGCCACGTTGCCGCGCAGTTCATCGTGCTGGGCCTGATCTCGGTCGCGCTCAACACCAGCGTCGACCTGGTCGTGACGTTCTGGGCCGCCAGAGCACGGCACGGTCTCGTCACGCGCCCGAGCCTCGTGACGCGGATGCGGCAGGCGTCGGGCGCCGTCATGTGCGGCCTCGGCGGCGCGCTGCTGTTTGCACGCCGCGCAAGCTGACGCAAACCAGCAGCTCGTTCGCTGTCAGGAAGCGAGCCCGCGGGCAGCGGTGCGGTCGGTGCCTCATCAGCCGATGCTGTCGCAACCGCCCTCACCTAGTCACGGTAGCGACAGAACTCGTCGCCATTTTCGTACTCGTAGCAGATCTTGATACGGCGATACGGCCGGTCCTCGTCGAAGCTGCTTGAACGGCGATCCATGTCGTCGTCGCGCTGCATGCGCGAACTCCTTCCCGTGGTGCGATGGTCCATGTCCTGGTCCATCATGCGGCCCATGCGGTGCTGGCGCATGCGATCCATGCCCATCCGATCGTCGTCGCGCTGTTGCGTGGTCCAATCGCGGTTCACCTTGGTATCTTCGGCGCTCTGCCGCTCGCGCTCCCGGGCCTGGTCCGCCTGCTGGGGCGTGCGTTCGGGCTGCACAGGAACGGCTTGGGACTGGCCCGTTCGAGGCGTGGTGTCGGCCTGCTCAGCCAGAGCTGCGGCGGACACGAAACAAGAGGACAGGAACAGAACGGTCGCTGCTGCTGAAACGCGCATAGTTCATCCTCCATGAGAATGCTCTCTAACCGTGCGGCTCAGGGTTGGTTCTAACGAACTGCCGGCTTTCGATATTGCGCCGCAACGACCGTCGCGGCGCCGCTGTGTCGCCCTATGCGGCGGAGTGAAATCGTGGGCGAACGACGCCGGTTTGAGTATTCCGCAGCCGTTCTTTGTTGCCGTGGCCGCGGCGAAGGCCAGGCACACCAGTCCGAAAGCAGCGTTGCACCTGCCGTCCGGAGCCCGGCGTCCCGCGTCAACCCGAGATCAGGTCGTGGGTGGTTCCACGCCGCCGCCAGTATCTCGCACGCAGCCGCGGTGCGATCTGCCAGGAGAGAATGGCGGCCAGCGCCACGCTCGATGCGATCATGACCGGCATCGCGATCATCGCGTGATCGCTCAGCGGCGTGAGGAGAATGGTCAGGACTCCCGCGCCGAACAGCACAGCCTGAACCATCATGAAGATCATCGCCGAAATCTGTGTTCGCACGGACATTGCAGTCGCCCACAGTTGTTGCGCATGCAATCCAAACCCGAAATCCGGCCAACTGTTCCGCCTCACCATGAGCTCAGTACGGCAGGCCGCAGCCTCGTCCGCCCGAACTCATCGCAGCGGCACCGGAAGTCAGCGGGAAGCGTGGGCGACGCGGCAAGGCCCGGCGATGGCCGTCTTGCCGCGCCCCCCTCCGCGCCTCATTCCAGCTCGATCGCCTGGTAGGTGCCGGTCTCGTCGAGCGCGGTGCCCCAGATCTTGTGCGAGGCCTGGTGCTCGGCGCGTCCGAAGGAGAGCTTGCTGCCGAGCCCGAGGTCGATGCTCTGCATCGACTCCAGCGTATCGACCAGCCGCTCGGTCTCGAGCGGCGTGGTCTGCTTCAGCGCCTGGATCAGGATGCTCGCCGAGATGAAGCCCTCGAGCGAGGTGTAGTCCGGCGCTTCGCCCGGGAAGTACTTCTCCAGCGCCGTCTTGTAGTCGAGCACCAGGCTCGAATAGCCTGCGACCGAGGGAACGCCCTGCGTGACGATGACGCCGTTGGTGTATTTCGAGCCGAGCAGCTTCAGCTCGGCCGCGAGCGACGACGATCCGACCGCCGAGATGTTGGCGTAGATCAGCCCTGGAACCGCCTCGTGGGTCTTCTCGATGAATTTCGCCGCCGCGCGGTCGGTCGCGATCATGATCACGGCCTTGATCGGCGGCTTGGTCTGCGCCTTCAGCTTGCCGACGGCCTCGTCGACGTCCAGCGTGCCGCGCGGAAAACCGTAGCGGATGATCGGATCGTTGATGCCGTTCGCGCGGAACGCCTTGGCGACACCGTTGGCACCGTCGTCGCCATAGGCGTCGTTCTGCGCGAACACGGCGATCTGCTTCGCCGGGATGCGCTTGACCTTCATCAGGTAGCGCACGATCGCCGCGGTCTCTTCGGCGTAGCTCGCACGATAGTTGAAGACGTAGCGGTCGGGCGGATCGCGGCGGACGACGGCGGAGCCGCTATAGGGCGCGAAGAACAGCGCGCGGCGCTCCAGCGCGTAGGGAATCGCCACCGCGTTGTTCGCAGTGCCCATGTTGCCGATATAGCCGAACACCTGGTCCTTCTCGTACAATTGCGTCATGGCGCCGAGCGTCCGCGTCGGATCATAGCCATCGTCGGCAGCGATCAGCCGCAGCTTGCGGCCATTGATGCCGCCGGCATCGTTGGCGCGGGCGAACGCGGTCTCGATGCCGAGCTTCATCTGGCGCGCGGACTCCTTGCGGACTCCAGAGAACGGGATGACGGTGCCGAACCGGATCTCAGTATCGCTGACGCCGTGCGGAAGCGGAGGCGGCAGGTTGGCCGTGGGCTGCGTCGACGCGGCCGCGGTCGAGGGAGCCAGCGCGAAGGACAGCGAGGGAGCCGCCGACTGCTGCTGGCTGAGCGACCGCTCCAGCTCTGCCAATTGGCGCTCTGCGGTCTGACAGTTCACCTGCGAGGACGCGACCCGGCCGCGGCCCTCGGCGATGTAGCTGTTGAAGGTGCGGATGAGCCCATCGCGCTCGCCGCCGTTCGAAGAGCCCTGGCGGATCACTTCGCTGAATTGATCGATGATGGTCTGGACGCGTCCCTGGGCGATCTCGCGGCACGTCGCGGCCTGACCGACGACCGGACCGACGCGGGCGGCGAGATCACGAACGACATCGGGGGAAATGGGAACAGCAGAGGCGGCAGGGACGAAGAAGCAGGTTCCGAGAAGGAGCGCACACCAGCGAACGGTCATTTTGAACTATCCGTCTTCTTGTGATTGGTTGGCTATGTTCACTACATGAGTCAGACAGGCTTCTATTAAGGACAGGTTGCATAACACCGCAACCGCCATTCGGCCGATCGCTGTCGCCTGGAACTCATAGCGAGCCGCACTGCTCGATCGCGTTCTGCGTTGGGTCTCGCAACGCGCCGAACTAACAGCCGGCACCATCGATTAGTTCTCAGAATCAACACTTTGCCGCGGGGCACGACGGCCCGATCCTGTGGCCGTTCGAAGAGCTCGGCGCGATGCGCGAGAGCGCATCCGGAGCCGCCTCGACGCAATCGAAGGCCCGGACGAAGTTGTTCGCAGTGTTAACCAGCATTAACGCGAGAACATCAAATACGGAGCGACGCCTTCAAGGCTGGGTCATCTTGCACCGGCGTGACGTCCTAACCGGCGACGACATGCCGCAGCTCGGGGCCGATAACGACGAGCCGAGACGGATTGCGCTGTTCAGCTGGATCGAGACGCGCTCGGGGATCGCCTGAGAGGCGTTCGAGCCGCCGGTCGACGCGATCCACCATTTTGTCGGCAAATGGATCGCGTGGGTCGTGGTGGCCCTGCACGTCGCCGCCGCACTGTTTCATCACGCCGTCCGCCGCGACGACGTCCTGACGCGGATGCCGCCGGGCCGTTCGGTGGCATAAGGGAGAACACTGCCGTCGGGTGGGCAAAGGCGCTGCCCTGCTCTCTCCTCACGGCAATCTGCTGGAGCGCCGTGCCCTCCATCTCGCGGCGGATGCGCCGATGGATGGTGGGCACGCCGCCGCTTGACGGCGGCCGCTTTGCCCACCCTACATCGAGCCCTGCCGAACTACTTGTTCGGCAGATTGGTCCTGATGTGCAGCTCGCGAAGCTGCTTGGTCGAAGCCTCGGACGGGGCGCCCATCAGCAGGTCCATGGCCTGCTGGTTCATCGGGAACAGCGAGATCTCGCGCAGGTTGGTGGTGCCACAGAGCAGCATCACGATGCGGTCGACGCCGGCGGCCATGCCGCCATGCGGCGGGGCGCCGTACTGGAAGGCGCGGTACATGCCGCCGAAGCGGTCGACCACCTCCTGCTCGCCGTAACCTGCGATCTCGAACGCCTTCACCATCGCCGCCGGCTTGTGGTTGCGGATGCCGCCGGAGGCGATCTCGTAGCCGTTGCAGGTGATGTCGTACTGGAACGCCTTGATCGTCAGCGGATCCTGGGTCTGCAGCGCCTCCAGGCCGCCCTGCGGCATCGAGAACGGATTGTGCGAGAAGTCGACCTTCTTGTCGTCCTCGTTGTACTCGTACATCGGGAAGTCGACGATCCAGGCCAGCTTGAACTGATCCTTGTCGGCGAGGTTCAGCTCGTCGGAGACCTTGTTGCGGGCGAGGCCTGCGAACTTCCAGAACTTGTCGGGATCGCCGGCGACGAAGAAGGCGGCGTCGCCTTCCTTGGTGCCGATCTGGCTGCGGATCGCAGCGGTGCGCTCCGGACCGATGTTGTTCGCCAAGGGACCCGCGCCCTCGCCGCCCTCGCGCCACATGATGTAGCCGAGGCCTGGCTGGCCTTCGCCCTGCGCCCACGAGTTCATCCGGTCGCAGAACGCGCGGCTGCCGCCACCCGGTGCGGGAATCGCCCACACCTGGTTCTTGGGGTCCTCGAGCATGCGCGCGAACACCTTGAAGCCTGAGCCGCGGAAGTGCTCGGAGACGTCGGCCATCTCGATCGGGTTGCGCAGGTCGGGCTTGTCGGAGCCGTATTTGCGGATCGCTTCCGCGAATGGGATGCGCGGCCAGCCCTTGGTGACCGGCTTCCCCTTGGCGAAATCCTCGAACACGCCGGTGATCACCGGCTCCATCGCCGCGAACACGTCCTCCTGCTCGACGAAGCTCATCTCGACGTCGAGCTGATAGAACTCGCCGGGCAGGCGGTCGGCGCGCGGGTCCTCGTCGCGGAAGCACGGCGCGATCTGGAAGTAGCGGTCGAAGCCCGACATCATCAGCAGCTGCTTGTACTGCTGCGGCGCCTGCGGCAGCGCGTAGAACTTGCCGGGATGGATGCGCGACGGCACCAGGAAGTCGCGCGCGCCCTCGGGCGAGGACGCGGTCAGGATCGGGGTCTGGAATTCGAAGAAGCCCTGCTCCTTCATGCGCCGGCGCATCGAATCGATGATCGCGCCGCGCGTCATGATGTTCTGGTGCAGCTTCTCGCGGCGCAGATCGAGGAAGCGGTATTTCAGCCGGATGTCCTCGGGATAGTCCTGCTCGCCGAACACCGGCAGCGGCAGCTCGTCCGCGGGGCCGAGCACCTCGATGTCGGAGACGTAGAGCTCGATCTTGCCGGTCGGCAGATCGTCATTGTCGGTGCTCTTGTTGTCGGCGCCGGCCGGGCGGCGGCGCACCTTGCCCTCCATGCGCACGACCCACTCCGAGCGCAGCTTCTCGGCGAGGCTGAACGCCGGCGAGTCCGGGTCGACGACGCACTGGGTGATGCCGTAATGGTCGCGCAGATCGACGAACAGCACGCCGCCATGGTCGCGGATGCGATGGCACCAGCCGGACAGCCGGACCGTCTCTCCGATGTTGCTCTCGCGGAGCGCGCCGCAGGTGTGGGTCCGGTAGCGATGCATGGTCGTCCTGA
This sequence comes from Bradyrhizobium sp. HKCCYLRH2047, assembly GCF_051168175.1. NCBI lineage: Bacteria > Pseudomonadati > Pseudomonadota > Alphaproteobacteria > Hyphomicrobiales > Nitrobacteraceae > Bradyrhizobium > Bradyrhizobium sp. HKCCYLRH2047. Next base: position 357,164 of record NZ_JBNPUM010000005.1, read on the forward strand.
ATGGTCGTCGTGAGGAAAAGGGAATCGGCGCAGCCGCAAGGGCGCATTGCCGAATGCGCGCAGGGTTTAGCCGAGCCGCCCCGGCGCGGCAACCGCATGCGCGGCCCCTTTTCCGCCTCGTTGCGGAAAAGGCCGCCTCCCCGGCGCACCGGAGCAACCGGCCGCGCTGCCGCCGAATTGAGCTGGCGCTGAAACGCTCATCTGGCAGCCGTTTGGGCTCGAAAAGTGGCCTCAGCGGGCCTATCTTGGAGCCATGACCGTGCATTTCCCCTTCCAGAATTCCTACGCCGCGCTGCCGGACAATTTCTTTGCCCGGGTGGCGCCGACCCCCGTCGCGGCGCCCCGCCTGATCAAGCTGAACCGGCCGCTGGCCGAGGAGCTCGGCCTCAACCCGACGGAGCTGGAGACGCCGGAGGGCGCCGAGATCCTGGCGGGCAAAACCGTGCCCGAGGGTGCCGAGCCGATCGCGATGGCCTATGCCGGCCACCAGTTCGGGCATTTCGTGCCGCAGCTCGGCGACGGCCGGGCGGTCCTGCTCGGCGAGGTCGTCGATCGCAACGGCGTCCGCCGCGACATCCAGCTCAAGGGCTCCGGCCCGACGCCATTTTCGCGCCGCGGCGACGGCCGTGCGGCGCTGGGGCCGGTCTTGCGCGAATACATCGTCAGCGAGGCGATGGCGGCGCTGGGAATCCCGACCACCCGGTCGCTGGCGGCGGTCGTCACCGGCGAGCAGGTCTATCGCGGCACGGCCCTGCCCGGCGCGGTGCTGACCCGGGTCGCCACCAGCCACATCCGGGTCGGCACGTTCCAGTACTTCGCCGCCCGCCAGGACGTGGACGCCGTGCGCCGGCTCGCCGACCACGTCATCAGCCGGCACTATCCTGATATCGCCGGCACCGAGCGGCCCTACCACGCCCTGCTCGACGCCGTGATCGCGCGCCAGGCCAAGCTGATCGCCGACTGGCTGCTGGTCGGCTTCATCCATGGCGTTATGAACACCGACAACACCTCGGTGTCCGGCGAGACCATCGATTACGGCCCCTGCGCCTTCATGGACGCCTACGATCCCAAGCAGGTGTTCTCCTCGATCGACGAGTTCGGCCGCTACGCCTTCGCCAACCAGCCGCGCATCGCGCTGTGGAACCTGACCCGGCTGGCCGAATGCCTGCTGCCGCTGTTCGGGGACGACAAGGACCAGGCGATCAAGGAGGCCGAGGCTGCACTCGACGGCTTCGCCGCGGAGTTCACCGACGCCCACCAGGCGGGACTGCGGCGCAAGCTCGGCCTGTTCACGCAACGCGAGGGCGACCAGCCGCTGGCGCAGGCGCTGTTCGACGCGATGGCCGCGGCCAAGGCCGACTTCACGCTGACGTTCCGCCGTCTCAGCGACGCCGCCGGCAACGGCGATCTCGGCGAGGTCCGTTCGCTGTTCGAGGATCCCGCCGGGTTCGACGAATGGGTGGCGCGCTGGCAGCAGCGCCTGACCGAGGAACCGCAGAGCCCGGCCGAGCGGCGCGCGGCCATGCGCAAGGTCAATCCGGCCTTCATCCCGCGCAACCACCGCATCGAGGCGGTGATCACGGCGGCGGTCGAGAACGACGACTACGCACCGTTCGAGGAGCTGCATGCGGTGCTGGCCCGGCCCTATGACGACCGGCCGGACCGGGCTGATTATGCCGATCCGCCGCAGCCGGAGGAGCAGGTGTTGCAGACGTTCTGCGGCACCTGACACGCAGTCTTAACCTCGCGTCCACCATCGCCCTGACAGCGCCCGGGTCCTTAAGAAACGATCAACGCAGCCCCGACAAGTTGAACCAACAAGTCGGGGAGGTCTGAGACGTGGACGCGCTGGTGTTCGAATTCATGGGTCTGGCGATGATCGCCTTGTGCCTGATCGTGCTCGCTGTGCCCTCGGCGCGCCGGCCTGCGGGCCGCGTCCGGCATCACTGACCGGCCCCCTGCCCGCCCATCATCAACCATAGAGCGATCGGCCGAGACACTGGCGCTTGCGTTCGCGGCGGATTGGGCCGACAAGCGGAGACGAATTTCGTCCCTTACCCTTTGCCGACACCCTTGACTTGTCAGCGTTTTCGGACGACGGCGTAAGAGCCTCGTCATGGATCGTTCATGGACTTGATCACCACCACCGCGGACCTCGCAGCCGCCTGCGCCCGCCTCGCCCGCCACCCGGTCGTCACCGTCGATACCGAGTTCCTCCGGGAAACCACCTACTATCCCCTGCTCTGCGTCGTGCAGATGGCGAGCCCGGACGAGGCCGTGGTGATCGATGCGCTGGCCGAGGGCATCGATCTCAAAGCCTTCTTCGAGCTGATGGCGAACGAGAAGGTCCTGAAGGTCTTCCACGCCGCTCGCCAGGACATCGAGATCATCTGGCACCGCGCCGGCATCGTGCCGCACCCGATCTTCGACACCCAGGTCGCTGCGATGGTGCTGGGATACGGTGACAGCATCGCCTACGACCAACTGGTCGAGCGCATCACCGGCCACCGCCCCGACAAGACCCACCGCTTCACCGACTGGTCGCGCCGGCCGCTGACCAAGGAGCAGGCGCATTACGCCGAGGCCGACGTCACCCATCTCCGCGACGTGTTCGCCGCGCTCGATGCCGACCTGAAGAAGCGCGGACGCAGCGACTGGGTCAGCGAGGAGATGGAGGTCCTGACCTCGCCGAAGACCTACGACTTCCACCCCGAGCGCGCCTGGGAGCGGCTGAAGACCCGCGTCCGCAAGCCGAAGGAATTGGCCGTGTTGATCGAGGTCGCGGCCTGGCGCGAGCAGGAGGCGCAGAGCCGCGACGTGCCGCGCAGCCGCGTGATGAAGGACGACGCCGTCGGCGACATCGCCACCCATGCCCCGACAACGATCGAGAAGCTCGGCAATCTGCGCTCGCTGCCCAAGGGCTTCGAGCGCTCCAAATGGGGCTCCGACATCGTTGCCGCCGTGCAGCGCGGACTGGCGCGCGATCTCGCCGCCCTGCCCAAGCTGGAAAAGCCGCGCAACAACTCCAATGGCGCTGCGATCGTCGAGCTGCTCAAGGTCCTCCTGCGCATGACCTCGGAACGGCACGCCGTGGCGAGCAAGGTCATCGCCACCGTCGATGATCTCGAGCAGATCGCCGGCGATGACAATGCCGACGTCGCTGCGCTGCAGGGCTGGCGCCGCGAACTGTTCGGCGAGGCCGCGCTGGCGCTGAAGCACGGCAAGCTCGCGCTCGCCATCGAGAAGGGCCGCGTCGTCCGGGTCGACCGGGCCTGATGGGCGTCGCAGCGGCTATGGCCGGCCGCGTCTTCCCCGAGTCTGCCGAGTTGATTGCAGCAGGCGGCACGGGTGTCCATGATCTCGCCAATCATTCGGCGCTGGTCTGCCCCCTCAACTCCGCCTCGATTGTCTGGGACACCTCAACCAGAGCCATCGAGAGAATGTAGACGCTGGTCGGCAGATTGAGCTGGCGCGCCTTCGCGATGGCTGCCCGGAGGCTGCTCGCCAGCTCTTTGAGCTCTTCCTCTCGGGTCATGTCGTGGTCTCGGTCCTGGAGCTGCCGCGTGAGCAAAGACAATTGCGAACCGCCGGAACAGAAGCTGCTGCGGCTGCTCAGCGAGAATCCGGTCGACCTGCACGTCGTCGAGGCCCTTCGCCTCGTCGTCGCGTTCAACAAGATCAGTGATCCGGCCGATCGTCGTATGATTATCGATCTGGCCGAACGACTCGCCTCAGGATGATACCGCCAATAGCCGCCGCGGTCACACCGCGAGCCGGCCGCCAGCGCCGATAAGCTCGGCGCTGGCGAGGACACCGGCAAAATTGCCGATCACCTTGGTTACAACCAACTTGTACAAGGCGGCGTCGCCGGCGCAGGCCTGCCGGCAGGCGACGGCGTCTCCGATCACCTGATAGCGGTGACTGCGGTGAAAGCCGTCCACCACCGTCGAGAGGATCGTCTCGTCCAGCGAGAAGCCGAGCAGCACGCAGCGCATGCTGCGCATGTTCGCCATGTACTCGGCGAACCGGGCCGAACTGTAGGCGGACGGCAGCGGATGCTCGAACGCGAGCTCCCCCGGGGTCGGCTTGAAGTCCGGAAGCCAGTTCGTCAGGTTGGAAGCCGGGTTGAACCAGGCTGCCTGTGCGATCCGCTTGAGATGGACGACCGGCCACAGGTTGTCACGCCAGAGCGCGATCAACTGCCGGCAGCGCGCCATGACGACGTCGCCATCGGCGATCAGATGCCTGCGTCCCTCGGCGAGATATTCGCACTGCAGATCGGCGCAGACGAGAACAGGCGGATCCGCCTCGGTGGCACCGAACAGATCTCGGCCCGGCATCATGGTCTCGCTGCGGCGAAGTCGTGCAAGGGCGAGGATGCCGGCCGGCCAGCCGAGAGATCGAGCACGCCCGGCCGATCCCAGTCGCCTTCCGGACGAATGATCATGTAGGGATCGCTGTCGAGCGTGATCGCATCGTCGCACGGCTCGAGGTCCAGCACCATCTCCGTGTAGGAGAAATCGGAGAATGTGAGCTTGCGATTATGGCCGAGCGGCTTGGCGCCGAAATGCGCCCAGAAATCGACGAGACGATCCTGCGCGTGGCCATAGGCCTTCTTGAAGCCCTTGCGCCTGCAATAGTCGAGCGCCTCGCGAACCAGCTTGAACGACAGCCGCGAGCGCCGGTACTGATGGCGCACCGCGAGCCGCTCGACCTTGGCGAAGTCGCCGAAGAAGCGCACACGCACACATCCAGCCGGCTCCTTGCCGACGAAACCGAGGAAGTGGGCTGCAACCAGATCGTTGCCGTCGAACTCCTCCTCCATGGGACAATCCTGCTCGGTCAGGTAGACCGCCGAGCGGATCGCGGTGACGAGCATGAGGTCATTCGGATCGCGCGCGATGCGCACGGTGATCGCGCGGGGATTCGTCTTTGCTGTCCTGGCCGAACTAATGCTGTGCATCCGCAATGCTCCCTTGTTCGAAACCCTTCATCGACTGGATCGAAGGCGCGATCATCTCGGGCATCCGGTTCCACGGCCGCTGATACCACCAGAGATCGGGCTGAAAGCTCGGCACCGGCGTGAAGCCGAGCGCGCCGAGAAAGGCGCGCCCTTCCGGACTCGATGGTTGCGCGTAGTAATCGGCGGCGCGAAATCTCGCGCCTTGCAGCGCCTGCGCGACGTTGCCGAGACCGATCGCTCCCCGCCCTTGCGCGACGAGCGCCCAGACATAGATGGCGGCTACGTCTTCGTCCGGCCGCGCCAGAAATCTGCGCGGCGGATCATTCAAATTGAACTCATCCAGGAGCAAAGCATCGAGGCCTGAGCAGTTGAGATAGAGGAAGGCGATGCCGCCGAGCAGGTTCCTGCCGCGGTAGAGCGCGAAGATCGAGTCCGGATCGTGCCGCAAGAACTCCGCAAGCTCGTGTTCTGAGGCACGAACGCCCGGTATTTCCCGGCGTGCGAGCGCCGCGAGCTCACCGAGCCGATCGAGCGTGACCGCCCGCGCCGCGACCCGATCCGTCCGCGGCAGCGCGTCGAGCTGATGTCGCGGCGTGAATTCTGTGCTTCCGCGGTAGGGGTTCTGCATCTATGTTTCCAGCTTGGCTTTGATGACGTCATCATACTTGTCGGGGCTGGAGTGTATGCGGCAACATTTGCATCGGGGTGCTGCATCTACGCAGCGCAGGAAGTCTGACGAAACGCTTAACCCCTCGTGGGAGGATTTGAGAGCATTTCTGCTCTGTACGCGTCACCGCAGCTTCCGCAACGCGGCGGATGTGCTCGGACTGACCGGCACAACCCTGATGCGCAAGATCGACCGGCTCGAGGACGAGCTCGGATGCAAGCTCTTCATCCGTGATCAATCCGGCCTGTCGCTCAGCGACGAGGGACGATCGTTACTGTTCGACGTCGAGCAGATGGAGCGGCTGAGCTTCAACATCTTCCGGCGTGCCTCGCTGTCGACCGACACTCAGGGGTCGGTGCGCGTCGCCGTGACCGAAGGCCCTGGCAATTTCTGGATCCTGCCGCGACTGATCGATTTCCAGAAGACCTATCGCAGGATCACCGTCGATCTGAGCTGCGCGATGCAGCAGGCCGACGTGTCGCGGCTGGAGGCCGACATCTCGATCCAGTTCGAACGGCCGACCAACCCCGACGTGATCGTTGCAAAGCTCGGCCGTCTGCACATCTACGGCTTCGTGTCGGAAGCCTATCGCGACGCGCATGGACTGCCGACTTCGCTGGCGGATCTCAAGAACCACCGCATCATCAAGCAGCACGGCGTGCAACTCGACGAGACCGGCTATGCGCGCATCCTCGGCCTGGAGTCCCTCGAAGGCATCGTCGGCATCTCAACCAATTCGAGCGTTGCCGTGCTCTACGCGGTCGAGCGCGGCGCCGGCATCGGCTTTCTGCCGACATCGGCGGTCGCGCTCGGGGCGCCGCTCGTTCCTGTCGATCTCGGCATCAACTACCACATGGATCTGTGGCTGACCTATCACAAGGAGTTTCGCAACTCCGACCGGCACAAGGTCGTCATCGACTGGTTGAAGCGCATCTTCGATCCGAAGGTCCATGCCTGCTTCCGGGACGAGTTCATCCATCCGCTGAATCTCGTGCCTCTGATGGCGCCCGCGCGGGATGTCGTCGGCTTCAACGGCTACGTCGCGCCGAAACCCGTATGACGGGCTACCATTTGAGCTCGACGCCGAGCGTGCCCTGATGCGATTGCAGCACCGAGCGAAGCTTTGCATCGTAGTTGAGATAGAGGCGTGCCGTTCGGTTCAGGGATAGCGACAGTGCCGCGCCGGCGTCGGCGCCGTAGCGGCCCTCGCCAAGGCCCTGCAGCGTGATGCTCTGCGGACCGAGGCTGACGGTCAGCGCGCCGAGATTCTGACTGAAATTGTCGACCAGCTTGCCATAGGCCGAGACGTCGAGGATCTTGCCGTCGACGATGAAGTAGCGGCCGAACTCGGCGCCGACGAGAACGCGGGCGCGCTCCAGCGAGGTGCCGCTGACCGACAGCGGGTCGAGCCCGCCCGCTTCCTGGAATGCCGCCGTCGTGGCGCGCGTGTATTCGAAGGCGAGCTTCGGAACGATCCGGCTCTCCCCGATGCTCCAGTAGTAGTCGAGCTCGCTCAGCACGCCCGTGATGTGGGCGCCGTAGACCGACGTCGCCGCACCGGGGCTGGTGTCGCGCCGCGCACTGATCCCGCCGACTCCATGGACGACCGCGATCGCCCAGGTCCAGGGTCCCTGGTCGAACGAGGCGTTGAAGCCAAACTGCGTGAGATCGAGCGTCGCTGCTTGCAGCGCCTCCGGCACATCGACCCAGGTCCGGCTCTGGTCGACGGATAGTCCGACATTCACGCCCGGCACGAGGCGCATGCCGATACCGGCGACGCCGCCCCCAGTCGTCCTCTTGTCGCCGACGAAGTCGCGTTGCGCATCGCTACGGACGGTGACGCCATACATCTCGCCCCAGGTCCGGAACCGAGGCTGTTCCGAAGCCTCCGGCGCGCCGCCGCCCCCGGGATTGCTCCGCTGCAGCCGGGTGACGCCCTGCGTGGCCTGAGTCCCGAGCCGTTCGAGGAAGCTCGAGCCGAGATCGAGCACGGCTCGGCCGGCCGAACGTTCGGAACTGATCGCGCCTGGCGCAGGGCTGGGCAGTGGGCTCGGCGTTGGTGTCGGCGTCGGGCTGGCGGCGATGCTCGGCAGGCTGGCCTGCGCGACGCACGGCGAAGACGCGGCGGCCGTGCCGAGCGCGACGATGAGCAGCATCGCGCCCGACGCACCACTACGCATTCGCCGATCCGGCCTGGCTTGAGATGCCCCGCGCATCGATGCCCCGTTTCACCGCCGCTCAAATTCGCTTCAATATTGCCGCGATGATTTGCCCGCAGTTCCCGATCGCGGTCAATGAGGATTGCCCGTGCCGCGGCTTCCCTGCAGGGATTTGTGGTTCCAGCACCACAAGCCTCGCAATTGCAGCAACAGCCGGCGACGCGACGTCGCGACGCGTTCTCATCAGTCCGCCAACCTTGATATCGGCGGAAAATCGTGTTGCAATCTCCCGTACAATCGGATTGGCCGTTCGACTGTGCGTTTCGCGACTTTGGAAATTGAGCAGATCCCGGGAAGCCCGTTTGTGGCGTGGCACGCGTGAGCGTGGCCGCGTCTTTTTTTCGTCTAGACGAGGAGACAGCGATGCCGACCTACAAGGGCAGCGTGAAGTGGTTCAACCCGACCAAGGGATATGGCTTCATCAAACCGACTGGCGGAGACAAGGACGTGTTCGTCCACATCTCGGCCGTGGAGCGTGCTGGACTGACCACGCTCAACGAGAACCAGACGATCGAATATGATCTGGTGGAGAGCCGCGGCAAGACGTCGGCAGAGAACCTGAAGCTCTCGTGAGCATCGTCCCGGCGGAGGTCGCCACAGCGCGGGTTCGTAAACCAACTCACGAGCTCCGCGTCAGGTTCGCTCGCCGCCGATGATCAGACTTCGTCAGCCTTGATGTGCCCCCGGCCCCGCCGGGGATTTTTTTGTCCGCGACAGCTAGCGGACGACCGGCCAGATCAGCGTATGATCGCCTTGCTCCACGGACGACGTCCGGCAGAGATCGCCTTCGAGCCGCACCAAACCCTTGGCCAACAGCTTCAGCGCCTCCGGATAGATCCGATGCTCGACGCCGAGAATGCGCGTCGACAGCGTGTCCGGCGTGTCGTCGTCCCTGACCACGACCGCGCCCTGCATCACGATCGGACCTGCATCCGTCTCCGGGATGACGAAATGCACGGTGGCGCCTGACAGCTTGACGCCGGCGCGCAGCGCCTGGCCATGCGGATCGAGGCCGGGGAATGATGGCAGCAGCGACGGGTGAATGTTCAGCATCCTGCCGTACCAGCGCTGCACGAACTCCGCCGTGAACAGGCGCATGAAACCGGCCAGGCAGATGATCTCGATGCCGCGTGCATCGAGCGCCTGCTGCAGTCTGGCCTCGAACCCTGCGCGGTCCTTGCCGAACGGCTTGCTCTCGATGATTTCGATCACGACGCCGCTCTCCTGCGCTTTCTGCAGCCCGGCCGCATCGGCCCGGTTGGAGATCACGACGGCGATCTCGGCCGGAAATTCCGGCTGCGCCGCCGCGTGGATCAGCGCGGCCATGTTCGACCCACGGCCCGAGATCAGGATGGCGACGCGGCGCTTCATCGGCTCACTCGTCTCACAAAGCCAGGTCGAGGGCGCCGGTATAGATCACCCGCTCGTCGCCTGTCGCGGCAACGACCTCGCCGAGCCGTGCGACGTGCTCGCCATTCGCGGTGAACACCTCGATGACGGCATCGACGGCCTCGGCCTTGACGATCGCGATCATGCCGATCCCGCAATTGAAGGTGCGCAAGAGCTCGCGCTCGGCAATGCCGCCCTGCTCCGCCAGCCATTTGAAGACCGGCAGCACCGGCAGGCGCGTCAGGTCGATCGAGACGCCGAGATGCTTCGGCAGCACGCGTGGAATGTTGTCGGTGAAGCCGCCGCCCGTGATGTGTGCGAGCCCCTTCACCGCACCGGTCTCGCGGATGGCGCGAAGGCATGATTTCACATAGAGGCGGGTCGGCGTCAGCAGCGCCGCGCCGAGGGTCAGGACCGGCGCGAACGGCGCCGGCGCATCGAAGCCGAGGCCGGACTGGGCGACGATCTTGCGCACCAGCGAATAGCCGTTGGAGTGGACGCCGGAGGATGCGAGCCCCAGCACCACGTCACCGGCCGCGATGTCGGGAGACGGCAGCAGCGTGCCACGTTCCGCCGCGCCGACCGCGAAACCGGCAAGATCGTAGTCGCCGTCCTTGTAGAGGCCCGGCATTTCCGCGGTCTCACCGCCGATCAGCGCGCAGCCGGATTCCCGGCAGCCTTCGGCGACACCGGCCACGATCGACGCCGTCGCCTCCGGGTCGAGCTTGCCGCAGGCGAAGTAGTCGAGGAAAAACAGCGGCTCGGCGCCCTGCACGACGAGATCGTTGACCGACATGGCGACCAGGTCGATGCCGATGCCGCCATGCAGCCCGGTCTCGATCGCGATCTTCACCTTGGTGCCGACGCCGTCGGTCGCCGCGACCAGCACCGGATCCTTGAATCCAGCGGCCTTGAGGTCGAACAGGCCGCCAAAGCCGCCGATCTCGGCATCCGCGCCGGCGCGGGCGGTTGCGCGCACCATGGGCTTGATCAGATCGACCAGACGGTTTCCGGCATCGATATCGACGCCCGAATCTGCATAAGTGAGCCCGTTCTTGCGCTCGGTCATGGTAAAAACCCCTAATCTGGCCGCTGGTTACGTCGGAATCCAGCCGCGCGCAATGGCTCGCAAGGGGCTCGTCCCCACACTATCTAGGAACCGTACCGGTTCGCCCTGTTTCGGAATCGGGTTGTCTTTTGATCGAGTCGTCGTCGGGACCCGCTGCGTGACCATTCCCCACAGTATCCCCAATCTGATCACGCTGGGTCGAATCCTGCTGGTTCCGATCGTCGTCTGGGCCATTGCGGCCGGCCAGATGGAGATCGCGTTTCTGGTCTTCGTGGTCGCGGGGGTGAGCGACGCCGTGGACGGCTTCCTGGCCAAGCGCTTCAACCTGCGGTCCGAGCTGGGAGCGCTGCTCGATCCTCTCGCCGACAAGGCGCTGCTGGTCTCGATCTTCGTCACGCTTGGCATCTGGGGCGCGATCCCGCGCTGGATCGTCATCCTGGTGGTCTCGCGCGACATCATGATCGTCTCGGCGGTGATCGTGTCCTGGCTGTTCGACCGACCGGTCGCGATGAAGCCATTGATGGTGTCCAAGCTGAACACGGTCGCCCAGGTGGGATTCGCGGCGCTCGTGCTGGCCTCGCTCAGCTTCGGCTTCGAGCCCAGGCCCTACGATGTGGTGCTGATGGTGCTGGTCACCGTCTTTACCCTCGTGTCGGTCGGGCTGTATCTCGTCGACTGGGTGCGCCACATGAGCACCATCGAGGTCCGGTGATCCTCCGCGGAGGGCCCGTCCTGACCTCACGCACCACACGATATGGAGCAATTCGATCTTGGCCGGCCATATCCCCCCTCGTCAGCTGGCCTTCGCGCTGCCGCATGCGGAGAGCCTGACGCGGGACAATTTCTTCGAAGGTCCAGGCAACGCGGCTGGGCTCGCTCTGGTCGACGCCTGGCCGGAATGGCCGGCGCGGACCATGTTCCTGGTCGGCCCCGACGGCTCCGGCAAGAGCCACCTCGCCGCGATCTGGGCCGAGCAGGCAGGCGCCCGATCGCTGTCCGCGCATGCCCTTGAGGCAGGCGTGGTCCCCGGGGCGCTCACCACCGGCGCGCTGGTGCTGGAGGATCTGACCGCCACCGGTCTCGACGAGCGGGCGCTGTTTCACCTGCTGAACCTGGCCCGCCAGGACGAGGCCTTCGTGCTGATCACGGCGCGCGAGGCCCCGGCGGCCCTGCCAATCGCCCTGGCCGATCTGAGGTCGCGGCTGCGTGCCGTCCCGGTGGTCACGCTGCTGCCGCCCGACGACCAGCTGTTCCGGGCCCTGATCGTCAAGCTGGCCGCCGACCGGCAGCTGGCGATCGACGAAACCGTGGTCAGCTATCTCGCCAGCCACATCGAGCGGTCCTATGCGGCGGCACGCCAGACCATCGCGCTGCTGGACAACGAGTCGCTGCGGCTCGGACGCCCCGTCACCCGGGCGCTGGCGGCGGAGCTGCTCCGCCCGGCGTGACCGGCAGCCATCTTGACGGCGGTTGATGACGGAACCTCAATGGTGCCGGCAACGTCATCCCCTGGTCACCCAGATTGGGCTACGGTCGACCATTCGCGACTGGACGGATATGGATCGAATTCCCTATGGATACCGAGCAAGTTACTGAAATTTCAGAGAAAGCACCGGTCTCGGCGCCGTCCATCGAGATTGCCTCGAGCCCCGAGCGATTCATCAATCGGGAGCTGTCCTGGCTTCACTTCAACCGCCGCGTTCTGGAGGAATCGGTCAATCCGCGCCATCCCGCCCTGGAGCGGGTGCGCTTCCTGTCGATTTCCGCCAACAACCTTGATGAATTCTTCATGGTGCGCGTCGCCGGCATCCGCGCCCAAGTCCGCGAGGGCATCGCCGAGCGCAGCCCCGACGGGCTGACGCCGACCGAGCAGCTGAAGCTGATCAACGAGACGGTGTCGCAGCTCGCCATCGACCAGCAGGCGATCTGGCGCGACCTGCGCAAGTTTCTCGGCGAGCTCGGCATCGTGCTGGTCGACGGTCAGGACGTCACCAGGAGCGAGCGCGCCTGGATCGAGGACCATTTCCTCGCCAACATCTTCCCGCTGCTGACGCCACTCGCGATCGATCCGGCGCATCCGTTCCCGTTCATCCCGAGCCTCGGCTTCACGGTGGCGCTGCAGCTGATCCGCTCCGCGGACGGGCGTCCGATGAACGCCCTCATTCGCATGCCCGGCAAGATCGACCGCTTCATCCGCTTCCCCGGCTCCAAGGATGGCGTGATCCGCCTGATCACCCTGGAGCAGGCGACCGGACTGTTCATCGGCCGGCTGTTTCCGGGCTACACCGTGAAGGGCCAGGGCGCCTTCCGGATCATCCGCGACTCCGAAATCGAGATCGAGGAAGAAGCCGAAGACCTGGTGCGGCTGTTCGAGACGGCGCTGAAGCGGCGCCGCCGCGGCTCGGTGATCCGGCTCGAGATCGAGGCCAACATGCCGGAGGAGCTGCGCCGCTTCGTGCAGAATGCGCTGTCCACGACGGATGACGAGGTGTTCGTCGTCGACGGCGTGCTGGCGATGAACGAGCTGTCGCAACTGACGCGGGTCGACCGGCCCGACCTCGAATTCGCGCCCTATGTGCCGCGTCACCCCGAGCGCGTCCGCGACCATGGCGGCGACATCTTCGCCGCGATCCGCCAGAAGGACCTGATCGTCCATCATCCGTACGAGTCGTTCGACGTCGTCGTGCAGTTCCTGCAGCAGGCGGCGCGTGATCCCGACGTGGTTGCGATCAAGCAGACACTGTACCGGACCTCCAACAACTCGCCGATCGTGCGCACGCTGGTGGAAGCTGCCGAAGCCGGCAAGTCGGTGACCGCGCTGGTCGAGCTCAAGGCGCGCTTCGACGAGGAAGCCAACATCCGCTGGGCCCGCGACCTCGAGCGGGCCGGCGTGCAGGTGGTCTACGGCTTCCTGGAGCTGAAGACGCATGCCAAGCTGTCGATGGTCGTGCGCCGCGAGGGCGGCAGCCTCACCACCTACGTCCACACCGGCACCGGCAACTATCACCCGGTGACGGCGCGCATCTACACCGACCTGTCCTACTTCACCTCCGATCCTGTGATCGGCCGCGACGTCACGCGGGTGTTCAACTACATCACCGGCTATGCCGAGCCGATCGACATCGAGAAGATGGCGGTGTCACCGCTCACGCTTCGCAAGCGCATCATCGAGCACATCCACGGCGAGACCAGCTTCGCCCGCCAGGGCAAGCCGGCCGTGATCTGGATGAAGATGAACTCGCTGGTCGATCCCGACATCATCGACGCGCTGTACGAGGCCTCGCAAGCCGGCGTGTCGATCGAGCTGATCGTGCGCGGCATCTGCTGCCTGCGCCCGGGCCTGCCCGGACTGTCGGAGAACATTCGCGTCAAATCGGTGATCGGCCGCTTCCTCGAGCATGGCCGCATCTACTGCTTTGGTATGGGTCAGGGCCTGCCGAGCGCCAAGGCCGCCGTCTACATCTCCTCGGCCGACATGATGCCGCGCAATCTCGACCGCCGCGTCGAGGTGCTGTGCCCGCTTCAGAACCCCACCGTGCATCAGCAGGTCCTGGAGCAGATCATGGTCGCGAACCTGAAGGATACCGAGCAGAGCTGGCAATTGTTGCCGGATGGGTCGTCAACGCGTATGAAGGCCGCGAAGGGCGAGGAGCCGTTCAACCTGCACAATTACTTCATGACGAATCCGAGTCTGTCCGGCCGTGGAAAGTCGCTCAAGGAATCATCGCCGCGCCGGCTCACGCGCCGGAATGAACGCTCTCCTTCATAGGGGCTGTCTGCACCGGGGCCTTCTGCGCCGGGACATGCCGTGGTGAAGCCGCCCCGCACGAGGGCCACGAGCGTCGGTGTCATCGACATCGGCTCGAATTCGGTCCGTCTCGTCGTCTACCAGGCGATGGAACGCAGTCTCGTCACTGTGTTCAACGAGAAGGCGCTGTGTGGGCTCGGTCGCGAGGTCCAGACCACCGGCCTTCTCGCATCTGATGCCGTCGACAAGGCGCTGACCGCGCTGAAGCGCTTCCGTGCGCTGTGCAAGGTGCAGCGGGTGGGGCAGGTTCATGCCATCGCGACCGCCGCCTGCCGGGATGCTTCGAACGGCCCCGATTTCATCACCAAGGCCGAGAAGATCTGCGGCGCGCCGATCCAGATTCTCACCGGCGCCGAAGAGGCGCGCTATTCGGCGCTCGGCGTCATCTCCGGCATTCACAAGCCCGACGGCATCGTCGGCGATCTCGGCGGCGGCTCACTCGAGCTGATCGACGTGCGCGGGCACCAGGTCCGCAGCGGCGTCACCCTGCCGCTCGGCAGCCTGGCGCTGCAGGATCTCGCCGAGAAATCGCTGAAGAAGGCGCAGCGCATCGCGAGCGAGGCGCTGACCGACTTGCCGCAGCTGCTGGCCGGTCAGAACCGCACCTTCTACGCGGTCGGCGGCACCTGGCGCGCGCTGGCGCGCATCCACATCATCCAGAGCGGCTATCCGCTCGGCGTCATGCACGGCTATGCGATCCCGGCGGCCGACGCGCTGGCCTTCGTGCGCCGGCTGCGCCGCCTCGTCGCCGCCGACATGCTGGCCGACATCGAAGCGATCGCCGAGGCGCGACGCCCGCTGCTTGCCTATGCCGCGCTGGTGCTCGAGCACATCATCCGCGTCGCCAGGCCGACGACCGTCGTGTTCTCGACCTTCGGCGTGCGCGAGGGCCTGCTCTACTCCAAGCTTCCCGACGCCGAGCGCGCCAAGGACGGGCTGCTCTGCGCGGCGCAGGGCCTCAACGAGCTGTTGTCGCGCTCGGCCCAGCATGCCCGCGAGCTGATCGACTGGACCGACCGCCTGTTCCGCGTGATGCACATCCGCGAGACCGAGGACGAGCGACGGCTGCGGCATGCGGCCTGCCTGTTGTCCGACATCGGCTGGCGCATGCATCCGGACCATCGCGGCGAGCAGACCTACGGCATCATTCTTAACGGCAATTTCGGCTCGATCAGCCACGAGGGCCGCATCTTCGCCGCGCTGTCGGTGTTCTTCCGCTACGAGGGATTGGGCAACGAGGCGAAGCCGCCTGCCCTCACCGAGCAGCTCAGCCCGGCCCAGATCGATCGTGCGCGCCTGCTCGGCACCGCGTTTCGCGTCGCGCATCTGATCTCGGCGGCGCGGCCGGGCGTGCTGCCGGCAACGCATTTCCGCACCCAGGACCGCAAGCTGATGCTGGTGTTCGAGCACCAGATGGTCGACCTCGTCGCCGACCGCGTCGGCGGACGCTTCAAGCAGCTCGCGCGTCTCGTCGGCCGCTCCGGTTCGATCGTGCGCAGCTAGATCCGGATCAGGGCTGCCGGGCGCCGGCCGAGATGGCGATCATGCGCTGGGCGATGATGCCATAGACCTTGCGCCAGGCCTGCTCGACCTCTTCGTTCCAATGCGGACCAAGTCCGTTGGCGAGGGTCCACAGCAGCGCTTCGCCGACCACCGGATAGTGCTCAGGCCTGACCCCATAGCGCGCATGATTGCGGCCGAGGATGTCGGAGCTCGACAACAGACCCGTCGTCTGATCGAGGCTGCCGACGAGGACCGCCAGGGTCGCGATGAAGTCCCGTTTCAGCACGTCCATGTCGGCGGGAAACATCGTGCGACATTCCGGCGCGAGCTCGAAGATGCGGTCATAGAACGTCGTCGTCATCTGTGTAGCATTGGCAAATACCAAGTCGAACGACGACCTGACGTGCACGATCTCATCAGCAGTCAACATGCGCAAGTCCAATTCGAAACAATTCCAATCAGGGCCCGACCAGTGGAGCTCGACGTGGTGGTGTCGCGGCGGCGCGAACGGGTTTAAGATTATAAGAAACAGACGATCGCGCCCTGAGGTACTTGTCAAAGGCGCGGCACCGTGCCGCAGCATTGTGGAGCGGCTTGTGATCCGGCCGCGACGGTTGCTGACCGACCCAGTGATCGGAGACGGTAACGGCAACACATATGACGGCCATCGTGCTTCTCGCAGGGCATCGGAGGACGCCGACGCGCCGGCCGCCGCCCTCGAAACAGGCAGGAAATCCCTGGCCTGACCAACGTTCGGATCGGTCCCCGCGCGATCAGTTCGGCCGGATCGCCGGTGCCGACGGGTATCGCATCAGCAGCGCCTCGCCGAGCACGTTCTGCTGATCGTCGGGAATCGCGAACCGGACGCTGAAGCCGTCGGGCGTTGCGAGCGTGATGATGCGCTTCGTCGAATCCGTCGACTGCTCGATGGTCCAGGACGCCAGCGGATAGGCGTAGCGCAGTGCCTGGTCGCCATAACGCGTACGCAGCGCCAGCTCGAGGAGGCCGGGCAGCGTCATGACCAACGCGCCGGCCTGGCTGACCGAGAGGCTGAGCGCCGCCGCATTGCCGGCCGCGTCCTCGAACCCGAGCGAGATCGTCTCACCGTCGTCGACGACCTCACAGACCGTCAGCGCCTTGGCCCGCAGCTCCATGATGGCTCCACATCAATTCACCGTTATTTCCGTATGACTATAGCGAAAAATGCCATCGCGTCCAGCGCGGCAGCGGAAATGCCGCGGTGGCGTTGCTGTATTCATCGTGATATAGCGTCAGATATAACGTGGCCGAAGTGCCATATCTTGCAGGGAGAGTCATGCCGATGAGCGACTATCATCTTTTGATCGGCGGCACGCTGGTGCCGGGCGCCGCGACCATGCCGGTGATCAATCCGGCGACCGAGGAGGTGCTCGCGCAGTGTCCGCGGGCCTCCGAAACCCAGCTCGACCAGGCGGTCGCCGCCGCCAAGGCGGCCTTCCCCGCCTGGGCCGCGACTGCGATCGAGGAGCGTCGCCGGCTCATTGGCAAGATGGCCGACATCATCGAAGCCAATTCGGGCGAGTTGGCCCGGATCCTGACCAGCGAACAGGGCAAGCCGCTCACCGACGCCACCGGCGAGGTGCTCGGCATGGCCGCGTTCTTCCGCTATCTCGCGACGCTCGAGCTGCCGATGCGCGTGATCGAGAGTTCGGGCGACCGCCAGGTCGAAGCCTATCGCCGTCCACTCGGGGTGGTCGGCGCCATCATTCCCTGGAACTATCCGCTGCTGATCCTGGGCTTCAAGCTGCCGCCTGCCCTGCTCGCCGGCAACACGCTGGTGGTCAAGCCGGCCCCGACCACGCCGCTCTCGACCCTGAAATTCGCCGAGCTGGTCAAGGACGTGCTGCCGGCCGGCGTGCTCAACGTGATCACCGACGCCAACGATCTCGGCGACCGCATGACCGGGCATCCGGACATCCGCAAGATCTCGTTCACCGGCTCGACCGCGACGGGACAGAAGGTGATGGCCAGTGCCGCGCAGACCTTGAAGCGGATCACGCTCGAACTCGGCGGCAACGACGCCGGCATCGTGCTCGACGACGTCGATCCGAAGACCGTCGCGCCCGGTATCTTCGAGGGCGCCTTCCAGAACTCCGGGCAGGTCTGCCTAGCGATCAAGCGGCTCTACGTGCACGAGAGCGTCTATGATGACATCTGCAACGAGCTGGTCGCGATCGCCAAGAACACCGTGGTCGACGACGGCTCCAAACAGGGCACCAAGCTCGGGCCGCTGCAGAACAGGATGCAATACGAGAAAGTGAAGGCGTTCCTCGACGACGCGCACAAGAACGGCAAGGTCATCGCCGGAGGTGCTGCGATGGATCGTCCCGGCTACTTCATCGAGCCGACGATCGTGCGCGACATCAAGGAAGGCTCGAAGCTGGTCGACGAGGAGCAGTTCGGACCGGTGCTGCCGGTGATCAAATACTCCGACCCGAGCGACGTCATCCGCCGCGCCAACGGCACCAGCTACGGCCTGGGCGCATCGGTCTGGTCGTCCGATCCGAAACGCGCGCATGAGATCGCCACCCAGATCGAGGCCGGCACGGTGTGGATCAACAAGCACCTGGACATGGCGCCGCACATCCCGTTCGGCGGCGCCAAGCAATCGGGCATCGGCACCGAGTTCGCCGAGGAAGGCCTCGCCGAGTTCACCCAGCTGCAGATCATCAACGGACCGGGCCTCACGGCCTGAGCCACATGAAGGCCGCGGACAGTTGTCCGCGGCCTTCCCGCAAACGGGTCCACCGTCATTTTCACTCCGGAGCGCGTGATGTTCGACGCCGAATGCGACCTCGCTGCCCTGGTGTATGATCAGGGCGACGAGCCGGATCAGCTGTTACGAGAGTTCGCAGACCGTCTTCGGGCTCGCGGCGTTCGTGCCGTCGGACTGGTGCAGCGTGTCCAGCGCTCTCTCGACGCGCACGAGATCGCGGCGACGCTGGTGCACAGCGGTGTCGAGATTTCTCTGCTGCAGCGGCTTGGGCGCCAAGCCGGCGGCTGCCGCCTCGACGTCGGCCAATTGCTGCAGGCGGGCTCAGCAGTGGCGGGGGCGCTGAGCGAGGGCGCCGATCTTCTCATCGTCAACCGCTTCGGCCGCCAGGAAAGCGAAGGCGGAGGCCTGACCTATCTGATCGAGCAGGCACTGGCCGCGGATGTCCCTGTCCTGATCGCCGTCCCCTGCTTCAGGTTCGCCGAGTGGATCAATTTCGCGCAGGGCATGAGCGTGAGGCTGCCCTGCACGCGTCGCGCGCTGGACCAGTGGTGGTGGAGCGTGTCGCGGCGCTGCGCCGTATTCGACAAGAATCGACCCACGATCTGCGAGCTTCTCAAATGATCGCGGCTGCCGTTCACCGGCAACCTGGCGCTGCGATCAATCGGGCCAGGCCGCAGTCGGCGCGATTATGCCGAAACTTTGTGCATTGTCGGAAACCCTGCAAACCGCTCGGGTGAAGCTATATGATTCTCGATATAGCTAATTGAAATACCAAGGGATTTTCTCTGACTGGATGGACCCGCGGGATCGGCGCGATCGATATTCGCGCATGACAGCGTGGGCCAACCTGCTCCGCAGACGATTGTCGGGGCCACGAACGGTCGTGTATTCCACGGGCAATATGCGATCGATAGCCGGCATTGAGCCGGCTGCCAGGACATCTCAGGGAAACGGTCAGGAGCGGGTGGACGGCGCAGCCAATCCGGCACGCCGGCCGGACATCCACGAGGAAAGGAACGTTTTTCAATGGCAACCACGACGGCCGGGCTCGAGCAGCTTCTGATGCAGCGCTCGCTCACCGACGCCCAGTTGATTGCGGCGGCGGAAACGGCGGCTGACTTCCGCATCCTTCCCGACGCCACCGTGATCAAGATCGGCGGCCAGAGCATGATCGATCGCGGCCGTGCCGCCGTCTATCCGCTGGTCGAGGAGATCGTCGCCGCCCGCAAGGCGCACAAGATGCTGATCGGGACCGGTGCCGGCACCCGCGCGCGCCACCTCTATTCGATCGCCGCCGGACTGAATCTGCCGGCCGGCGTGCTGTCGCAGCTCGGCGCCTCCGTTGCCGACCAGAACGCGGCAATGCTGGGCCAGTTGCTCGCCAAGCACGGCATCTCGGCGGTGGAAGGCGCGGGTCTTTCCGCCGTACCGCTCTATCTCGCCGAGGTCAACGCGGTCGTCTTCAGCGGCATGCCGCCCTACGGCCTGTGGATGCGCCCTTCGGCCGATGGTGTCATCCCGCCCTACCGCACCGACGCCGGCTGCTTCCTGGTCGCCGAGCAGTTCGGCTGCAAGGCGATGATCTACGTGAAGGACGAGAACGGCCTCTACACCGCCAATCCGAAGACCGAAAAGAATGCCACCTTCATTCCCAAGATCTCGGTGCCCGAGATGAAGGCCAAGGGTCTGGCGGACTCCATCCTGGAGTTCCCGATGCTCGACCTGCTCGAAGCCTCGCGCCACGTCCGCGAGGTCCAGATCGTCAACGGACTCGTGCCCGGCAATCTGACCCGTGCGCTCGCCGGCGAGCACGTCGGCACCATCATCACCGCGAGCTGAGGGCCCCACCGCCATGGCTGACACCAACACCATCAAGCACGTCGCCTCGCCGCTCGCGCGCCAGACGCTGCTCGACGACAAGCTCACCCGTCCTGTCGCCGGCAAACGCCCGATCGCGCTGCTGCCCTGGCTGCAGGTCGTCAAGATCGGCGGCCGCGCGATCATGGACCGCGGCGCCGAGGCAATCCTGCCGCTGGTCGAGGAGATCAGGAAGCTGCTGCCGGAGCACCGGCTGCTGATCCTCACCGGCGCAGGTATCCGCGCCCGACATCTCTACGGCGTCGGCCTCGATCTCGGCCTGCCGGTCGGCTCGCTCGCACCGCTCGCAGCCAGCGAGGCCGGCCAGAACGGCCACATCCTGGCGGCGCTGCTGGCCTGCGAAGGCGTGTCCTACATCGAGCATCCGACGATCGCCAACCAGCTCGCGATTCATCTCACCGCGGCACGCGCAGTGGTCGGCAGTGCCTTCCCGCCCTATCACCACCACGAATTCCCGACCTCGCGCATTCCGACGCATCGGGCCGACACCGGCGCCTTCCTGATCGCCGATGCGCTCGGCGCCGCGGGACTGACGATCGTCGAGGACGTCGATGGCGTCTACACGGTCGACCCGAACGGGCCGGACGCGGCAAAAGCAAGACTGCTGGGTCAGACCAGCTTCGATGCGTTGGCCAGGCAGGACGGCACGCTGCCGTTCGACCGCACGCTGCTCGAGGTGATGGCCAACGCACGCCACATCTCGCAGGTCCAGGTCGTCAACGGCCTGGTGCCGGGACGGCTGACGGCGGCGCTGCGTGGCCACCACGTCGGCTCGATCATCACGACCGGCGCCAAGGCCGACTGATCCGTTGGATCGCGCAGACGACCGCCGATGCGAATGGCGGCCGTCCGCGTCAACCGACGCCTGGCTCACACCGCAAGATTCATCCAGACGGCCTTCGGCTCTGTGAAATTGTCCAGAGCGGCCGTGCCATGCTCGCGGCCCAGTCCCGAGTCGCGATCGCCACCCCACGGCAACCGCACATCGGTGTAGCCATAGGTGTTGATCCACACCGTGCCCGCGCGCAGCCGCTTGGCGAGGCGCTGGACGCGGCCGATGTCGCGGCTCCAGACGCCGGCGGCCAGGCTGTAGGCGGTGCCGTTGGCCATGCGCAGCGCGTCGGCCTCGTCCCTGAACTTGATCACGCTGACGACCGGTCCGAAAATCTCCTCCTGGGAGATCCGCATCTCGTGCGTGACGCCGGCGAATACGGCGGGGCTGACGAAGTAGCCACGCGGTGCGGCACGCGCCCCGCCGGTCACCAGCGAAGCGCCCTCGTTGCGGCCGATCTCGACATAATCGAGGATCGTCTTCATCTGCCGCTCGGAGATGACGGGTCCCAGCGAGGTGGCACGATCGAGCGGATCGCCGATCCGTAAGCCCCTCGCCCGCTCGGTCAGGCGCTCGACAACCTCGTCATAGACACGCTCCTGCACCAGCACGCGCGAGCCGGCCGAGCACACCTGCCCCGTGTTGAAGAAGATGCCGCTGGCCGCGGCCTTCGCGGCCGCCTCGATGTTCGCATCATCGAAGATGACGTTGGCAGACTTGCCGCCGAGCTCAAGCGACACGTGTTTGAAGTTGCCGGCCGCGCCCTTCATGATGCCGCGGCCGACGCCGGGCGAGCCGGTGAACGTAACCTTGTCGACATCGGGATGATTGACCAGCGCCTCGCCGACCGTGCGCCCGGGACCGGTCACGATGTTGAGAACGCCGGGCGGCAGACCGGCTTCGAGCGCGAGATCGCCGATCCGCAGCGCCGACAGCGAGGTCAGCTCGGCGGGCTTCATCACGACGGTGCAGCCGCAGGCCAGCGCCGGCGCGAGCTTCCACATTCCGATCATCAGCGGGAAGTTCCACGGCACGATCGCAGCGACGACGCCGACGGGCTCGCGCACCGTGTAGGTCAGGGCATCGTCGCGCGTGGACACGACCTCACCGCTGATCTTGTCGGCCCAGCCGGCGTAATATGTGAGTGTATCGATCGCTGCGGGCAGATCCTGGCGCAGCACGGCCGCAACCGGCTTGCCGGCATCGAGGCTTTCGAGCTCGACGATCTCGTCGGCATGATCACGCAGCAGCTGCGCCCATCTCAGCAGGATCGCGCCACGCTCCGCTGCGCGCATCGTGCGCCACGGCCCTTCGAAAGCACGCCGCGCCGCTGCGACGGCACGGTCGACATCCTCGGCGTTGCCCTCGGCGATCGTCGCGATCGGCTGCTCGGTGGCAGGATTGAACGACACGAACGAGCGCCCCGAGACGGAGGGAACGTGCCGGCCGTCGACCAGGAGCTGCAGCGGCTTCGCCAGATAGCGCGACGCGCTGGAGCCGCGTTCGTAGTCATATGCAATGGACATCATATTTCCTCCGCTTCTTGTATGCCAGCGTAGGAGCAAATATGAGTTCGTAAATATGATATCTGTTGCCTATGGCGGGCCATCATATGAAGCCGACTTCACAAGCAGGTCCGATGCTGCGCATCGCGATCGAACCCGTCTGGCGCTTCCACTGGGATGACGGACCGCAGAGCATCGTCGTGATGCTCAGCGTGCTCAGCGAAATCAGGAAAACCGGCAAGATCACCAGCGCGGCCCATGACGCGCACCTCTCCTATCGTCATGTCTGGAATCTGATCGAGCAATGGTCCGCATTCTTCGGCGTGCCGCTGGTGGAGACCCAGCGCGGCAAAGGATCGAAGCTCACGGCGTTCGGCGACAAGCTGGTCTGGGCCGGCGAGCGCATGCAGGCCCGTCTCGGCCCGCAGCTCGACAATCTGGCGCAGGAGCTGGTGACCGAGATCAAGCCGTTCCTGCAGCCGCATCCCACCGTAATCCGCGTGCATGCAAGCCACGGCTTCGCCGTCGCCAAGTTGCGCGAGCTGCTCGATCGCGAGCCGGGCGTCGGCGTCGATCTGCGCTATGTCAGCAGCCAGCATTCGCTGGTGTCGCTCGCGCAAGGCGCCTGCGACCTGTCCGGTCTGCATCTGCCGCGCGGCGAACTGCGCGCACAGAGCATCCAGGCTTGCCGGGATTGGCTCGATCCCCGGCAGGACTGCGTCATCAGCTTCGTGACCCGCGAGATGGGATTGATGGTCAAGCGCGGCAATCCGCTGTCGATCCGATCATTGGCGGACATCGCGGATGGCAAGATTCGCTTCGTCAACCGCGATCATGATTCAGGCACCCGCCTGCTGTTCGATCAATTGCTCGCTTCGCACGGATTGGACGAGGCGCGCATCAATGGCGCGCAGCAGATCGAGTTCACCCACGCTGCCGTCGCGGCCTATGTCGCGAGCGACATGGCCGACGCCTGCTTCGGCGTCGAGGCGGCTGCGCGGCAGTTCGGGCTGGACTTCATCCGTATCCTGACCGAGGACTACTTCTTCGCCTGCCATCAGTCGTTTCTCGAGAGCGATCCGATGCGGCGCATCCTCGATGTGATGAAGGGCGACGACTTCCATTGCGCCATCGCCGCCCTGCCCGGCTATCAGCCGGCCGACACGGGCTCGGTTCACACCGTGCGCGAGTTCCTCGATCGGCTGGACGCCGAAGCCTGACGGCGCGTGCGGTCGGATCCGCTGGCGCAGACGACCGCTACGGCAGATCGACGCCCCGCGCCGGCACCGGCTCCAGCTGGCCCTGACGCTGCAGCGCGCGGCCACGCCAGATCGAGCCGGCGAGCAGCACCACGCCGGCGCCGATCAGCGACATCAGCGTCTCCATGACATCGACATGGCTCGCGAGAGTGGTCTTGCCGGCGAGCAGCGCCGAGGTCGCCTCGATGTTGATGACGACGGTGCCGTCGAGCAGATGGTGCAGCATCGGCTCGATCGCGGGATCGGTCGCGATCACCTCGCCGGCCACCCAGCCGAGCAGCATCGCGCCGAGCCAGACCAGCAGCGGGAAGCGATCGAGCACCAGCATGATCAGCGCGGCACCCGCGATGATCAGCGGGATGCTCATGGCGAGGCCGATGATCAGCAGCGACGCCTGGCCGTTCGCGGCCGCAGCCACCGCGATCACGTTGTCGAGGCTCATCACGAGGTCGGCGAGCGCGACAATGCGGACCGCATGCCACAGCGTCGTGCCGGCGGCGATCTCGTCGTTCTCGTCTTCGGGCACCAGCAGCTTGGCAGCGATCACGAGCAGCGCCAGCCCACCGACCAGCTTCAGGTACGGCAACGCCATCAGGGTGGCGACGATGCCGGTAAAGGCGATGCGCAGCGCGACGGCAATGCCGGAGCCGGCGACCATGCCCCAAAAGCGATGCTTGCCGTGCAGGCCGCGGCAGGCGAGCGCGATGACCAGCGCATTGTCGCCCGACAACAGCACGTTGATCCAGACGATCTTGCCGAGCGCGAGCCAGAAGCCCGGGCTCTGCAGGTCGGCCTCGAATTGAGCGAGCATGTGGCCGAAGCTGGCGGAATCGGCGAGTTGCGATAGCCAGTTCACGGCCGGGCCTTTCAGACAAGTTCAGCGTAGAACACGACGGTCGTGCGGCGGAGGGCGCCCTCCGCCGCACGAGGATCGATCAACCGACGATCTCGTTGCCGGAGAAGAACTGCGCGATCTCGATCGCAGCCGTTTCGGCCGCGTCGGAACCGTGCACCGAGTTCTCGCCGATCGACTTCGCATGCAGCTTGCGGATGGTGCCGTCGGCCGCCTTCGACGGATCGGTGGCGCCCATCACGTCGCGGTACTTCAGGATGGCGCCCTCGCCCTCGAGCACCTGGACCACGACCGGCCCGGAGATCATGAAATCGACCAGTTCGCCGAAGAACGGCCGCGCCTTGTGCACGGCATAGAAGGTCTCGGCCTGATCGCGCGTCATGCGGATGCGCTTCTGGGCCACGATGCGCAGGCCGGCCTTCTCGATCAGCGCGTTGATCGCGCCGGTGAGATTACGCTCGGTCGCGTCGGGCTTGATGATCGAAAAGGTGCGCTCAATCGCCATGATGTCGTCCTTGGAGGTGCGGGATTTGGGTGAGTTGCGGGCTTATATCGACGCGATCGGCCGACGGCAAGCGACCGGGACCCTGCCGGAGGCGGGACGCCTTACGACAATTTCACGATTCTGAACATAGTCTGAAGGGTCCGTGCCACCCGTGTTCAGCTCAGGGGCCTTAAGGTCGTGGCTATCGGGCGGGGACGAGCCAGCAGCACGACCGGTGGCCGCCCTCTCCCAGCCTCATCCGTCGGACAATTTCGGCGCCACCAGCGCTGTCATCCAGGAGACGATCATGTTGCGCAAACTCTCCCTCATCGCGGCGGCCGCAATTGCCCTCGGCGCAGCCGCCCTCGCCCCGACCGCCGCCTCGGCTCATTGGCACGGCGGCTGGCATGGGGGCGGTTGGCACGGCGGCTATGGCGGATGGCACCGTCCGTTCTACGGCCCGCGCTTCTTCGTCGGCGGCCCGGTCTACAGCTACGGCTATGGCGGCTGCTACGTGCGCCGCGTGGTTCCGACCCCGTGGGGACCGCGCTGGCGGTTGATCAACCGCTGCTATTGATACGAGCCTCGGCGCGGCACCCGCCCCCCGCCGCACCGAACTCGCATTGCCCCGGCGTCTCCCCCACGCCGGGGCTTTTTTTGTGCACTTTCAACCTCATTTCGGGGTATTCCGGTCGGGAGCCGGAAACAAATCGAGCGGTCACGACTTGTTACAGCATCGTCCTGCAACTGCCCGTGGAATACCGTCATGTCTGGCCGCACCGCCGATTTCAGCGACGCGCTCGATCGCAAGACCAGCCGGTCGATCTGCGAGGCCGTCGGTGAGCGCCTGCAACGCAGCCTGCCGCCGGACGGCTCTCACCTGCCAGCTCCCCTCGCGGAGCTGATGAACGAATTGCGCAAGCGCGACGAGGTCGGGACGAGCCGATCCGGCCGCTGAGACGCGACAAAGCGGTTGCCTTTGGCCGCGCGCGCGGTGACAAGGCGCGCATGCTTTCCATCACCGACATCTCCATCCGCCTCGCCGGACGGCTTCTCATCGACCAGAGCTCGGTGCAGATTCCGCCCGGCGCCCGCGTCGGACTGGTCGGCCGCAACGGCACCGGCAAGTCGACCCTGTTCAAGGCGATCCGCGGCGAACTGTCGCTGGAGACCGGCAGCATCAGCGTGCCACCGCGGTGGCGCATCGGCAGCCTGGCCCAGGAAGCCCCGAGCGGGCCCGAAAGCCTGATCGAGGTGGTTCTCCGGGCCGACCTCGAGCGGCACGCGCTGCTGCACGAGGCCGAGACGGCCCATGACGCAGACCGTATCGCCGAGATCCAGACCCGCCTCGTCGACATCGACGCGCATTCGGCGCCAGCGCGCGCGGCCGCGATTCTCAGCGGCCTCGGATTTTCCGCCACGGACCAGGCGCGGGCCTGCGCCGAATTCTCCGGCGGCTGGCGCATGCGGGTTGCGCTGGCGGCCACGCTGTTCGCCGCGCCAGACCTGCTCCTGCTGGACGAGCCGACCAACTATCTCGACCTCGAGGGCACGCTGTGGCTCGAGGATCACCTGGCACACTATCCGCGCACGGTGATCGTGATCAGCCATGACCGCGATCTCCTGGAGACCTCCGTCGACCAGATCCTGCATCTCGACCGTTGCAAGCTGACGCTATATCGCGGCAGCTACTCCTCCTACGAAGAACAGCGCGCCACGCGCGAGATGCTCGATGCCAAGGCGGTCAAGCGCCAGGAAGCGGAGCGTGCGCGGCTGCAGGCCTTTGTCGAGCGCTTCAAGGCCAAGGCCTCGAAGGCGCGCCAGGCGCAGTCCCGCGTCAAGATGCTGGAGCGGATGAAGCCGATCACCGCGCTCGTCACCCAGGACGTGCACGAGATCACGTTCCCCGCACCGGAGCGACTGCTGTCGCCGCCGATCATCGCGGTCGACAACGCTTCCGTCGGCTACGACCCCGCGCAACCGGTGCTCAACCGCGTCACCCTACGCATCGACAATGACGACCGCGTCGCATTGCTCGGCGCCAACGGCAACGGCAAGTCCACGCTGGTGAAGCTGCTCGCCGGCCGGCTCACACCGTTCTCCGGCAAGGTCACGCGCGCCGACAAGCTGTCGATCGCCTACTTCGCCCAGCACCAGCTCGATGAGCTGGACGAGACCGGATCGCCGTATAGTCACGTGCGCAAGCTGATGGGCGATGCGCCGGAATCGAAAGTGCGCGCGCGCGCCGGCGCGATCGGGTTTTCCGGCAAGGCGGCAGACACGCTGGTGAAGAGCCTGTCGGGCGGCGAGAAGGCGCGGCTGCTGCTCGGGCTCGCGACCTTCTTCGGCCCCAACATGATCATCCTGGACGAGCCGACCAACCATCTCGACATCGACAGCCGCGCCGCGCTCGCCGAGGCCATCAACGACTTTCCCGGCGCCGTGATCATGGTGTCGCACGACCGCTATCTGATCGAGGCCTGCGCCGACCGTCTCTGGGTCGTCGCCGACCGCACCGTGAAGACCTATGATGGCGACCTCGATGACTACAGGCGCATGGTGCTGTCGTCGCGCAGCGGTGCCGGCACGCGAGACACCGAACGTCCGCAGGGGACCGCCGAGAAGACCGAGCGGCCCCGCAGCGACAACCGGCGGAGCGGGCTGAAGCAGAGGATCACCGCGGCCGAGGCCGAGATCGCGCGGATCACCGAGATCATCGCCAAGATCGACGGCGCGCTGTCGCTGCCCGACATCTTCACGCGCGACCCGAAGCAGGCGGCGCAACTGTCGAAGGCGCGCGCCAATGCCGCCGACGCGCTGGCGCGCGCCGAGGAGCAATGGCTGGAGGCCAGCACGCTGTATGACGAGGCGGGGAGCTGAAGCGCCCCGAGCCTCGGATCGGGCATTCGGCGGAAAGTCGCAGACAACTCGGCTTTCGCGGAATGCCCTCGCGCTCAGCGGCCCGCGCGGATGAATGCGTGGTCGGCGCGAGCGGCCGGATCAGTTGGTCCGCTGAAACAGGTCCGCACCCGGCAGGTTGCCGAGATCGCCGTTGGGCTGAATGTAGAAGAGATTCCAATTCGTCCGGAGTAGATTGCCGCCGACCTGGCCTCTCCACCGCGTGATCGAATTGCACTGAGCAAACGTCACGACCAGCATGACGGCGCTGCCGGCCGATCTGCCGGATACCGGATAGGGAATGCCCTGGCACGCAAATCCTGGCGCGTTGTTGGTGAATTGTCCTCGCACCTGTCCATCGGTGACTGACCAGATCTCGAGCACCGAGCCTCGTTGATTTGTCCATCTCGACGGCGCCGGCAGAACGTCGGCACGCGCAGCAATCGACGAAACTACGACAATCATCGCTGCAAAAAGATACTTGCTGAAGAACCACTTCATGGCGCGCCTCGCTATGCCCGGAGCTGGAGGTAGCAATGATGCCTACATACATCCATAAGCTGGAAAGCGCCATTGTGGCAGGTTCAAAATTGCTCTACTTTCGGTACACAACGTTGATGTTTGAGGTTCGATTGAAGCGATTTCAGGAGGACGAAACATGAACAAGCAGCTCTACGCTCGACTTGACGGCCTGCTCTACGACGTCTGCGTCAAGGCGGGTCAGAAGGTGCAGACCGGTGAGGTCCTCTACGTCATCGAGGCGGCCAAATCACAGCTGTCGGTGAAAGCTCCCTATTCCGGGACAATCAGTCAGGTCCGGCGCGGTGCGGGCGAGACGTTGAGCGCGACCGATGTCGTCATGGAGTTGGATGCGGAGGACGCAGCGGCCTGATCAGTCGCTCAAGTCCGGGGTTCGCTGCAGACGGATCGGCGAGGACGCTCCGTTGTAGACCGTCGCTCGAGCCAGCACGCGCTCGGCCTCTAGGGACGGCCAGGATTTTTCGATCTTGGGTCGTTTCCTGTCGAAGGCGCATTGCAGCTCCCCCGGCAGGTCGGACCAGAAGGGCACGAAGGACAACACGATCAAGGCGCGGTCTTCGCTCGAATTGTTGGCATGGGATGCATGCAGAAGCCTGCCGTCGCGAACGATCAGATCCCCCCTCCGAACGGTCACATCGACTTCGTCGCGTCGTGTGGAAACCAGCACGTCGTCGACAGGCAGAATCCGATCGGGATGCGTCGGCCGGTCCTTGATCAAGGCATGGAGATCGTTCTTGCGCCGATGGCTGCCGGGAAGCACGCGCAAGCATCCGTTCGCGGCGCTCGTATCGGTCAAGTAGTACATGAAGTAGAGAATTGGAGGCGTGGCGGCGTAGCTCGCAGCGCTCGACCAGCCCCACCAATCCTGGTGCCAGTGCAGCCTCGGACATCCGGCCGGCTTGGAGATCAGGAAGCCGGCAAAAAAGCGTGCATCCCGGTATCCGGCGCGCTCCAACAGTTCATACTGTGCATCGAACAGAATGATCGGCGCGAAATCGGCCGACGAGCCGACTGAGACAACGGATCCGAGATGAGGCTCCGCGATCGCCTCACGACCGGCTCGCGACTTGATTCGATCGCCGGCCTCGAGCAACTCGCGAGGAAGAAAACCACGGCGCACCCCATACCCGGCCTCCTCCAACTCGCGACGGAGGCCGGTGATTTGCATGGCCGCCTCCTCCGTCAGGTCGCCCGCTTCTTCGCCTTGGGCTTCGCCACCTTCGGCGCCGGTCCCGGATCGGGCGCCCGCTCGACCGAGGTCAGGCGGCCGGAGCTGAACGTGTAGACGCCGGCGCGCGCGCCGCGCAGCCAGGTCACGGTGGCCACGCGCTCGCCGCCATTGCTCGAGATGTTGACGTTGTCGGGTGCACCGATGCCGCGCACCACGTCGCATTCGGTATGACCGAGCGCAACGGTGCCGCCGACAGCCGGCGCGGCCGTGGCGGGATCATTCGCCAGCGCGTTCGCGCCCGCAGCACCGGCCGCAGGCGCCATGCCCGGGCATGCGCCTTCGGCGCTCACAAGATCCTCAGCGGAGACCGGCTTGTCCGGCGTCAGCGGCGGCGCATCGATCGAGATGTTTTTGATGAACAGGCGCTGCGGCCGGTTGAACCACTCGGCGTCCTTGGACAGGAAATCGGGCGTGCTCGAGCATCCGGCGACGACCGGGGCAAGCACAAGGAACGCCAGAGCGCGCGTCAGCTGTTTGGTGTGGTCTCGCACGATGAACCTTGCTGAATTGCAACCTGTGGACACTCTAACGTGTTGTCCCAACATCACTTTGCGGCACGTTCGTGGCTTTGCCAACGCTCTGCCGGCAAATCGGCA
Source organism: Bradyrhizobium sp. HKCCYLRH2047 (assembly GCF_051168175.1). Classification (NCBI taxonomy): domain Bacteria; kingdom Pseudomonadati; phylum Pseudomonadota; class Alphaproteobacteria; order Hyphomicrobiales; family Nitrobacteraceae; genus Bradyrhizobium; species Bradyrhizobium sp. HKCCYLRH2047. The sequence goes on from NZ_JBNPUM010000005.1 coordinate 387,613, forward strand.
GATTATCATTAATCACGCGGCGCTGCCATCATCGGCGCTTCACGGGCTTCCGTATCATTGTCGGCGCTGCCAGCGTCCCCGTTCATCCGCCTGCCAGTAGGTGACCTCGAATCCCCGCGATTTGCAATCGGTCCACGCCGATCTCGCAGCCGCGAGCGCGTCCGCATCATCGCCGTTGAACACGAGCACCATGCGCTCGTAGCTGTGCGAGTCCGCTGGCAGCGGCGCGTTATCCACCAGGAATCGTACGTTCGCGCGGTTGGGATTGCCTTCTTCCACCGCGAGCACGATCGGCTGGTCGGCCACATCGGCCACCCGCCAGGTGGCGTGCGGCAGAAACGAATCGTCGCGATAGGTCCACAGATGCGCATCGAGCGCATCCGCACGCTCTTCGGACGTCGACTGCACCACGACGCGCCAACCGCGCTCGAGCGACTTCTCGAGCAGCGGCGGCAGCACGCCTTCCAGGGTCATGTTCTGCAGATGGTAGAACAGGACTTCAGTCATCGCCCGACGTCACGCCTTGGCGCCGGATTTGGCTTCAGCCTTTTCAGCCTTGGAGTCGGATTTGGATTCGTAGGAATCCCACACCAGCCGATCGAGCAGCCGGACGCCGTAGCCCGATCCCCAGCTCTGGTTGATCTCCGATTTCGGCGCGCCCATCGCGGTGCCGGCGATATCGAGATGCGCCCACGGCGTGTCGTTGACGAAGCGCTGCAGGAATTGCGCGGCGGTGATCGAGCCGCCATGGCGTCCGCCGGTATTCTTCATGTCGGCGAACTGCGAATCGATCAGCTTGTCGTATTCGTGGCCGAGCGGCATCCGCCACACCTTCTCACCCGTCTCCTGCCCCGCCTTGAGCAGCTTGTCGGCGAGATCATCATTGTTGGTGAAGAGACCGGCATGCTCGGTGCCCAGCGCGACCATGATCGCGCCGGTCAGGGTCGCCAGGTCGATCATGAATTTCGGCTTGAACTTGGTCGCGACGTACCAGAGCACGTCCGCGAGCACGAGGCGGCCCTCCGCATCGGTGTTGATGATCTCGATGGTCTGACCCGACATCGAGGTCACGATGTCGCCCGGACGCTGGGCGTTGCCGTCCGGCATGTTCTCGACGAGGCCGATCGCGCCGATCACGTTGGCCTTGGCCTTGCGGGCGGCGAGCGCATGCATCAGGCCGACCACGCAGGCCGCGCCGCCCATGTCGCCCTTCATGTCCTCCATCGAGCCGGCCGGCTTGATCGAGATGCCGCCGGTGTCGAAGCACACGCCCTTGCCGATGAACGCGACCGGCTGCTCGCCGCGCTTGCCGCCATTGTAGTGCATCACGACGGTGCGGCTCGGCCGTGCCGAGCCCTGGCCGACGCCGAGCAGCGCGCCCATGCCGAGCTTCTTCATCGCGGGCACGTCGAGGATCTCGACGGTGACGCCGAGCTTGCGCAAGGCGGCAGCGCGCTTGGCGAACTCCTCCGGGTAAAGGACGTTCGGCGGCTCGTTGACCAGATCGCGCGCCAGGATCACGCCGTCGGTGACATGGGACCGTGGCGCGAAGGCCTTCTTGGCCGCCGCGACGTCGGCCACGGCGATCGAGACATTGGCGCTGACGGCGCCTTCCTCGTCCTTCTTCTTGGTCTTGTAACGGTCGAACCGATAGGCCCGCAGCCGAATGCCGGCGGCCAGCGAGCTGACCTGATCTGGCAACAGCGGTCCCGAAGGCAGCTCGGCGAGCACCGTCACCGCTTCAGTTCCGGCGTTCAGCTTTCCGGCTAAAGTCCCGCCGTATTTGAGGAAATCCTTGTCCTTGAGGTCCGAGCCCTTGCCGATGCCGATGACGATCAAGCGCTGAATCTTGATTCCCTCAGGAGCCAGCAGATCCAACACCGCACCATCCTTGCCCTTGAACCGGGCTGCCCCGGCCGCGCGCTTGATCAGGTCCGAGGCTCCCCCGAGCGCCTTCTCGGTCGCGACTCCAAGTCGCAGGGTGTCATCGCAGAACGCCACCACGATGCCACGCGGGGCGGTCGACAGCGGGACGAAGCCGACCTTGACGGCGTCGGACATCAAGCAATCCTCCAAATTTCGACGTGATGAGCCGCCACGTCCGACCGAAAACCTCAAGGGCCAGACCAGGATGGCGGCAGTTCGGAACCCAACTTGGCAGCAGTATGGCCTGCCCGGACCGGGGCTGCCAAGCGCCGCGTTGCGGACCGGTCACAATGATGAAATTTTAACCGTATTTTCGTGGCGCCATGCCACAGCCATTTTGTCGACGGATCAAAGGGATGGTACAGATATTCACCGCCTTCGGAACGTGACGGCGACTGCAGCCTTGGGGGGCCCGTTGCGAGGGTTGGCTGCAGCGCGCGTTCCGGCACAGATGACTGGGGATCGAGCGCAGACGATGGGGTCCATCGACAGGTACATCTTTCGCACGACGCTGGCGTCGTTCGCGTTGGTCCTGGTCAGCCTCACCGGCGTGATCTGGATTACGCAGGCGCTGCGCGGCATCGACCTGATGACCAGCCAGGGCCAGACGATCCTGACCTTCCTTGGCATCACCGGCCTCGTGATTCCCTCCCTGCTCGGCGTCATCGCGCCGATCGCGCTGATGATCGCGGTCTCGCACACGCTGAACAAGCTTGCGACCGATTCGGAGATCATCGTCATGAACGCGGCCGGCATGTCGCCGATCCGGCTGTTCGTGCCGTTCGCCTATGCCACCTGCGCGGTGGCCGTGCTGGTGACGCTGATCGCCGCCTTCTTCGCCCCCGACGGCCTGCGCCGGATCAAGCAGTGGGATGCCGAGATCACCGCCGACGTGCTCGCCAACATCCTGCAGCCCGGGCGGTTCGCGCAGCTCGACCAGAACCTGACCATCCGGATCCGCGAGCGCCAACCCGGCGGCGAGCTGTCCGGCATCCTGATCGACGACCGCCGCGATCCCAAGGAGCGAATCACGATCATCGCCGAGAAGGGCACCGTCGTGAAGAATGCCGACGGCTCGTTCCTGGTGCTCGAGGACGGCAATCTGGAACGCTTCGAGCTCGGCAAGCGCGAGCCGGCGATGGTCGCGTTCGCCCGCTACGCCTTCGACATGTCGAAGTTTTCGAACCAGGGCCGCGACGTCACGCTCGGCATTCGCGAGCGCTATCTGTGGGAGTTGATGGCGCCCGCCGAGAACGATCCGATCTACAAGCAGATCCCCGGACAGTTCCGCCAGGAATTGCACGACCGCTTCCTGGCGCCGATCTATCCGTTCGCCTTCGCGGCCCTCACCTTCGCATTCCTGGGCGCGCCGCGGACGACACGCCAGAGCCGCAACTTCTCGTTCGGCAGCGCCATTCTCGCCGTGTTCGGCGTGCGCATGGCGGGCTTCGCCTGCTCGGTCATGACCGTGAAGACGCCGATGGCGGCGCTGGTGCAGTACCTCATGCTGTTCGGCGTGCTCGGCCTCAGCATCTGGATCATCATCGGCGGCGTGGTGGTCGAGCCGCCGGCGCGGCTGATGGAAGCCATCAACCGCTCGAACGCGCGGATCGCACGGCTGTTCGGGAGGCCGGCCACCGCATGAGCATGGTCACCAACACGCTCGGGCGCTATTTCGCCGGCCGCTTCCTGGTCTCGGCGGTCGGCGTGTTCGCGAGCATCTTCATCCTGCTCGTGCTCGTCGACTACATCGAGATGGTGCGCAAGACCTCCGGACTTGCCTCCGCTTCGGCGCTGATGGTGGCGGAGACGTCGCTGTTCCGGGTGCCGCAATTGCTCGAGAAGATGATGCCGTTCTGCGTCCTGATCGGCGCCATGACCTGCTATCTCGCGCTGTCGCGCCGACTCGAACTCGTGGTGGCGCGCGCAGCCGGGGTCTCCGCCTGGCAGTTCATCGCGCCGGCGCTGGCAAGCGCCATCGTGCTCGGGCTGATGGCCACGACCCTCTACAATCCGATGTCGGCCAATCTGCGCGAGCTCTCCAAGCGGATGGAGGCCGAGCTGTTCGGCGCAGCGCCGGGCGGCGGCGTGCAGGATGCGGCCGGCTTCTGGCTCAACCAGATCAACCCCGACGGCTCGGTCATCATCAATGCCGCGCGCAGCGAGCAGCAGGGCGTCCGCCTGACCGGACTGACCCTGTTCCGTTTTGATACGGACAAGCACTTCAAGGAACGAATCGAAGCGCGCGAGGCGACCCTGGAAGAAGGCCGGTGGGTCTTCCGGTCCGTGCGCCGATTCTCCCTCGATGCCCCACCGGTCGACGAACCGACGTACATTCTTCCGACCAGCCTGACGCCGGCGCAGGTCCGAAACAGCTTCTCCACCCCCGAAACTGTGTCGTTTTGGCAACTGCCGACATACATCCGTTCGTCGGAGAGCTCAGGCTTCGCGACCGCGGGGTACCGACTGCAGTATCATAAGCTGATCGCGCAGCCGTTTTTGCTGGCTGCGATGGTCATGCTGGCTGCGTCCGTGTCGCTCAGGTTCTTCCGAATGGGTGGCGTACAGAAAATGGTTTTGAGTGGCGTGGGCGCCGGGTTTCTGCTCTACGTTCTGTCGAAAGTAACTGAAGATTTGAGCAAGGCTGAGTTGATGAATCCGATCGCTGCGGCGTGGCTGCCGGTGTTCGTCGGCGGCCTCACCGGTTTCATGGCTTTGCTCTACCAGGAGGACGGCTAGTGTCGTTCGTTGCCGTCCGTCAGACAGCGCTCGCCGCGCTTCGGCAGCATGCCGTTGCGCGCGCCGGTTGCGCGCGCGTGCGTCGCGCCGGGTCTGGCGTACTTGGATTCGTTCTGGCCTGCGGGCTCGGCCTGATGGTTGCTGCTGCGACCGCGGTCGTGGCGCCGACCCCTGCCGTCGCGCAGGGCTTCACCTACAATCCGCGTCCGCCCAAGGCGCCGCCGCCGCGCGTCGCCAACGACAACCAGATGCTGGTGCAGGCGACCGAGGTCGATTACGACTACAACAACTCGCGCGTGTCGGCGGTCGGCAACGTCCAGCTGTTCTACAACGGCACCTCGGTCGAGGCCGACCGGGTGATCTACGACCAGAAGACCAAGCGCCTGCATGCGGAAGGCAACATCCGCATGACCGACGCCGACGGCAAGATCACCTACGCCAACAGCCTCGATCTGTCGGACGACTATCGCGACGGCTTCGTCGATTCGCTGCGCGTCGAGACCGAGGACCAGACGCGGATGGCGGCGACCCGCGCCGACCGCTCCAAGGGCAATTACACCGTCTTCGAGAACGGCGTATACACCGCCTGCGCGCCGTGCAAGGACGATCCGAAGAAGCCGCCGCTGTGGCAGGTCAAGGGTGCGCGCATCATCCACGACCAGACCGAGAAGATGCTGTATTTCGAGAACGCCCAGCTCGAATTCTTCGGCGTTCCCCTGGCCTACATCCCCTATTTCTCGACGCCCGATCCGACGGTGAAGCGCAAGAGCGGCTTCCTGATGCCGGGCGTCACCCAGACCGGCGGCTACGGCTTCGGCGTCGACATCCCCTATTACTGGGCGATCGCGCCGGATTACGACGCGACGTTCACGCCGCGTATCACCTCCAAGCAGGGCGTGCTGCTGCAGACCGAGTTCCGCCAGCGCCTCAGCAATGGCGGCTATCAGGTGCGCCTGTACGGCATCGATCAGCTCGACCGCAACGCCTTCGCCGGCCAGCCGGGCGACCGCCAGTTCCGCGGCGGCGTCGACACCAAGGGCCAGTTCGCGCTCAACGACAAATGGGTCTGGGGCTGGGACGGCATCCTGCTGTCCGACTACATGTTCCTGTCGGATTACCGGCTGGCGCAGTATCGCGATCCGTTCAACTCGTTCATGAGCCTCCCGACCGAGGCGATCTCGCAGCTTTACTTGACCGGCGTCGGCAGCCGCAGCTTCTTCGACGTCCGGGCGATCCATTATCTGAGCTTCTCGGGCAACCAGCAGACCGTGCCGGTGGTCTATCCGGTGCTGGATTACTCGAACGTGCTGAACTATCCCGTGTTCGGCGGCGAGTTCAGCTACAAGACCAACTTCGTCAATCTGAGCCGCCAGACGGCGGTGTTCGACCCGATCACGACCACGGCCAATACCGCCGGACTGTGCACGACGGTGTCTGCCGATCCGCGGGCGCGCCTGCCCACCCAGTGCCTGCTGCGCGCCACGCCCGGCACCTACACCCGCCTGACCGCGCAGGCGGAGTGGCGGCGGTCGTTCACGGATCCCTACGGCCAGATCTGGACGCCGTTCGCGATCCTGCGCGCAGACGCGATCAACGCCAACGTCTCGAACCAGCCGGGCGTGGGCAACTTCCTGCAGACCGGGGACACCCAGGCGCTGCGCCTGATGCCGACGGTCGGCCTGGAATATCGCTATCCGTTCATCAACGTTCAGCCATGGGGCACGACGACGATCGAGCCGATCGCGCAAGTGATCATCCGGCCGAACGAGACCTATGCCGGCCGGCTGCCGAACGAGGACGCCCAGAGCATGGTGTTCGACGCCAGCAACCTGTTCAGCGTCGACAAGTTCTCCGGCTATGACCGCGTCGAGGGCGGCGGCCGCGCCAATGTCGGTGTCCAGGCCACCACGCAGTTCGACCGCGGCGGCACCATCAACGTGCTGTTCGGCCAGTCCTACCACCTGTTCGGGATGAACTCGTTCGCGGTGCAGGACGCCAACAACACCGCGATCGGTTCCGGCCTGGACAAGAACGCCTCGGACTACGTGGCGCGCGTCGACTATTCGCCGAACCGCACCTACACGTTCAGCATGCGCAGCCGGTTCGACCAGCAGACCCTGAACATCCAGCGCTTCGAGGCGGAAGCCAAGGCGAACTTCGATCGCTGGTCGGTGGCCCTGACCTACGGCAACTATGCCGCCGATCCGGCGCTCGGCTACCTCGACCGTCGCGAGGGCATCCTCGGCAGCGGCTCGGTCAAGGTGGCGCCGAACTGGGTCGTCACGGGTGCGGCGCGCTGGGATCTGGCAGCCAACAAGATCAACCAGTATGTGATCGGCGCCGGCTATGTGGACGATTGTTTCGTGCTGGCCGCCAACTATGTAACGTCGTATAATTATACGGCGGGCACCACTCCCCCCGTTCTGAGCCATGCCTATATGCTCCAGATCGGACTCCGGACGCTGGCCAATTCCTCGTCCACGGGAACCGGGGCTGGGGGCCTGCAGTAGCGCGCGCCAGTCTCCGACGGGCCGCTCCGTGGGGGTCGAAAGTCCCTCGTTGGGAGCCGTGGCGCCGCTTCCAGTTGGATCAATAGCGACAACGAAGCTTGGTCATGACGATCGCGTTCTCTCCTCGCCTTCGGGCCCTGGCCATCTGCACTCTTGCCGCACTCGTCTGCGGCATCGGAACGATGTCGGCTCGCGCCCAGAGCATCGTCGTCATGGTCAATGGCGATCCCATCACCGACTATGACATCGAGCAGCGCACCAAGCTGAACTTCCTGAGCACTCGCAAGCATCAGACTCGCCAGGAGATCATCAACGAGCTGATCGACGACAAGGTGAAGATCAAGGAAGGCAAGAAGTTTGGCGTCGAGCCGACCGCCTCCGACGTCGACCAGTCGTTTGCCGGCATGGGCTCTCGCATGCGGCTCAACCCGGAACAGTTGACCAAATCGCTGGAGAGCCAGGGTGTACGGCCGGAGACGCTGAAGGCGCGCATCAAGGCCGAGATCGTCTGGAGCAGCCTGGTGCGCGGCCGCTACAAGGAACGCCTGATCGTCTCCGACAAGGACGTGGCCGCGGCTGTCGCCGCCGCGGGCGGCGATGGCGATCAGCAGGGCCAGGCGTTCGAGTACAAGATGCAGCCGATCGTGCTGATCGTGTCGAACTCCTCGAACCAGGGCCTGATGGAAGCGCGGCACAAGGAGGCCGAGGCCTTGCGCGCACGGGTGCAGACCTGCGCCGAAGCCAATAACATCTTCAAGACGACGGCGAATGCGGTCATCAAGGAGATCGTCGTCAAGACGTCCGCCGACATCCCGCCGAATCTGCGCAAGCTGCTCGATGACACGCCGATCGGCCACCTGACTCCGCCGGAAGCGACGCGGCAGGGCATCCAGATGGTGGCCCTCTGCTCGCGGACTCCGACCACGATCGACACGCCGAAGAAGCGGGAGATCAAGGAGCAGATGTACACCAAGAAATACGAGGCCACCTCCAAGGCCTATCTGCAGGAAGTCCGCAAGGCGGCGATGATCGAATATCGCTGATGACGAAGCCGCTCGCGCTGACCCTGGGGGAACCGGCAGGCATCGGACCCGACATCACCCTGCAGGCGTGGCTGCGCCGCACCGAGCTCGGGCTTCCCCCCTTCTACGTGCGCGGCGATCCTGCCTTTCTCGCGCAGCGCGCCAGGCTGCTCGACCTTCCCGTCACCGTGGACGAAGTTCGTCCCGAACAAGCGGCGCAGGCGTTTGCGACCGCGCTGCCCGTGGTCTCCACCGGGCACGCCGTGACGGCCCTGCCGGGCCGGCCGGACACGACGAGTGCCGCGGCGGCCATCGGCTCGATCCGTGAGGCCGTGGCTGACGTGAGGGCCGGACGCGCCAGCGCCGTCGTGACCAACCCGATCGCCAAGGCCGTGCTCTACCGTGCCGGCTTCTCGCATCCCGGCCATACCGAATTTCTCGCCGAGCTCGCCGCCGATGGCGGCGCGGCCCCGCAGCCTGTCATGATGCTGTGGTCACCGATGCTCGCCGTCGTGCCGGTGACGATCCACGTCGCGCTGCGCGACGCGATCGAGCAGCTCACGAGCCCGCTGATCACCTCGACGACGCGCATCGTCGCGGCGAGCCTGCGCCGCTATTTCGGCGTGTCGCGGCCGCGCATTGCGATGTCGGGACTCAATCCGCATGCGGGCGAGGACGGTACGCTCGGCACCGAAGAGGACACGATTATCGCGCCCGCGATCGCAACCTTGCGCAATGCCGGACTCGACGTGCAGGGACCGCTGCCCGCCGACACGATGTTTCATGACGCTGCGCGCAAGACCTACGACTGCGCCATCTGCATGTATCACGACCAGGCGCTGATCCCGCTCAAGACGCTGGCGTTCGACGACGGCGTCAACGTGACGCTCGGCCTGCCCTTCATCCGCACCTCGCCGGACCACGGCACGGCGTTCGGCATCGCCGGCAAAGGCACCGCCAATCCGGCAAGCCTGATTGCAGCGTTGCGACTCGCCGCACGCATGGTCCAGCAATCATCATGAGCGCGATCGACGACCTCCCGCCGCTGCGCGAGGTCATCCGCGATCATCAGTTGTCGGCGCGCAAGGCGCTCGGCCAGAACTTCCTGCTCGATCTCAATCTCACCGCCCGGATCGCGCGCGCCGCGGGTCCGCTCGAGGACGCCACGGTGGTGGAGATCGGCCCAGGCCCGGGCGGCCTGACGCGGGCGCTGCTCGCGCTCGGCGCGCGCCACGTGATCGCGGTCGAGCACGACGAGCGCGCGATCCCGGCGCTGCAGGCGATCGCCGCGCGCTATCCGGGGCGGCTCGAAATCGTCTGCACCGACGCCCGCACCTTCGACGTCCGGCCCTACCTCGGCAGCACCAAAGCAAAGATCGTCGCCAACCTGCCCTACAACATCGCGACGCATCTCCTGATCGGCTGGCTCTCTACAGAGCCGTGGCCGCCCTGGTACGACATGATGGTGCTGATGTTTCAGCGCGAGGTCGCCGAGCGCATCGTCGCGCGCGAGAACGAGGACGCCTATGGGCGGCTCGGCGTGCTCGCCAACTGGCGCTGCGAGACCAAGATCCTGTTCGACATCTCGCCATCCGCCTTCGTGCCGCCGCCGAAGGTCACGTCGTCCGTGGTGCGGCTGGTGCCGCGCCCGTCGCCCGAACCCTGCGACCGCCGCGCGCTCGAGCAGGTCGCCGCCGCCGCCTTCGGCCAGCGCCGCAAGATGCTGCGGCAGAGCCTGAAGTCGCTGCCGGCGGATCCCGCGCGGCTCGCAGCCGCCGCAGGCGTCGATCCCACCCGCCGCGCCGAGACCATTCCGGTGTCGGGCTTTGTTGCCATGGCCCGCGAATTGACCAATAGTCGCGACGAGAACAAGTCGTAATCAACAAGCATTTCAGGGAGTTTCATCATGGCGTTGATGCGCCGTCAGTCGCTCGTCAAGTTCGACGCACCGCTGTGCGAAACCATCGTCGAGACGCCGAAGCCGCAAGGCCGGGAAGTTCTGGTTCGCATCGAGCGCTGCGGCCTGTGCCACTCCGACCTGCATATCCAGGACGGCTATGCCGATCTCGGCGGCGGCAAGCGCCTGGACACCACGCGCGGCATGACCCTGCCCTTCACGCTCGGCCATGAGATCGCCGGCGTTGTCGACGAGGTCGGAGCCGACGTGCCGAAGGAGCTGATCGGCGCCCGGCGCGCGGTGTTTCCGTGGATCGGCTGCGGCCAGTGCCGCGACTGCGCCAATGGCGACGAGAATTTGTGCGCCAAGCAGCGCTTCCTCGGCGTCTCGATCGACGGCGGCTTCGCCACCCACGTGCTGGTGCCGGATGCGAAGTATCTGCTGGAATACGATCCGCTGCCGGTCAACCAGGCCGCGACGCTGATGTGCTCCGGCGTAACGGCCTATGGCGCGCTCAAGCGCCTCGTGGATCGGCCGCGCCAGCGCAATTTGCTGCTGATCGGACTCGGGGGCGTCGGCATGATGGGCCTGTCGTTCGCGCAGGCCATGTTCAAGCAGCCGATCTCGGTGGCCGACCTCTCGGCGGCCGCGCGCGAGACCGCGCTGAAGAATGGCGCTGCGACGGCCTACGATCCGGCCGAGCCGGATGTGATCAAGCGCATCCTCAAGGAGACCGAGGGCGGCTTCGACGAAATCGTCGATTTCGCCGGCAACGAGAAGTCGATGGCCTTTGCGGTCTCCGTCGCAGCGCGCGGCGGCAAGATCGTCGTGTCAGGACTGATGGGCGGCCAGTTCACCCTGCCGATGGTTCAATGGGTGTACAAGCGCATGACCATCGAGGGCTTCATGGTCGGCACGCTGGCCGAGGCGCACGAACTGATGGCGCTCGCGCGCGCCGGCAAGATCAAGCCGCCGCCGATGCGCGAGGAGCCGATGGCTGACGTACAGAAGTGGATCGATGCGCTGCGCGCCGGCCATGTGGTCGGACGCGTGGTGCTGACGAACTGATCCCTCGCCGTTGCGACATCGCGCGCGGCGACGGTGCTGTACCGCCGCCGCTCGCCGCCACTGCGGCCCATCATTTGTCCACAAACGCAGAGGTTGTCGGCGCGACGCCTCTGACCCCTGAGGGTGAAAAGCCAGGTCCATCGTCACCGATGTGACCGATTTGGCGCGATAGCGCGGCCAAAATCGCGGCGTGATGCGGAGCTTCTTGTGGGAAAAAAGCCGCACTCGGGCACGAAAGGATCGCGACAGAATTAATCCGGAATTGCGGCTCATTGCCACCCAACTTCTCTCCGAGAACGCGCCGTTGCGTAAGCGTATCCGGAGTCTTCAATGGCAAGCCGAACGGCAGGAGTTGCGTTTGCCATTGCAGCCGGAATCCTTGGCACCGTCGTGCTCGTGCTGCCGCGCGTCGTGTTGGCGGCGGAGGAATGTCTGACCGAGCCGACGGGAGAGAAGTCCGACGCGCAACGCTGGTACTATCGTTTCGATCGTGGCACCAATCGGCGTTGCTGGTATCTGAAAGACGCCAACGGCAACACCCGTGACGCCGCGGCACCGATACGGGCGACGCAGCAGCCGGCTCCGTGGGACTTCGCCCAGCCCGCTCCACCCAAACTGACGCCAAGACGCACCGATGGCCCGGTCGCTCGCACCAGCGACGCCCTCGCAGAAGCGCCGCAGCCGCGGCTGCGTGCCGATCTCGCCGTGCGGGGCACGCCGAAGCCGCAGACTCTCGCCACACCGACGACGCTGACCGCATCCGACACCAGCCTGCCCCGCAGCCTCGATACCTCGCCCTGGCCCTCTGCCCCGCCACAACAGGCGGAGCCGATCGCTGCCGATGCGCCACCGCCGGCAATGGCCGACGATGGCAATGCGGAGCCGGACACGAATGCGGCGCCGGCTGCCGACGGGCCGATCATCGCACCGAAGCCAAGCAAGCCCGAAGCGCCCATCCACGTGCTCATGCTCGTGGTCATCGGCGCCCTCGCGATTTCAGGACTGCTGGCGAGCGCGCTCTATCGGCTCGCCCGGATGGGACGGCGGCAACGGCGCAACGGCAGCTGGCACGCGGACGCAGTCCGGATGCGCCGTAGTCGCATCAAACCACGGTCCAAGGCGCCGCAGGGCGGGATGCGTGCGGGCCGCGGCAGCATGCCGGCAGCACCCTCCCATTCAGGCGGCAGCCGCGGCTCTCAGCCGGCTTCGGCGCTCGACCTCGCGAGCGCGCGGCTGGCGGCTTCGCCGGACCAGGTCGAGCCCCGTCCGCAGCGGCCGGCGCCGTCTCCCCAGCAGCAGGATCACCCGGCCGTAGCCGCACGCCGACGCGACCGGGACGCGGCTGCGGCGATGCAACGATCGCAGTCCACCGACGCGGTATGGCAGGCGGTCGATGAGCTGGTCGATCGCGCAGCGATACGCCGGGCCGAGCCTTCCGGGGCACAGACCGCTGCGACCAACGCGCAGCCAATGCCGGTTGCCGCAACTGCCCCATCGCCTACTGCTCCGGCGCAGGCACAACTGACGGCTGCCCAGATGGCCGCGGCGCAGGCCGCTGCCGCCAAGATTGCAGCAGCCCAGGCGAGCGCTGCTGCTGCAGACGCCTCGCCGCGCTCGCCGACCTATGCGGCACCGACGGCACCCGCCGAGCCCTGGCCGGCGGCGCAGCGGGTTGAACCAGCGAATCCCGCCCGTATCCAGGTGGGCGCACCAATGCCGCCATCGGCCCCGCCACCGACGCAGGCTGCCGCGACCGCCGCCCCACCCGCCCCTGTCGACGTCAGCGAAATCGTGTCGGCGCTGCGCAGGGCCCGCAACAGCGATGCCACGTCCCCCGCTGCCGGCGCGCCGATCGACGCCGCCAAGGTGATTGCCGCGCTGCTGGTGTCGCGCGCGGCCAAGCGGCGTACCACGCACCCCGGCGAGGCTGGCGACGGTCCGGCTGCAGCGGCCCTCGCTGAGACGGCTCCGCCAGCGCAGGCGGACGCTGCACACCGGACCACGCAGGCGTCGCAACCCCTGACGAACCAATTGCGTGGCGGCCAGCCGGCCGCTCAGCCCGTTCCCGCGATGCCCGATCAGCCCGCGCCCCCGCGCGCGCCGTCAACGGCACCAGCCGATCCAGCGGCCGCGCTGATCGAGACGCTTCGCGCGCATGCGGCACGACAGCCGGCCCCTCAGCCTGACGATGACATCGCGAGGGCCGGACCCGGGATGATGTCGGAGGCCCCTGCCGCCGAAGACGACGAGCTCGACGATCCTGCGGCGGCGCTGATCAACCTTCTGCAGTCGCGCTTTTCATTGCCCGAAGACGAGCTGGAGGCGGAGCCGCAGCAGGAGGAGTTCTCCGTCGAGGCTCCGCAGGACGTCGCGCATATGCATGATGATCCCGCGGCCCGACTGATGAGTCTCCTGGAATCGCGGTCGTCGATCCCCGCCGCGCCACCGATCATCGACAGGCCGCAGGCGCCGCAGCAACCGCAGCGGCCGCCGCAGCAGCGACCCCTGTTCGTGCCGAGCCAGTTCGAGGACCCGGCGACCCCGCCGCTCGACTTTATTCCGCGGCCTCCGGCGCTGCGCCCGCGGCCGCGCAACATTCAGCACGATGATGAGCTCGACGGCATCCAGGACATCCTGGCGCGCCTCGGCCGGCGGGCGTAGACGGAAGGCGTTTCAGCCCTCGAGCTGGCGCTGCAACTCGCGCACGAAGGTCGTCAGGCCGGTGCGGCGCTCGCGCTTCAGGCGCTCGGCCTTGAGGATCGACTGCACCTCGGCAAACGCGTCGTCGACGTTGCGGTTGATGACGATGTAGTCGTACTCCGCCCAGTGGCTCATCTCGTGGCTGGCGCGGCTCATGCGCCCGCGGATGACCTCATCGGAGTCCTGCGCGCGGGTGTGGAGACGCTTCTCCAGATCGGCGGCGGACGGCGGCAGGATGAACACGCTGACGACGTCCTGCCGCGCCTTCTCGCGCAGTTGCTGCGTGCCCTGCCAGTCGATGTCGAACAGCACGTCCTGGCCCGCCGACAACGCCGCTTCGACCGGCGCGCGCGGCGTGCCATAGCGGTTGTCGAACACGGTGGCCCATTCGAGCAGCTCGTTGCGCTTGGCCATGTCCTCGAAGCGCGCGCGGTCGACGAAGTGATAGTCGCGGCCGTCGACCTCACCTGGCCGCATCGAGCGCGTCGTCGCCGAGACCGACATCCGCAGACCCGACATGCGCTCGATCAGCAGGCGCGACAGCGTCGTCTTACCCGCCCCCGAAGGCGATGACAGCACGAACATCAGGCCGCGCCGCTCGACCCCATCGAAGCTTCCGTCGTGAGCCGCCATGGATCACTCCAGATTCTGAACCTGTTCGCGGAACTGCTCGACCACGGTCTTCAGCTCCAGGCCGATGTTCGTCAGCTCGATGTCGTTCGACTTCGAGCAGGTGGTGTTGACCTCGCGATGGAATTCCTGGGCGAGGAAGTCGAGCCGGCGGCCGACGGGCCCGCCCTTGCCGAGCATCTCGCGCGCCTGCGCGATGTGGGAGGCGATGCGATCGAGTTCCTCGCGCACGTCGGCCTTGGCCGCGATCAGCAGCGCCTCCTGCGCCAGGCGGTCAGGATCGAAGCGGTCCGACGTGTCGAGCAGGGCCGCGACCTGCTCGGCGAGTCGCGCCTTGATGGCCTCTGGCTTGCGGCCCGGCGATGTTTCGGCCCTCTTCGCCAGTGCCTCGATCTCGTCGACGCGCTGGTTGAGGATCTGTCCGAGCGTGTCGCCCTCACGCCGACGCATCTCCACGAGATGTTTCAGCGCGGTCTCGAACGCCGCGATCGCCGCCTCCTTGGCGGCCTTGTCCTCGGCCTCGTCGGTCTCCGGCTCCGCCACCTCGATCACGCCCTTGATCGACAGCAGCCCATCGATGCTGGGCGCGACCGCGTCGATCCGGCCCGCGAGCTGGCTCGCCACCTTCACGACGGCCGCCAGCACATCCTCGTTGATTCGTACCGTCGACCCGGTCTCGGTGCGCTTGACGGTGAGATTGGCGTAGACGGTGCCGCGCGACAGCACCTCGGTGGCGCGCTTCTTGGCGAAGGCCTCGACCTCGTCCCAGCCCTGCGGCAGCCGCACCCGGACGTCCAATCCCTTGGCATTGACCGATTTCAACTCCCACTCGAACGAGTAGGGACCGCTTGCCCCGTGGCTACGGGCAAAGCCGGTCATGCTCGACAGCGCCATTTCGTCCATGTCTCCGGCATATCGGGAATGGCGGGACAGACTCGCTCCGCCAAAAGTGCGCGAACCTTACGGCCTTTTGGGCAAATGTTAAGCCCGGTTCTGCGCGGCCGACATGCGTGGGAAATTATTGCTGAACGACCGGCGGGGTCGGCTGCGCAGCGCCCTGCCGCGCCCCGTTGCCGGGTGCAACACCGCCGTTGGCGCGGTTGGCGGGCGGCCTCTTCGCACCGGCCGGCGCCCGTGGCGCGGCTGCTGCCCCGGCCGCCGGATCCGCCGCTCCGCCGGCAACGGCGGGCGGCGCCTCGTCGGGCTCGACGGTGTCGTTCTGGGTCTGGCGCTCCATCGCCCTGAGCTTGGCGACGTTCTTCTGGTGAAGGTCGTAGGTTTCGGTGAACGCGTGGCCGCCGGTGCCGTCGGCGACGAAATAGAGATCGCGCGTGCGCGCCGGATTGGCCGTCGCCTCCAGCGAGGCGCGGCCGGGGTTGGAGATCGGTCCCGGCGGCAGGCCCTCAATCACATAGGTGTTGTAGGGCGACGGTTGGGTGATCTCGCTGCGCTTGATCGGACGGCCCAGTGTGCCCTTGCCGCCGACCAGACCATAGATGATGGTCGGATCGGACTGCAGCTTGATCCTCTGCTTCAGCCGGTTGACGAACACCGCGGCCACCCGGCTGCGCTCGTCGGGCTTGCCGGTCTCCTTCTCGACGATCGAAGCCAGCGTCACCAGCTGCTCCGGCGTCCTGACCGGCAGATCCGGACTGCGCCGTTCCCAGATCTCGGCCAACACGCGCTTCTGCGCCTGCTGCATGCGCTGCACGACCTGATCGCGGCTGGTCCCGCGCGGGAACTTGTAGGTCTCCGGCAACAACGTGCCTTCGCGCGGAATCTCGCGGACGCTGCCGGTGAAGATCTCGTTCTCGGACAGGCGCGCCACGATCTGCTCTGACGTCAGGCCTTCGGGCACGGTCACCGAATGCTGCACGACCTTGCCTTCGACGATGACGCCGATCACGTCGCGCAACGATGCATTCTTCTGGAACGCATACTCGCCCGGCTTGAGGTCGGAACTGGCCTTCAGCGCATAGACCCCACCGATGAAGATCCACGGATTGACGTCGATCACACCTTCACGCGCGAGCACGTCGGCAATATCGCGTTTGCCCGCGCGCTGCGGGATGTTGACGACCTTGTCCTCCTGCAGCGGTCCTGCCGCTTCGAGAATCTGCCGTCCATAATAGTAGGCCGCGCCCACGCCGAGCATGGCCAGGATGAGCAAGGTGATGATCGCATTGCCGACCACCACGAACGGATTACGGGCGCGGTCGGAGCGGCGCGGCGGCGGCGGCACGCGTTCCGGCTCCAGCGCTGCGCGCGGGCTGCGGGGCGAGATGGGCGGCCGTTCACTCATCGATGCAACCTTCAGTCCTGTCGCTCTCGTCGTGGCCGTGCGCTCCCCAACGCAAGCGACCTGAAGTCCACGCCCAATTTAACGATTCGTCATCTCGTCATCGAATACGGCGAAAAGGTGTTTTCGCCGGGCCTCACCGCCATGCGCATCCACTTACCGCATCGGCGCCGAAGGCCGACCTGCGAAAGACACGCGAAGTTAAAGACACGCGAAGTTAAAGACACGCGAAGTCTTGGGTTCTAGTGTGGCTGCAGTCGGATATCCGCGTGACCAAGCGACAATCGGCCCGAGCGGCATTCCGTCCTTCCGCACTAGGTCACCACGCGCCGCAAAACCACCGACGCGTTGGTGCCGCCGAAACCAAAGGAGTTCGACAGCGCCACGTTGATCTCGCGTTTGCGAGGTGCATGCGGCACGAGATCGATCGCGGTTTCCACCGACGGATTCTCCAGATTGATCGTCGGCGGCGCGATGTTATCCCGAATCGCGAGAATGCTGAAGATGGCTTCGACGGCGCCGGCCGCGCCGAGCAAATGGCCGATCGACGATTTGGTCGACGACATCGAGATCTTCGAAGCGGCATTGCCAAGCAGGCGCTCGACCGCGCCGAGTTCGATCTCGTCGCCGACTTGAGTCGAGGTGCCGTGCGCGTTGATGTAGTCGAGGTCGGCGGCCGTGATGCCGGCGCGCTTCAGCGCCGCACTCATGCTGCGAAAGCCGCCGTCGCCATCCGGCGATGGCGATGTGATGTGATAGGCGTCGCCGGACAGTCCGTAGCCGCAGACCTCGGCGTAGATCCGCGCGCCGCGTGCCTTGGCGTGCTCATACTCCTCGAGCACGACCACGCCGGCGCCCTCGCCCATCACGAAGCCATCGCGGTCCTTGTCGTAAGGACGCGACGCGCGCTCGGGCGTCTCGTTGAATCCGGTCGACAGTGCGCGGGCCGCGCAGAACCCGGCCATGCCGATTCGGCAAATCGGCGATTCGGTGCCGCCGGCGACCATGACATCGGCATCGCCGAGCGCGATCAGGCGGCTGGCGTCGCCGATCGCATGCGCGCCGGTCGAGCAGGCGGTGACGACCGAATGATTGGGGCCCTTGAGCCCGTGCTCGATCGAGACATAGCCCGAGGCGAGATTGATCAGACGTCCGGGAATGAAGAAGGGCGACACTTTGCGCGGACCGCGCTCCTTCAGCAGGATCGCCGTGTCGGCAATGCCCGAGAGGCCACCGATGCCGGACCCGATCAGCGTGCCGGTGGCGCAGCGGTCCTCTTCCGTCGCAGGATGCCAGTTGGCGTCATCGAGCGCCTGACGCGCCGCAGCCATCGCGAAAATGATGAAATCGTCGACCTTGCGCTGGTCCTTGGGCTCCATCCACTGGTCGGCGTTGAAGGTGCCGTCGGAGCCATCGCCGCGCGGCACCTGACAGGCCACCTTGGCGGGAAGATCGGAGACCTCGAACGACTCGATCAAGCGCGCACCGCTCTTGCCCTGAAGGATGCGCTGCCAGGTCGTTTCCACACCACAGCCAAGCGGCGAAACCATGCCAAGGCCAGTGACGACAACCCGCCTCATGTTCGTTTCTCCAGACCCGATTTTGAGCGCTTGTGGATCGGCTGACGGCCGTCGCCGCATCTCGGGTCAATTGTTCGAGTAACACGGTCTGGCCAGGCAGCGCGACCGAATCGTCTGTCGCCGGCCGCCAGATGACGGCTCATCACGACGCCGCCAACAGCAAGAAACCGGTCGACCGCACAAGACGGATCGGCCGGTTTCGCGCAACTTCGCCGGAGCGTCAGCTCTTGGCGTTCTTCTCGAGGAACTTGGTGGCGTCGCCGACGGTCAGGATCGTCTCGGCGGCGTCGTCCGGAATCTCGCAACCAAACTCTTCCTCGAAGGCCATGACGAGCTCGACCGTGTCGAGGCTGTCAGCACCGAGGTCGTCAATGAAGCTCGCGTTGTCGACCACTTTCTCGGGCTCGACACCAAGGTGTTCGACCACGATCTTCTTAACCCGCTCGCCAATCTCACTCATCGTTCAACCTCGTGCTTGTTCCTTTAAGACCCGACCCCCGGATGATCCGCATCACCCCGGCCGCTAAACTTCCTTCGCGATCGCGCAAAACCAGATTTGCCCCGCAGCGCCCCTTTACCGAAATTTGGCGGACGACTTGCGGTCCGAAAACTTCGGAAACGGGGCCACTCACAAACTCCAATCCACACTCTCCATGAGGCCGGTACGCCTCCGATCCAGAGCGCTCAAACAGGAACCCGGATCAGCAGCGCCAGCCGACGGAGGCCCGGCGAACGATGGCAGCTCGCCCCGCCAATATACAGGGTTTGGAAATCCTGCAATGGCGTTCTTCGTGCCCCCATCAGCTGCCCGGTTACCATACACGCGAATCGTTGACCACACGGCCCGGTATGCTGGTCGCGACGTCTTTTCGCCGCATTCCGAGCCGCGGCAGGGCCTAGATCATCGCCATGCCGCCGTTGACGTGGATGGTCTGGCCCGTGACATACGCCGCCTCGTTGGAGGCGAGGTACACCGCAGCTGCAGCAATGTCCTCTGGCGTGCCCAGCCGCGCCGCCGGCACCTTGGCGAGGATCGACTCGCGCTGCTTCTCGTTCAGAGCGTCGGTCATCGGTGTCTTGATGAAGCCCGGTGCGATGCAGTTGGCGGTCACGCCGCGCTTGGCGTACTCGGCGCCGAGCGTCTTGATCATGCCGATGATGCCGGCCTTGGACGCCGTGTAATTGCCCTGCCCCGGATTGCCGGTGACGCCGACGATCGAGGTGATCGCGATGATGCGGCCGAAGCGCTTGCGCATCATCAGCTTGGTGGCGGCACGCGAGAGGCGGAATGTCGCGGTCAGGTTGACCTTGATTACCTCGTCCCAATCCTCGTCGCGGAGCTGCACGAACAGGTTGTCGCGGGTGATGCCGGCGTTGGCGACGAGAATGTCGACCTGCCCCATCGCCTGCTCGGCGGCCGGCACCAGCGCCTCGACCTCGGCCGCGTCAGACAGATTGCAAGGCAGCACATGCACACGGCTGCCCAGCTCGCCCGCGAGGGTCTCGAGCACCTCGCGCCGGGTGCCGGAAACGGCCACGGTCGCTCCCTGGGAATGCAAGGCCTTGGCGATCGCATTGCCGATGCCGCCGGTCGCGCCGGTGACCAGCGCGGTCCTGCCACTCAGATCGAACATCAAACTCTCCTCAATGCCGCTATACGCGACGCTCTACGACGTTTTGACCGCGGCCAGCGCATCCTTGGCGGCCGCAATGTCCGCCGGTCCGCCGACGGCGACACCGACTGCACCATCCGCGATCCGCTTGACCAGGCCGCTGAGCACCTTGCCCGCGCCGATCTCCAGGAAGCGCGTCACGCCCTGGCTCGCCATGTAGGCGATCGATTCGCGCCAGCGCACCGTACCCGTGACCTGCTCGACCAGGCGACGGCGAATCTCGTCAGGATCACTGATCGGGGCCGCGAGCACGTTCGAGACCAGCGGCGAGGCCGGCGCCTTGATGGTGACCTTGGAGAGCGCCTCCGCCATGACGTCGGCCGCCGGCTGCATCAGCTTGCAGTGGAACGGCGCGGAGACCGGCAGCAGCATGGCGCGCTTGGCGCCCTTGGCGCGTGCGATCTCGACGGCGCGATCGACGGCAGTCTTGTTGCCGGACACCACCACTTGGCCGCCGCCATTGTCGTTGGCGGCCTGGCAGACCTCGCCCTGAGCCGCCTCTTCGGCGACCGCCACGGCTGCCTCGTAATCCATCCCGAGCAGCGCGGCCATGGCGCCGACGCCTACCGGAACGGCCTTCTGCATCGCGAGACCGCGCGTCCGCAGCAGGCGGGCGGTGTCGGCGGTGGTCAGGCTGCCGGCGGCCGCCAGTGCCGAATATTCGCCCAGCGAGTGACCCGCGACGAAGGCCGCGTCCCGCCCGACCGAGAACCCCGCCTCGGCCTCCAGCACCCGTAAGGTCGCCATCGACACCGCCATCAGGGCGGGCTGGGCATTTTCGGTCAGCTGCAGGGTCTCGGCCGGACCTTCCCAAATGATGGTCGTCAGCTTCTCGCCGAGGGCAGCGTCGACCTCCTCGAACACGGCGCGGGCCACCGGGAAGGCGTCCGCGAGCGCCTTGCCCATGCCGACGGCCTGGGACCCCTGCCCCGGAAAAGTGAATGCTGCCGTCATGGCCGCCCCCCTGAACGTTCCAAAATCCCTGGAATTGAGTAACTTTGGCCGGAAAGACACTGGCAAAGGCCGGGATGTCAAGCGCGTGACGGGCGCATTTCGACCACTTTCCCTTGCCTTGGCGCCGAAAATCGGTATAAGGCCCGCCATCCGTGGATCCTGAGCCGGGAGCTGAACGGACGGTCCCAGCAAATTCACCTTGCTCAACCTTGGGGATGTACCCTCTCCAAGCTGTCCAGGCGATTTGATGTGGCAGGGCCAGTCGGCCCGTCGTCCCGTGTTCCCGCCTTCTGAGCTGACGTCTGCGAGTCCTTTCCACAAGGGCTCGAAGGGCTTGACGCCAGGATTTGCGCCAACTTGGAAAGGACAGCCATGCCGCTTTACGAGCATGTTTTCCTCGCGCGTCAGGACGCGAGCACCCAGCAGGTGGAAGAACTGACGGCTCAGATGACCGGTATCGTCGAGGGTCTCGGCGGTAAGGTCACGAAGACCGAGAATTGGGGCGTTCGCTCCCTCACCTACCGCATGAACAAGAATCGCAAGGCGCACTTCGTGCTGCTCAACATCGACGCGCCGTCCGCGGCGATCGCCGAGATCGAGCGCCAGGAGCGGATCAGCGAGGACGTGATCCGCTACCTCAGCGTCCGCGTCGAGGAGCTCGAGGAAGGCCCGTCGGCGATGATGCGCAAGGCCGATCGCGACCGTGAGCGCGACGACCGCGGCGGCGGCTTCCGTGGTGAGCGCGATGGCGGCGGCTTCCGTGGCGATCGCGGAGACCGTGGCGATCGTGGCCCGCGCCGGCCCCGTGACGAAGAAACGACGGACGAGGAGTAAGATCAATGGCTGAAGCCCCCGCACGTCGCCCGTTCTTCCGCCGCCGCAAGACCTGCCCGTTCTCCGGGCCGAACGCGCCGAAGATCGATTACAAGGACTCCAAGCTGCTGATGCGCTACGTGTCCGAGCGCGGCAAGATCGTGCCTAGCCGCATCACCGCCGTGTCCGCCAAGAAGCAGCGCGAGCTCGCGCGCGCCATCAAGCGCGCCCGCTTCCTCGGCCTGCTGCCCTACGTCATCCGCTGATTGCGGACCTCGGACCGGCGGCCCCGCGCCGCCGGCTCCTTCCGTTGAATTCTCATAAGGCTTCCGGGTCGTCCGGTCGCCGATGGTTGGGGCGAAGGCGCCTCTAACCGCTCGAAGGGAGCGGGACAGCTGATGATCGGAACGCTTCTCATCGCGCTCGCAGCAGGCGCTGCCTCCGCCGTCATGTTCGCCTCGACGGCGTCGGGCGTAATGACGGCGCTCGTGCTTGCGCTGCTCGCGCCCGTGCCGCTGCTGGTCGCCGCAATCGCCTGGGGCCGGCTTTGCGCTGTCATCGGCGGTCTTGTGGCAACCGCTTGCGTGCTGGCCATCTTCGGCTTCGATCGCGCGCTCGCCTTTGCAGTCTCTGTGACGCTGCCGGCCTGGTGGCTCGGCCACCTCGTCCTGCTCGGCCGGCCGACGACCAGCCCATCCGGCCAGGATGGCATCGAATGGTATCCGCCCGGCAACATCCTGCTGTGGATCGCGGTGATCGCCGCGCTGATTGCCGCATTCTCCTTCGGCACCGACATGACGGCCACCAATCAGGGTCTCAGGCGGCTGCTGTCGCGCGTGCTCGGCAATACCGTCGCGTCGTCCGACGCGGTCGACATTCCGCAGCTGGTCGAGCTCCTGGTATTCATGGCGCCGCCCATGGCCGCGGTGATCATGACCACGATCCTGTCGCTCAACGTCCTGGCGGCTGCAAAGATCACGGCGATCTCCGGCCGGCTGATGCGCCCATGGCCACGCCTGCGCGACACCAAGCTGCCGCTGATGACGCTGCCGGCGCTGTTTGCGATCATCGCCTTCTGCTTTCCGGGCGGGCTGATCGGCATGCTCGCGCGAATCGCCGCCGCAGCGCTGCTGACCGCCTATGCGCTCACCGGCTTCGCGGTCCTGCATACGCTGACCCTGCCGCTGCGCACCCGGCCGCTCTGGCTCGGCCTCGCCTACGCGCTGATGCTGACCTTCATCTGGCCGATCCCGATGCTGGCGATGATCGTCCTCGGCCTCGCCGACGCCGCCTTCGACCTCCGCCACCGCTTCGGCCCGCGGCAGCCGCCGCCGTTGCCGGTGCCGTAGAAGCTTCACCTCAACCAACCGCTTCGAACATCTTAAAGGAGAACATCGATGGAAGTCATTCTGCTGGAACGCGTCGCCAAGCTCGGCCAGATGGGCGAGATCGTGAAGGTCAAGGACGGGTTCGCCCGCAACTTCCTGCTCAAGCGCAAGAAGGCGCTGCGGGCCACCGCCGAGAACAAGGCCAAGTATGAGGGCATGAAGGCCGAGCTCGAGGCCAACAACATCAAGGCCAAGGGCGAGGCGTCCAAGGTCGCCGAGAAGATCGACGGCCGCGACATCGTCATCATCCGCCAGGCCTCCGAATCCGGCCAGCTGTTCGGCTCGGTCTCGGTGCGCGACATCGTCGCCGCCCTCGCCGCCGACGGCATCACCGTCAGCCGGCCGCAGGTCTGGCTCGACGCCCCGATCAAGACGATCGGCAAGCAGACGATCACCATCGCGATCCATCCGGAGGTCGAGACCTCGGTGACCGTGACGGTCGCCCGCAGCGCCGACGAGGCCGAGCGCATCAAGCGCGGCGAGGACATCTCGACCCGCCAGGAGGACCGCGACGCCGCCGCCGAAGCGATCGCGGCCGCCGGCGAGTTCTTCGATCCGGAGGCCCAGGACGAGGGCGCTGCCGGCGAGCCTGCGCAGCAGTAAGCGCCGCGCTAGCCCATTTGCGGAAAAGCCCGGCTCAACGAGCCGGGCTTTTTCATTGCCGTCTCACCGCGAGGGCGAGGACGGAACCGAGGGATCCGACGGCACCGACTGGGTCGTGGCCGGCGCCGGCGTCACCGGCGGGACCGGATCGGCGCGCAGCGCCGGGGCGGCGTCGCTCGATCTTGCCGGCTCAACCCGCGGCGGCTCGGAGCCGGCGGCGCTGTCCTCGCGCGACGGTGACGGCTGGGTCGCACCGGTCGGCTCGCTGCGCGTCTCATCCGCGGCCGCGCCCTCCTGGGCCGGCTTCTTGCGCTTGCCGAGCCGGCCCTTCTTTGCGGGCGCACTGCCCTCGCCGTCGGCCGGTGCAGCCGCGGGCTCCGCTGCCGCATCGGGCTTGGCCTCGGCCGGCGCGGAGCGCCTGGAATGATGACCCCGACGGCGCGGCTCGGCCGCATCGTCAGCGGTGGCCGGCTTCGCCTCGGACGGCTCGGTGGTGGCCGACCGGGCGCGACGCTCGGACCGCGTCTCCTTGCCGGAATGGCCCGTGGATCGCGCATCAGCGGCGCCGTTCGCAATCAGGTAATTGGCGAGCACGCCGGCCATCTCGGGGCTCGTCGTGTAATGCTGGCGCAGAAACCCGGGCAGCGAGCCGGCCGAGGTGTTCTTGGCCAGACCGCGCGGCGACTTGTGGCAGACCACGCAGGTCCCGTTGAAGATCTGCGCAGGACTCTTGCCCGCATCGAGATTTTCCTGCGCAACGGCGGCCCCCGCAAAGCCCATGCAGAACACCGCCACCACCGCCGCCAAATTGAGCGCTCGGCCCACCATTCTCATTCTCCAGCTATGGTTTCGCCCACACGGCGCCGCCCCGCGCGACATCCGCTGCCGTGTTTCCTCTCGCTATCAGCCGAACGTGACAGCGGACATTGCGGTCGCTCCACGCCGTCGACGGCGATCCCTTCAGACCTCGTCCGGCGGTCAGATGCCGGACACCGGCCAAAAGGCCGGCGGCCGCGGCCTTTTTAACGGATTGCGGAGCGAATGAAAGCGCACAGATGTTCCTGCGCCGAGATGTCCATCGATCAATGACAATGACAGTTCTGAATATCGGCTTTGTGTTCATGGCAGTGGCATCGGCGTGTGCCCGCTGGGTAACATAACAACGTGATGATTGGGAACCAATCGGTTCTCAACGCGTCGAGTGCGACGGCCGGGAAAGTCAGCAACTCACGGGAATAGCTCGTTGGGTGGTGTGGATGGACCGTTTGCTCCGAAGTCTGTTGAGTGGCTTCATTTGCCGTGGGTCGATCAGCTTTACGACGGCCAGCGGCACGTCGTTCAGCTGCGGGGATGGAACCGGTGTCCCCGTGGCGGCACGATTTCTGACTCGTGAAGCCGAGCGCCGGATTCTGGCCAATCCCGAGCTCGCGCTCGGCGAGGTCTATATGGACGGCTCGTTCGTCGTCGAACGAGGATCGATCGCGGATCTGCTGTCGATCGTGATGAGCCAGCCGGCCGCGGTGCCCGACTGGGCCAAGACGCAATGGTGGCTGCGCTACCTCGTCCGGCACCTGCACCAGCTCAACATCCGGGCACGCGCGCGCCGCAACGTCGCCCATCATTACGATCTCGACGGGCGGCTGTATTCGCTGTTCCTCGATGCCGACCGGCAATATTCCTGCGCCTATTTCGAGAAGCCGGATGCGACGCTGGACGATGCCCAGCTCGCCAAGAAACGTCATCTGGCGGCCAAGCTGCTGATCCGCCGCCGCCATCGCATCCTCGACATCGGCTGCGGCTGGGGCGGGCTCGGACTCTACCTGGCTGAGATGTGTGATGCCGACGTCACCGGCGTGACCTTGTCGGCCGAGCAGTTGCAGGTCGCCGAGGCCCGCGCGGCCGAACGGCACCTGTCCCATGCCGCCCGCTTCCTGCTGCAGGATTACCGCGACGTGCCAGGTACGTTCGAGCGCATCGTCTCGGTCGGCATGTTCGAGCATGTCGGGGTCGCCTTCTACGACACCTTCTTTCGCCGCTGCGCCGAGCTGCTCGCGGACGACGGCGTCATGCTGCTGCATTCGATCGGACGCTCCGAGGGCCCTGATGCGACCAACCCCTGGATCGCCAAATACATCTTCCCCGGCGGCTACGTCCCAGCCCTCTCGGAGGTTCTGCCGGCGATCGAGCGCGCCGGGCTCCTCGTCTGCGACATCGAGATCCTGCGCCTGCACTACGCGGAAACCCTGAAGGCGTGGCGCGAACGCTTCATGGCCCGGCGCGATGAGGCCGTGCAGCTCTATGACGAGCGCTTCGCGCGGATGTGGGAGTTCTACCTGGCGGCCGCGGAAATGGGATTCCGCAAGCAGAACCTGATGAATGTCCAGATCCAGCTGACGAAGCGCCAGGGCGTCGTGCCGATGACGCGTGACTACGTCCACCGCGAGGAGACGCGGCTGCGGGCGCGCGAGCGCGGCAGCCGCCCGGCGCTGCAGATGGCGGGTGAGTAGCGCGCGCGGCCCGCGACGAAGGCGGAAGGCGGCGTCAGTGCAATGGTCCTGCAGAGACGGACGCCCGGATTCGCGCCGCCGGCCCGACTTCAATCTTGAGATGCGTAGATAACGGATCGCGTCCCAAGCGTGAGATCATGCCCATCCGACTCAAATTTTCAAACAAATCGTGCGGTCTGTGAACTGGCTCACAGACCCCGGGTAAGCCCGGCCGTAGTGTCCCGGCGTGTCCCAGAGCCCCGCCAGAGCCATGTTGGAACCCCAGACCGACTTCAGCACCGACTACGCGCTGATCGCCGCGGGCGTAGGGGCATCCCTGATCGCCCTCCTCTATCTGCTGCTGGTCTGACGCCGGGCGCGGATCCACGCGCGGCCCTCGCACGTCCTGCCGTACCGACTCTCGTTCCCGCCTCGCGGACATGTCGAACGATCGCGCCGGTTGAGTGCACCGGCATGTCGCTCGCGCTCGCGCGGCCTTGAGTCCTGTCGGTTCCGTCAAGCGCGGCATCTGGCGAGTCCGGATTCATCCACCAGATTTACCAGACGGTGAATTGCGCTCAGCTTTCGCTTCCGCTTCGCGCGCGACTGGCGCTTTATCCCCTCCCCTTCAAAGCTGCTAAACACGCGGTCATGGCACTCACCGATTCGAACGTTCACAAGCTGGCTCCGGCTGACGCAGCAACGCCGGCCTATCGCAGCGCTCCTCACAACATCGAGGCGGAACAGGGTCTGCTCGGCGCGATCCTGGTCAACAACGACGCGTTCTATCGCGTCTCGGACTTCCTCGAGCCGAAGCATTTCTTCGAGCCGCTGCATCAGACCGTGTTCGAGACCGCGTCGAGCCTGATCCGGATGGGCAAGGTCGCGACTCCCGTGACCTTGAAGACGTTCCTGCCGGCCGACGTCGACATCGGCGGCATGACCGTCGGGCAATATCTGGCGCGGCTCGCGGCCGAGGCGACCACGATCATCAACGCCCAGGACTACGGCCGCACCATCTACGACCTCTCCTTGCGCCGCGACCTGATCGGCATCGGCGAGGACATGGTCAACGTCGCGTATGACGCGCCGGTCGACTTCGCGCCGCGCAACCAGATCGAGGACGCCGAGCGAAGGCTGTACGAGCTCGCCGAGTCCGGCCGCTACGACGGCGGGTTCCAGAAATTCTCGCAGGCGCTGACGACCGCGCTCGACATGGCCGCCAAGGCCTTCCAGCGCGACGGCAAGCTGTCCGGCATCTCGACCGGCCTGCGCGATCTCGACGCCAAGATGGGCGGCCTGCAGCATTCGGACTTGATCATCCTCGCCGGCCGTCCCGGCATGGGCAAGACCTCGCTCGCGACCAACATCGCCTATAACGTCGCCCAGGCCTATGTTCCCGAATTGCAGCCCGACGGCACCTATCGCGCCGCCCAGGGCGGCGTCGTCGGGTTCTTCTCGTGCGAAATGAGCGGCGAGCAGCTCGCCACCCGTATCATCGCCGAGCGCTCCGGCATTCCCTCGAGCCACATCCGCCGCGGCGGCATTACCGAGGCCGATTTCGAGAAGCTGCGCGAGTGCTCGATCGAGCTGCAGTCGCTGCCGTTCTATGTCGACGAAACCGGCGGCATCTCGATCGCGCAGGTGATGGCGCGCGCCCGCCGCCTCAAGCGCCAGAAGGGCCTCGACCTCCTGGTGATCGACTACATCCAGCTGCTGTCGGGCTCGGGCAAGCGCGGCAACGACAACCGCGTCCAGGAAATCACCGAGATCACCACCAGCCTGAAGGCGCTGGCCAAGGAGCTCAGCGTTCCCATCATCGCGCTGTCGCAGCTGTCGCGCCAGGTCGAGAACCGCGAGGACAAGCGGCCGCAACTGTCGGACCTGCGTGAATCCGGCTCGATCGAGCAGGACGCCGACGTGGTGCTGTTTGTGTATCGCGGCGAGTACTACCTCGCCGCCAAGGAGCCGCGCCCCGGCACCGAGGAGCACCAGAAGTGGCAGATGGAAATGGATCTGGCGCTGGGGAAGGCCGAGGTGATCATCGGCAAGCAGCGTCACGGCCCGACCGGCACGGTCGAGCTGCACTTCGACGCCTCGGTCACCCGGTTCGGCGATCTCGCGCATGACGGTCTGCCGCCGCAGCATCACGACTATTGACCTGACGCGGTTGAACCGTGACGCCGTGGCGCGTAAAAGCGCCCCATGAGTGTTCCCGAACAGAAACCCGCCGAACAGCCTGTCTCGGCGGTCGATGACGCTGTCCCGGCCAGCGCCACCGGCGTGCTGACCATCGATCTCGACGCGCTCGCCGCCAATTGGCGCAAGCTGGAAAAGACCGCGGTGCCGGCCGAATGCGCCGGCGTGATCAAGGCCGACGCCTATGGCTGCGGCATTCCCCAGGTGGCGCGCACGCTCGCCGCCGCCGGCTGCAAGACCTTCTTCGTCGCCACGCTCGCCGAGGCCAGGGTCGCCCGCGCCGCCCTGCCCGACTCGGCCGCGCTCTACGTGCTCGACGGCTTCTTCCAGAACACCGGCGACGACTACGCCGCGATCAACTGCCGGCCTGTCATCGGCGATCTCAACGAGCTCGCCGAATGGGACATGTTCTGCCGCCGCACCGGCTGGAAGGGTGGCGCGGCCATCCATGTCGACACCGGCATGAATCGGCTCGGCCTCAGCCTGATCGATGCGCAGAGCATGATCCCGCGCATCCAGAGCGGCGACCATGGCATCACCTTGGTGATGAGCCATCTCGCCTCCGCCGAGCAGATCAACAGCCCGTCGAACGCGCGCCAGCTCGCGGCGTTCCGCGAGGTCGCCGGCGTCTTCACCGGCGTACCCGCCGCGCTTGCCGCCTCCTCCGGCATCTTCCTCGGCGCCTCTTTCCAGTTCGACATGGTGCGCCCCGGCGCGGCACTCTATGGCGTCAACCCGACGCCGGAGGCCGACAACCCGATGCAACCGGTCGCCGAGATCAAGGCCCGCATTGTGCAGCTGCGCGACCTCGCGCGCGGCGACACGGTCGGCTATGGCGGCACCTGGAGCGCGCGCCGGCCGACCAAGCTTGCGATCCTCTCGGCCGGCTATGCCGACGGCTACTTCCGCGCTGCCTCTTCGAATGACGGCACCCGCGGCGCCGACGTCATCATCGCCGGCCAGCGCTGCCCGATCGCGGGGCGTATCTCGATGGATTTGATCGCGGTCGACGTGACCGACCTGCCGCCGAAGGCCGCACGCCGCGGCCACTTCGCGACGCTGCTCGGCGAAGGCATCACCGTCGACGAGCTCGCGCATCATTTCGGCACCATTGGCTACGAGGTCCTGACCAATCTCGGCCGGCGCTATCATCGGATCTACAAAGGTGGTGCGGCGCCAGCGGAGAGCTGATCGCGCGCAGCAACGCTCTCTGTCTGACGTCCACACCGCTGCTGCCACCTCGTCATTGCGAGCTGACATGAGTTATCGTTCTCGCGGCATGTCACGCCCGAGGCTTGCATCTCGTTTTTACCCTCTTCGAAAGACGAGGGCGCAGGGAATGCCGGGTGAAGGCCTCACCCATGGCCCGCCTGCAGAAAAAAAGCAGGCGGCAGTCACCACAGGTTCAGCCGGTCAACCGGCATTCCCCGCGCGATGGCTTTACGCCTTATGCGTACTCTCCCCGGGGATCGGCTGTCTTGCCCCCGTGACCGGCGGATCATCACCGCCAGCGTAGCATCAGCGTCGAGATGCCAGGACCATACGTTTTCGACGTGCGCCCCGTGTCGTTCGTCCGCACGACGTCAAGCCATGCTGCGACCCGAAGCGCCCACCACATCCCACCCCGCGTGTCATGACGATCGCGATACGCCCCTCGTGCCGAGGCGGGACGGAGAGAGAGAACCATATTTTTCCGATAAACGGAAGTTAAATATTTTTCGCCGAAGGACTGGACAGGGTGAGTCACGCTGAAATTACTGGGAAATTTTTCCGCAAAGTGCAAAAAGTCCGCAGAATTAGGCCCCAGCGATTAGAGCCGTCGTCGCGGACAATAGGAGCGGCATGGTATCCGCACCAGCTACGCCAGCCCTCTGCTTACGTGCAAATCCAGTGATCAAACGCTGGTCGGAGCGTAATCGTCGGCCATGACGAGAGCCAGTGCTAATGCCCCGTGCCCAACCCCGCCGCCCGCCATGAGCGGAACGTAGTCCGATATCTTGGACCGACAACTGCCCGCGCCGCCCCCTTCTTCTGCTTAGAAGCCGTCTGTTCGAGAATATTTGGTTCGACCGGAGCGAACTGCAGAGGCTGCATCGAGAACAATCCCGGCTCAGAAGAACCGTAAGCCTGCAGTTGGCGCTCGCGCCGCCGCGATTGGCTTCTCAGACCAGCAACATCGCGTGCGCCTGCCGCTGGAGCGACGTGCCACGCACCCATTGAAGCGACCTGGTCGAGAGGCGACGGCGGCGGAAGCATTTGATAGTCAGGGCTCGGGTCGCAGGTCGTGTGAGCACTTCTGGGCAGAGGCGGATAGCTGGACTGCCGTTCGTCCGTCCACTCCACAAGCTTGGAAGCCAGCGGCACTATGCCGTGCTCCTCGTAGGCATTGTATGCCCCAGGATTGACCCACCGCACGACCCTCTGAAACGTGGTCTTGGGTGCACCTGCCCTGAAGGCGTTGATCTGAACCGTTCTAACCAAGGGATCGCACTCGAACGCGGGAGTTTGCTGCTGACCACGGATGACCGCGTATTTTGAAAGAACTTCACCTTCCTGATAGACGCGGTCGATGGTCAATTTTTGCCGATTTGTATTCCACGTCTGATCATTGATCAGATCCGGCGCCGTCACAGGGGACGAATTGAACGTGAAGACCTTCTTGATTCGGCCCGCCTTCGTTGCAAGAGCTGCGAACTCTGCGAGCCCGCCGCCGAGCGAATGTCCAACTGAAACAATCTGAGCGTTTCCGTTTGCCCTCTTGTAGCAGGGCATACCCTTGATTTTCTCTATCAGATTATCAAGTCGCCGCGCCAACTGATCGTATTCGTCATCGATATGCGCGTAACGAGAGAAGCGATGGGCGTTCGAACTCCAGGACGCCAAGAACAAGGCGACCGACGAATTGACTGTGCCCCGAAATGCAATGCTAACCTCTGAACATCCACGATTGGCGAGGTGACGAGCCCAGACCTGATAATAAAGTCCATCCGTCGAAAACAACGTCCAGCGCTGGGGGCGGTCGTCCACACAATTTTCGTCGCCCGGTATCGTACATTTTACCAAGCCTAGACTGTCAAACTGATACTCCCACTGTCTGAACACTCTCTTCGCTTTGCGAACATTCTGCTCGTCCCCAAAATTATCCGGTCCCTCCTTGATCTGATGATCGGAGACGTACGAGAGCGCGGCTTGGATGGCGTATGGCGCATAATATCCAGCAAATTTGATTGCCGATTGCTTGGCCGCCTGACACTCGAATGGCCGACCCAGGTCGAATGCGCCTACCTTGAAGAAGGCGTCTCCTATGTCGCTTGCCCTTAAAGCTTGGCAGTCCTGCTCTTGCGCAAAAACGTTCTGAATTGAAAAGGATAGTATGAGTAGAGCAAACGCAATAATGCCCCTGCCCCATAAAATGAAGCATTTTCGCATCGTAGATGCCTCCAATACCCTGGCGTGTATTAGATCATGCTTGCGACCGCGTGGCAACGCCATCCCCAGGACTTGGAAGGTCCCCATCGGCTAAGACTTGCTCGACGATGCTCCAGTGCCATCTGTAGCCGCCTTGCGGCGATGCAAAATAATTCGAGATGCCAACATGCCGACGACGTAAATCACGAACATGCCACCAGCGATCGGAGCGCCAATCCCGATCGGACCCGGCGGCGATTTGACGAGACTGGCAATGAACGGCTGATCCGATACAACGACGACATCTCTTGCCGTATTAGTTACCTTACCGCCAAACACGTAACAAGAGCCGCCGTTTGCCTCGCACCTTTGGTTCGCAACATAAGCTAACGCCAAGTTAGGCGCCAAATACGGTAGCCCAGCAAACATCATGGTCAACAAGGAAATGAGGATGACGCGGCTTGCCATTTGAGACCAGCCCCTATTGACGACGTAATAGCACACTGCGAGCCAGACAGCCGCAAATCCGATTCCGAAGGCCACGCTGACAAGCAGACCCGCCTGCAGCGCAGCATCCAGGATGCTGCTGATTTGCCAACCTGCGACCTGACACGCCGCCTCATTCGAATCGTCAAGTCGACAGCCGACCGACCTTCCTAGAACGGTTGCCGCATAGACCACTATCTCGGGCACAAACGGCATGATCAGAAGTGGCAGCAGCAAAATTCGCCACCCTCGCCGACCTGTACGAAGCCTTGCTTGTTGATTCATCGCACGAGCCCGCTCTTCGAGTTTTTCATGTGTATCGTAGCGCTGAACTCGCATGGTTGCGAACAGCGCGCATCCATGTCCTGCAACGGTGACTACGCGACGTCTATAGACTTTTTCACAATCAGCATAGCACGTCTAATCTTCAAGAAGTCCTGAAGGTATGCAAGCGGGGATGAGCGCTGCGAATTCGGGGGGCCGCGCTCATGCGGGCCGCCCCGTGAAAATGCGCCAGCAGCTTAGGAACGATCGCGCCGAGAGGCGCGCGGCGAAGCGATCCGTACGTTGACTATGCTGATCGGCACGATGGTGACGGCGCGCGCTCGGCCCTCGGCCGCTGCAGGACGAGATCGTCGCGGCCGCACAGGGCAAGCTCGCGGCCGATTGAGGGGCAACCCTCCCCGCTGGCCTGTCATTTGCGACCTATTTCTGGAGAATTCGGCGACAGTGCATAGAACTCCCCAGCGACCGAGGGGCCGGCGCCCCGCCCGAGGCTACGACGGAAAGCACTTGCCGAACGCCGCCATCAGGCGGACCGGGCCTTTCAGCCGCAGCGAGCGGGTGAGGATCAGGCGCGCCACCCGCTCCAGGCAATCCTTCAACTCCGAGAGCTCGGCTTGAAGTAGTCCGGCTGGCCGATGTCGGCGATCAGGCCGATGCCCTCGGGCGTCCAGCCCAGGCGCTGCTGTGTCAGGGTGCTGGAGGCCGGCATGTCCAGGCCCGCGAACATCGCCAGTGGACCGTAGTAGTCGCCCGCCTCCTCCTTGCTGATCGACACGACCGGCACGTTCAGCGCGCGGCCGACCGCCTCGATGACCTCGCGCATCGGGACGCCCTCCTCGCCGACGGCGTGGTAGATCGCGTCGGCCACGCCCTTCTCCAGGGCGAGCCGGTAGAGGCGGACGACATCCGATCGATGCGCCGCGGCCCAGCGCTCGGCGCCCGCGCCGACATAGGCGGCGCGGCCCTTCTGTCGCGCGAGCTCGACCAGATAGGAGATCAGCCCGGCCTTTCCTGGTGCGCCGTGCACCTGCGGCAGGCGGATCACCATCGCGCGCACGCCACGCGACGCATAGGCGAGACCCGTCTGCTCGGACACGCGCGGGACATGCGCGCTGGACTCGCGCCGCATGTCTTCGGTGACCACCACATTGGCCGCCACGAGCCCCGTTCCGGAGGTGACAATGAACGGCTTGTTCGTGCCCACCAGCACCTCGCCCATGGCTTCGATGGCGGCCTTGTCGATCGCTCCGTTCTCCGCGAACTTCGCGAAGTCATGGATGAAGGCCAGATGGATCACGCCGTCGGCGTCCTTCGCGCCGCGCTTGAGGCTGTCGAGGTCCTGCAGCGATCCGCGATGAACCTGCGCGCCCAGTTGCTCGAGCGTGCGGACGTTCTCTTCGGAGCGCGCGAGGCCGATGACCTGATGCCCGGCAGCGATCAGCTCTTTGGTGGTTTCGGAGCCGATGAAGCCGGCGGCGCCGGTGACGAAGACACGCATGAGACACACTCCCTGTTCAGATCGCCGGGATATTGCTACGCTGCTCATGCGGGTAAAGTCGTGACATTATACGGGTATAATCGCTAACAGGATGACGGACAGCAACTCGCTCGGGACCTATCTCCGGGATCGTCGCGCCAAGCTCGATCCGACCGCGTTCGGCCTGCCGCTGCAGCGGCGGCGAACGCCGGGGCTGCGGCGCGAAGAGGTGGCGCAACGCGCCAATGTGAGCGCCACCTGGTACACCTGGCTGGAGCAAGGGCGCGGCGGCGCGCCCTCCGCCGACGTGCTGGACCGCATCGCGCGCGCCATGATGCTGACCGACGTCGAGCGCGAGCATCTGTTCCTGCTCGGTCTCGGCCGGCCGCCCGAAGCCCGCTATCACGCCATCGACGGCATCTCCCCCCGCCTGCAACGCGTGCTCGACACGCTGGACTACAGCCCCGCCTTCGTTCGCACGGCGACATGGGACATCGTCGCCTGGAACAGGGCCGCCACGGTCGTTCTCACCGACTACAGCACCCTGCCCGAGGGCCAGCGCAACGTTCTGCGCATGATGTTCCACGACAGCCGCGTCCGCGCCGCACAGTCCAACTGGCAGGCCGTGGCGCGCTATGTGGTCGCGTCCTTCCGCGCCGACGTGGCGCGCGCCGGCGCGGCCCGCAATGTCCAATCGCTGGTCGACGAGCTCTGCGCGACCAGCCCGGACTTCGCGGCGATGTGGCGCGACAATGATGTGCAAGGGCGGCATGGCGATGGCGTGAAGGTCCTGCACCATCCCGTCGCCGGGCCGCTCTCGCTGGAATTCTCGGGCTTCGCCGTCGATGGCCGGCCCGACCTCACCATGGTGATCTACAATCCCGCGACGCCGGAGGATGCGGACAAGATCCGCGCGCTGGTGACGTCGCGACCTAAATAGACACGTGCGCCTTCTCGACTCGCGCCGCCGAGAAGCGCGTGGCTGCCTGATGGGCCGGGCTTTCATAGGCAGCCTTGGCTGCATCGATGCTGCAGCGTGAACCAAAAGGCGATTGCGAGCTTGGTCATCCGGACCATCCCCACCGCAACAGGCATCATGAAGATCGCGACCTTCAACATCAACAATGTCCGGCGGCGGCTCCCCAATCTGCTGCGCTGGCTGCGCGCCGCCAGGCCCGACATCGTCTGCCTGCAGGAGCTGAAATGCACCGAGGTCGATTTCCCCGTCGATGCGATGGCCAAGGCCGGCTATGGCGCGGTGTGGCAGGGGCAGAAGACCTGGAACGGGGTCGCGATCCTCGCGCGCAAGGCTGAGCCGGTGCTGACGCGCACCACCCTGCCCGGTAATCCCAGGGACGAGGAGGCGCGCTACATCGAGGCCGCGGTGCGCGGCCTCGTCGTCGGCTGCCTCTATTTGCCGAACGGCAATCCGCAGCCGGGGCCGAAATTCGACTATAAGCTCGCCTGGTTCAAGCGGCTGCATAGGCACGCGGCCAAGTTCATCAAGGACGACCTGCCGGTCGTGCTCGCCGGCGACTACAATGTGGCGCCTGATACGCTCGACATCTATCCGACAAAGTCCTGGGACAAGGACGCGCTGATCCAGCCGAAGAGCCGCGCCGCCTTTCACGCGCTGATCGATCAAGGCTGGTGCGACGCGATCCGCACACTGCATCCGAATGCGCCGATGTTCACGTTCTGGGACTACAAGCGCAACCGCTGGCCGCGCGATGCCGGCCTGCGGCTCGATCATCTGCTGCTGAGCCCGCAACTCGCGCCGCGCCTTGCCAAGGCCGGCGTCGACCGCGCCATTCGCGGCGAGGACGGCGCGAGCGATCACGCGCCGGCGTGGATCGTGCTGACATAGTCCGAAGGTCGCGCGCGTCGGAGCTTCAGCCGCGGTCCGGCCAGGTCTGCTGCAGGTTGGTCGCCCGCTCCGGCAGGCCCTCGGTCAGCACCGCCATGCCGCCGCACACCGGCAGGTGTACGACGAGGCTCGCGGCGTCGGGCACGTTCGGGCGCGGCGTCACGTTCCACAGCATGATCTCCTGGCGCGTGCGCCGGATCTCCCTGAACTCGTAGCTGAAGGTCTCCGAGCCGCGCGGATATTCGCGCCAGAGCTGGCCTTCCTTGCGGAAGCTGCTCTGCGTGCCGTCATAGCGATCGGCATAGGACAGGCAGGCCGGCACATTCAGCGCTTCGAGCACGGCCGCGCCGACGTTCGACGCCGCGGGAATGACGCTGTTCACCGCGCCGATCGCAGCGAACACGGTCGTGATCACGCCGGCGGCCATCGCGAGCCAGCCGGCCCTGGTCGCGGCCGGCCGCGCGGGCGCTTTCGCGGCTGATGTCTTGGATGCAAGACCCCGAGGGGACGTCAAATGGAGCTGGGCCATGACGCGTTCTCCGATGGTGCGGCGAGGATGGATGCCCCGCCGAGCTGCAATCATCGGAGATCAGTCTGGCCGATCGCGCTCCCGGCGAATGTGACGCCGATCACAACCTTGAATCATCACCACATGGCGCCACACCGAGAGCGTGACGGCGCACCGTCAGTCCCGGCCCGCATCCATGATCGCCTGCGCAAGCCGGCCGGGATCGGAGAAGCACAGCTCATGGCTGCCGGGCACCTGGACCAGCCGGAACAGTCCGAGCTTGCCGGACAGGCGCGGATGCCATGGCAGGCTGTGCGGCAGCGCCGTGTCCTCGGTGCAGTTGATGTAGGATTTCGCGATGGCCATCTCGGCGGGATCGGTGCGCAGCTTGATCTTGTCGGTGAAGGTCTTGTTGGGATGCGGATTGAGCATCTCATAGGTGCGCGTCGCGGTGGCGAGATCGGCGTCGTTGATGAAGGCCTCGCGCCAGACCGGGAACGGCAGCACCACCGAGCCGTCGCCGCGCTCCGCAGCGACCGCGTCGAACAGCGCAACATAGTGCGGTGGCACCATGTCGTTGAGGCACTCGCCGTCGTTGGGCACGAACGCGTTCCAGTAGACCAGGCGGCGGATGCGCTGAGCGATGCGGTCGGCGACGCCGGTGATGACCATGCCGCCATAGGAGTGCCCCATCAGCACGGCGTCGGTGATGTCGTGCTCGGTGAAGTAGTCGCAGATCGAGGCGATCGCCTCGTCGAGTCCGATGGTCTTGGCGTCGCCGGGGCGGTTGCCGCGGATGGTCGGCAGATGGACCGTGTGGCCGGCGGAGCGAATAGGCGCGGCGACCGGCTCGAGCTCGGCGCCGGTATGCCAGGCGCCATGGACCAGGACGTAGGTTGACATGATCACGTTCCTTTGCACGATGGAAGGCGGTGCAAGGACTATGGGCCGGACCGCGCCCGCGGCGCTTGGCTGCAACTGAACCCGATTGGTCTCGGAGTGAACCGATGGGCGCCGAGCCGGAACGGCAGCGGAGCTGGAATACGGCAGCGGTGCGGCCGGAGGAGCAGTTCTCGTACTACCGCGAGGCGATCTGCCAGGCCTTCATGAATTTGACGCCGGAGCCGGCGCGCGGCATCGGATTCGCGGCGGAGGTGCACAGCATCAGCGTCGGGAGCGGCGCCATCAACCGCGTCAGCTTTCCCGAGCACATCGTCCGCCGCTCGCGCACGGACATCGCCGCCTCCACCCAGCGCTGCTTCTATCTCAACCTCAAGCTCGCCGGCCGCTGCACCATCCTGCAGGACGAATGCGATGTCAGCCTGTCCGCCGGCCAGGTCGGTATCTTCGACAGCGACCGCACCTTCGTGCTGCAGCACGATCGTGGGCCGTCGCTCGGCGTGATCTCGTTCCGCGTCCCCGCCGATGCGCTGTTCAGCCGCCTGCCGGCGGTGCCGGACATCGCGCCGGCGCGGCTGTCCGACGACCCGTGCGTCGGCGCACTGATCGTGGAGACGGCGCGCTCCCTCAACGCCAATGCGCTGCGGCTCGCGCCGGACGATGCGTCGGCGCTGTTCGACGTGCTGCTCGATCTGGTGGCGCTGAGCCTTTCGCGCCGCGGCCGCCGCGAGACGCATGCGACCACCGCGTTTGCCGATGCAACGACCTTGGCGCTGCGCCGCGCCATTCACGAGCGGGTGCGCGAGCCCGGCCTGACGGTGGCGACCATCGCATCTGTCGTCGGGATCAGCGAGCGCTATGTGCACAAGCTGCTGGCCCGCGCCGGCACCAGCTTCTCCGAACTGGTGATGGAGCGCCGGCTCGATGGCGCGGCGCGCGATCTGCGTGATCCCGCCCGATGCGGCCGCGACATCGGCCGCATCGCCTTCGACTGGGGCTTTTCGGATCTGTCGCACTTCACGCGTCGCTTCAAGCAGCGTTTCGGCATGCGTCCGCGCGACTGGCGCGCGGAGACCGCGCGCCACTCGGGCTGACGACCGCGTGGGGCTCAGCGCGGGCTCGGTTCGCGGGCTACGCCCCACAACCAGATCGCCGCCAGCAGGACGAGCGAGCCGACGAACGCCGCGACGACATCGCGTAGCGAAATGACGATGCTGCCCATGCCCGGAAACAACCCGAACAGGTTGAACAAGACACCGCCGATGAGGGCGCCGACGCATCCCAACCCGATGTTGGCGAGGAGCCCGAAACCTGCTCGGCGGCGCTTCACCAGGATTCCGGCAAGGCCGCCGCCAATCAAGCCGACGACGAGCCAAGTCCCTGCATGTACCAGTGTGAACATTCTTTCACTCCATCGGTCTGCCGTCGCACTGGGGAATCACGGCCAGCAGCAAGATCATGAGAGCACCTTGCCGAGCGAAGCGGGACCGCCGGTTGCGACACGGATGCCGCCAGATCAGGGGTCACGCTCG
The DNA here is from genome assembly GCF_051168175.1 of Bradyrhizobium sp. HKCCYLRH2047. Classification (NCBI taxonomy): domain Bacteria; kingdom Pseudomonadati; phylum Pseudomonadota; class Alphaproteobacteria; order Hyphomicrobiales; family Nitrobacteraceae; genus Bradyrhizobium; species Bradyrhizobium sp. HKCCYLRH2047. The sequence continues at coordinate 426,563 of NZ_JBNPUM010000005.1, forward strand.
CAGAGCCGGACGAATCGCGCACGTGCAGGTTACATCGATTTCGTTGCCATGAGCTGAACTCTGCAGATCGGATGAGTTCGCGACCTAATCGCAAACTGGACGATACGCAGGCCGGCGTCCCTCACAATGTGATGCGGCCTGCTTGCTTCGAATGGCGATTCCGCTTCGAAGTCGCGGAGTTATTCCGAATTGACAATCATTCTAACCTATTCGTCTCGAACACGAGCAGCTCATGCGAACGCTTCGCACGCAATGGACTACGTAGTTCCCCCGAGTTCATACGATCCGCGGAATCGGGAATAGTGTCTTTCCCGCAGAGCGTGCAAAGGTGAATTCATGTACGTCGCATGCAACGGGCCGAGATTTCGCGGTTTGCTCCAGCTTGATTGTGACTGCGCCAACGGGGCCGGGCTGTCACGACGCCCGCTCGTCCAGACAGGCGCGGCGTTCGCCGCGGCCGATGCTGGCCCAACATTGAGGTGCTGATGACCGTCATGAACGGCCAGCTCAACCACGAACAGCGAAGCTGAATCCTGCGTTCTTCTCGGATCGTCACCTCACGATCCAATCGAAATACTCGGACCGATTCCCGGAAATGCGGAGGCGTGTATGATCGACAGACGAATGCTCATCAAAGGCGCGGGAGCGGCGTTGGTCGCATCCGAACTCGGTTTGCCGGCCGCGCGGGCCGAGTCCGCCGATCCGCTCTGCTACGCATCGGTCGCCGATCTCACCGCCATGTTCCGGGCCCGCAAGGCGTCGCCGGTCGATCTCCTGAAGGCGCAGATCAAGCGGATCGAAGCCTACAACCCGAAGGTCAATTGCATCACCTACGAGCACTTCGACCAGGCGATGAAGGAGGCCAAGCAGTCCGAAGACCGTTATCGGCGCGGCAATCCGAGGCCGCTCGAAGGGATCACGGTGGCCATCAAGGACGAGTTCTCCAGGCCGGGCTGGCGGACGACGCAGGGCTCGCTCATCTACAAGGACTCGCCGCCGGCAACGGAGAACGCGGCCATCATCGACTCGCTCGAGGCGGCCGGCGCCGTGATGCCGTTCCAGACGACCGTGCCGGAATTCTATCTTTTCCTCGGCGCATCCACCCGCGCCTGGGGCACGACGCGCAATCCATGGAATCTCGAATATTCTCCGGGCGGGTCGTCGGCGGGGTCCGGCGCGGCGTTGGCCGCGGGCTTCACGACGCTCGCCCTCGGCTCCGACATGGGCGGCTCGATCCGAATTCCCGCCTCACAATGTGGCCTCTATGGCTTCAGGCCGCCGTTCGGACGCGTGGCCGGCGGGGAGATCCCGTTCTCGACCTCGGGCCCGATGGCGCGGCGCTTCGACGACCTCGTCCGCCTCCAGAACGCGATCGTCGGTCCGTCCGAGCGGGTGATGGCCGCGATGCGCCCTCGCCTCGACTATCCCACCCGTTATCCGCGCCTTTCCGGGTGGCGCATCGCCGTCGATTGGGGCGCCGGCATTGCGGAGGCCATCCCGTCCGTGAAGGCGGCGATGCTGGGAGGCATCGCGGCGCTGCGCGCCGCGGGTTGCACGGTGGACGAGGTCGATTGCGGCTTCACGAAGGCCCACAAGATGGTCTTCATCCGTGGGCTGATGTCGACGTCCATCGGCACCGCGATCGAGATCTCGAATGCGCATCGCGATCAGCTCTCGCCCTACATGACCGAAATGCTCGACCAGGTCGGCGCGGTCGGACCGCGCCAGGCCGAAGAAGCCGAGGAGCTGCTGCAGCGGCTGCACCGCCAGGTCCAGCAGCGCGTGTTCGGCAAGGGCTACCGCATCCTGCTCATGCCGACCATGGCAACGCCTCTTGTCGGGGCCGACATGTTCAAGAGCAAGGACAACAAGGTGGACCCGTGGGTGGGCACCGGCCTGAACTTGGCGCTGACGTGGCACTGGAACCTGCTCAACCGCTATCCCGTCGTCGACGTCCCGCTCGGCTTGGTCGAGGACCGCATGCCCGCGGGCATGCAGGTGATCGGCCAGACCTACACCGATCTCGACACGTTCCAGTTCGCGTCAAACTGGTCCCGTCTCCGGCGCTCCCTGTTCGCGGGCGAGCGTTTCCCGACCTTCACCTGATGCAAGCGGGGCCATACGGTGCGGAGGCGAGACAATGGCTGCAAGAGCTGCGCTTCGACAGCGAGGTCGACAAGGATGCCGAGAGCCTTCCGACGTGTGGTTCTGTTGCTCCTGATCTCGGCGCTCTGCCATGACTCCGGCGCCCTGGCACAGCAGGCCAGGACGCCGTCGCTCGAAGATCTGGCCAAGGCGGCGCAGAACCCGATCGCGGACACGATCAGCGTCGGCCTCGAGAATATCGCCATGCCGAACACGGGCCCGTACCGGCAGACGGCCGACGTCTTCAAGATCGAGCCGGTGATCCCGTTCCAGCTCAATGCCGATTGGAATCTGGTGACGCGCACGACCATTCCCGGCATCGCCCAGGTGCGCTTCTCCCCTGAGCAGGGCCGGATCGGCGGGGTCGGCGATATCAACCAGATCTTCGCGCTCACCCCATCGCATTCGGGCCCGCTCATCTGGGGTGTCGGCCCGACCTTTTCCTATCCGTCGGCAACCGACCCCGCCCTCGGTTCGGGGAAATGGAACGCAGGCCCGACCATCGTCGCGCTGACCATGCCGGGCCCGTGGGTGCTCGGCGTGCTCGCCAACAACATCTGGTCGTTTGCGGGACCGAGCGACCGCGCGCCGGTGAACCAGATGATGCTGCAGTACTTCGTGACCTACAACTTCTCCGACGGGTCCTACATCAGCTCGAGTCCCATCATCACGGCGAACTGGCTCGCGAAGGGCAATGATCGCTGGGTCGTCCCGGTCGGCGTCGGCGTGGGCAAGCTCTTCATGGTCGATAGGCAGCCGATCAATGCCGAGGTGGGCGTCTACTACAACCTGCTGAAGCCGGACCAGGCATCGCATTGGCAGTTTCGGGCGAGTCTGGCTTTCCTGTTTCCAAAATGATTCTGCCCGGATCGAAGTAATCCGGTCTGCGATCCTGTCTGAAGGCATTCGATTCGAATTTTCGTCATCAGCAAACAGAACTTCGGTTTGCGTACGCACGTTCGCCTCGTTTGAGGCCGCCTTGATCGCGGTCAATCCTGGAATGTGCGGAGAGACGTAGTTTTGCGTTCGATTGGTAGACGACGCAGCTCATGCGGAGCGCGGGCGTTCGGAGCAGGACAATGTGCATCGCATGCGGCTCAGCCATCGGTTCGCTGTTTGCGGCGTCGAAGACGGAGAGCGGCGGACTGACCCGTCGCCGGATGGTTGCAACCACGGCTGCCGCCGCAGCATTCGCGGCCACTGGCCCGGCTCCGGCTTTTGCCGCCTCCAGCCGCACGACCGTGTTTCGCGGCGGGCGCGTCTATACGGTGGAAGACTCGCAGCCCTGGGCGGCGGCCGTCGTCGTCAAGGGAGACAAGATCGTCTATGTCGGCGACGATGCCGGAGCGATGAAGTTTGGCAGACGCGGGGCCGAGGTCATCGACCTCAAGGGCCGTATGCTGATGCCGGGCTTCGTCGAAGCGCATTGGCATCTTTGCACGCTGGCATTTGCTCGCGGCGCCTGGGTCAACGAGGAAGATCCCGAGCGCATCTACGAGATTCTGCGTGATTACGCCAAGACGCATTCCGACGAGAAGTTCATTCTCGGCTTCGGATGGATCGCGGGCGCGTTTCCGGCCTCCGGTCCGCGCAAGGAACCGCTGGACGCGATCTTCCCTGACCGGCCGGTCCTGCTCGTCAGTTGCGATCTGCACAGCTACTGGGTCAATTCCAAGCTGCTGGAGATGGCCGGCATCACGAAGGCCACCCCACGCGACGTCGTACCCGGCTCCTCCTGGTACGAAAAGGATCCCAATGGCGCGCCGACCGGCTTCATTTCGGAAGTGCCCGCGCTGTTCGCGGTGCTGAAGACGCTCGAAAAGCACGGCATCGAACCGTTCGGCCTCAAGTCGACCGCCGCCGCCATCGAGGAATGGCAGCCCAAGCTGGCGGCCGCCGGCATCACCACCTTCTTCGATGCCGGCTTCAGCGCCTGGCCGACCGAACAGCATCACGGTTTCGACATGCTGGTCGACCTCGAGAGGCGCGGCAAGCTGCTGCAACGCGTGATCGGCTGCCTCTATCACAATGATCCCAACGTCGATCCGCTGCCGATCATTCGGGCGTACCGGAAGCGCTATCGCACGCCGCTGGTCAAGGCCGAGGTGCTCAAGCTGCTCGTCGACGGCACCGAGCTGACCCGCACCGCCTATCTGCTCGATCCCTATGCCGGAAGTCCGGATTGGCGCGGCGAACCGTTGCTGCCAGCGCCCGTGTTGAACCGAATCCTGCGCCAGGCACATGCGGAGGGAATCGACACGCATCTTCACACCGTCGGCGACGCCGCAGTCCGCATGAGCCTGGATGCATACGACGCCGCGTTTGGCGAGCATGGCCCGGGCAACCGCCGCCATACCATCTGCCACGCGTTCCTCACTGCGCCCTCGGACATTGCGCGCTTCAGAAAGCTCGGCGTGATCGCGAACACCCAGATCCAGTGGGGCGTGCCGGACACGAGCCAGCGTCGCATCCGCGAGCTCTACGGCGAAGAGCGCTGGAGCCGCATGTACACCTTCAAGACGTTCATCGACCAAGGCGTCACGGTGTCGTTCGGAATGGATGCCCTGGCGACCGGCTCGAAGGTCGTCGTCAAGCCGCTCGAGGCGGTGCAGGCCGGCCATACGCGTCAGGAGCCCGGCAAGCCCGACGGCCTGGTCCATCCGCCCGCGACCGAACGCCTGAGCCTGCCGGAGCTCATTCGAGGCTACACGATCAACGGGGCCTATCAGATGCGCATGGAGGATGAGATCGGCTCCATCAAGGTCGGGAAGCTGGCCGATCTGATCGTGCTCGAGAAGAACCTGTTCGATGTCGGGCCACACGAGATCGGCAAGGTGAACGTTCAGCTGACGATGATGAACGGCCGGATCACACATCGCGACGGACTCTGAACGGGAATGATGACGGTGCACGAGATGGCGAATGCGCGGACTGAACAGAGTCTTCCGCCGGCGGATTCGCCGACGTCGAAGCGCATTCGCTGGCTGATCCTCCTGACCGTCTCCGGCGCGCTGGCGCTCGTCGTCATCGACATGACGGTGCTCTATACGGCGCTGCCCAGCCTGACCCATGAGCTCGGAGCAACCGCCTCGGAGAAATTGTGGATCGTCATGGCCTACGGGCTCGTCGTCGCCGGCCTGCTTCCCGGCTTCGGCTCGCTCGGCGACCGCGTCGGGCACAAGAGGACATTCGTCGCCGGCCTCATCGTCTTCGGACTGGCCTCGGTCGTCGCCGCCTATTCGCCGACCGCCACGATCCTGGTTGGCGGACGCGTCCTGCTCGCGATCGGCGCCGCGCTGATGATGCCCGCGACGCTGTCGATCATTCGCATCACCTTCTCCGATGACCACGAACGGGCGCTCGCTATCGCGATCTGGGGAGCCGTTGCGTCCAGCGGGGCGGCGGTCGGCCCCTTGGTCGGCGGTGTCCTGCTGGAATATTTCTGGTGGGGCTCGGTCTTTCTGATCAACGTGCCGCTCGTCGTCCTGGCGCTGGCCGCCGGCCTGCTGCTGATTCCTGCACCGGCCGATCGTGCCGAGCGCGACTGGGACCTCCTCGGTTCAGTGCAGGTGATGGCCGGACTGATCGGCTTCGCCTACGTCGTCGAGGAGCTCGGCAGTCGCCAGTCGTCCTATGTCGTCCTTGCCGGCACGGCCGTCGCGACAGTCATCATGTTGACGGTGTTCGTGCGCCGTCAATTGCGTCTCGAGGATCCTTTGCTCGACTTCACCCTGTTCCGAAACGTCGAGTTCACGCTCAGCGTGATCACCGCGATCGTGGCTTCACTTGCCATTGCGGGCACGGAGCTCGCGATCAGCCAGCGCCTGCAGCTCGTCCTCGGCTACTCGCCGCTGCAGGCGGCATTGTACATCCTGCCGGCCCCGCTGGGGGCATTCATCGGCGGCCCGCTCGCGAGCCTCATGCTCCGTCGCGTGGGAGCCGCCACCACGATGTCCGGCGCGCTGTTGATCGCCGGCATCGGCGCGGCCGGCTACCTGATCTGCTACAACGCCAGCCTGGCGCTGCAACTGACCTGCATCGCGATCAACGGGCTCGGGCTCGGCGCATCCATCGCGGCCGCCTCCAACGCCGTGATGAATCACGCGCCCGAAGGCCGCGAAGGCATGGCCGCGTCGATCGAGGAGGTGTCGTTCGAGCTCGGCGGCACCATCGGCATCAGCATTTTCGGAAGCATCCTGTCCGGGGTCTATACGGCGTTCATGGTTCTGCCCGACGGCCTCGGCATTCCCGCCGTTGCGCGCGACAGCATCGACGAGGCGCTGATCGCCGCCGGGCGCCTGCCGACCGAGCTCGCCGCCATCGTCACCTCGCACGCCCACCGCGCCTTCGATCAGGCGTTCCTGACGGTCGTCTGCGTGGCGATGCTCGTCCTGCTCGGCACCGCCTTCCTGGTCCGGCCCCGGGCAGAACGGACGACATCGAAAGCGGCTCGTCAGCGTGTCCATTAGACAGACGACGGCAAATCATGTGCCGTCGTCTGCGGTGGAGACCAGCAGGCTCGCCAACGCAATGTCTCCGTCCGTCACGTAGTGATTGACCCGCTCGGGGAGGCTCTGACCAGCTTTGTACAGCTCCACGATCTCGATCGATCGTGTCCTGATCAGTTCGGCCATGATGTAATCCCGCTCGGCGTTGACATCCGGATCGGTGGCGTGCGTAACCTGAAACGTCAATCGAGTGAACGACAGGCCGGTGTCCTTCGTGCCGGCGCCAACCCACAGAGCGGATTCATCGACCGCCGGCTGATCGGCGTTGGACCAGAAATCGCCTGCATTCCAGGTTTGCTCTGCGTGTGCCAGGCCGACAGCCCAGAACCTGACGTGATGGCGCTTTCGCGGGCTGTTGCCGATGGCTTTCTGAAAGCCGATATCCTGGCCGCGCCCGAACAGATAGAGCGTGCTGAACGGAGCGGCGGGGTAAGGCGTATTGAGGACGAAGGCGCGGATCATGGCCCAGGAGCTCGTCAGGCCCAATCGGTCCGCTTCAGACCAACCGACCGCAGCGAAGCTCGCGCGAAGCTGTTGGAGCGTCCCGACCAGGGCGAGATTGACCGGGTCCCCGGGCAATCCGTCAGCCGTGATCGTGTAGCTGGGCACTCGCCGCGTCTGAAGAATCCTGAGACCTAACCGGATCACGCGTGGCAGAACGACGTAGGCCGCGAACGCGTAGCTGACGCCGACTGCGGCAATCCACGGCAGCCTGCGGTTCGCGGTCTCGAACACCACGAAGACGATCAGCCAGACCGTGAAGATCCCCAGCCCGGCGACCAGCACGCGTTGCATGAGGCGTATGAGCAGTCGCACTGGATCGGTCCGGCGAAAGGAAGTGATCAGCAGTGGGTGGTTTCGGCAAAATGTCCGATCTTCATCACAATGGCAACACCGCACCTGGACGCACGAAACCGCCCAGTCGGCGGGTTTCGACCAACTCGTCCGCGCTCGGTTGCTCGACGTCCGCAGTCCAACGCAATCGGACTGCGCAAGGCTTAGGCCGACAGCCGCTCGGCGTTGGCCGCGACATAGTCCCGATAGAGATCGACGACTGCCGCCGGGCTCGCGCCGGCCATCAGCTTCGCCGTCGCCTCCAGGGCTGCGGCGATCTTTTCGCTGACCATCAGTTCCGCCTCCTCGCCCGCATCGGCTTCGCCGCGCGCGAACTTCTCCAGCCGGAGCCGGATGACCTCGCCGGCTTCCATGGCCAGCATCGCAGCCGTGAACCAGGGGAACTCCGCATCGGCGGTTGCCGTCATGGACGGCCGCATCTCCAAGGACATTGGCGTTTTGCTCATCGTCATCGTCCGAGAACATCAGCGGACCTGCGAGGAATACGCTTCAACTTTTAATGATGCGGCCGCACAATCATCGCCGATTTCGAGTCGGCTCGAACGAGCCGTTAACCACCGCACCATCCTCCGTCATTGCGAGGAGCGCAGCGACGAAGCAATCCAGGGCGGCACCCGCGGCCCTGGATTGCTTCCGCCGTCGCCCTTCGGGCTATGGCGGACAAGTCGCTTCGCTCGCAATGACGGAGGACAGATCTCGCGGCCATCCCGGAGGACGACACTCTTGGGCTTCCTCTTCGTGCTCGCGGTCGGCCTCGTCGCCGGCACACTGTCCGGCATCGTCGGCACCGGCTCGTCGATCATGCTGATGCCGGTGCTTGCCTACGAGTACGGGCCGAAGGAGGCCGTGCCGATCATGGCGGTCGCCGCCGTCATGGCGAACCTGTCGCGCATCCTGGCGTGGTGGCGCGAGGTCGACTGGCGCGCCTGCGCCGCCTATTCGGTCACCGGCATTCCGGCCGCCGCACTCGGCGCGCGCACCTTGCTCATCCTGCCGTCGCAAGCGGTCGACATCACCATCGGGCTGTTCCTGATGGCGATGGTGCCACTGCGCCACGTGCTTGCGCGGCACGACCTCAAGGCCAACCTCTGGCATCTCGCGATCGGCGGTGCGGTGATCGGATATTTGACCGGCATCGTGGTCTCGACCGGGCCGCTGAGCGTGCCGCTGTTCCTGTTCTACGGGCTGTCGAAAGGCGCCTTCCTCGCCACCGAGGCCGCGAGTTCGCTTGGGCTCTACGTGTCCAAATCCATCACCTTCCAGCGCTTCGGCGCGCTCACGCCGGACATCCTGCTGAAAGGTTTGATCGCCGGCGGCTCGCTGATGGCCGGCGCCTTCGTCGCCAAGCGCTTCGTGCTGCACATGAAGCCGGACGTGTTCCGCGTGGTGATGGATGGCATCATGCTGGCCGCCGGCCTAAGTATGTTATGGAACGCTACCCACTCCTGACCGCACCGATTCTCACCTCATGGCCAAGACCACGCTCTCCTTCGTCTGCCAGAACTGCGGCGCGGCCTATTCGCGCTGGCAGGGCAAATGCGAGGCCTGCGGCGAGTGGAACACGCTGGCGGAGGAAGACACGACGGGGGCGACCTCCGCGCCGGTGTCGCTGCGCTCCAAGCGCAAGGGCCGCACCTTCCAGCTGGAATCGCTGACCGGCAAGACCATCGACGCGCCGCGGCTGTCGTCGGGCATGACCGAGCTCGACCGCGTCACCGGCGGCGGCTTCGTGCGCGGCTCGGTGCTGCTGGTCGGCGGCGATCCCGGCATCGGCAAATCGACGCTTCTGACCCAGGCGACCTCGATGCTGGCGCGCGCCGGCCATCGCGCGGTCTACATTTCCGGCGAGGAAGCTGTCGCCCAGGTGCGGCTGCGCGCCGAGCGCCTCGGGCTTGCGGATGCGCCGGTACAACTGGCGGCTGAGACCTCGGTCGAGGACATCATCGCGACCCTGTCCGAGGGCGGCGTGCCGCGGCTGATCGTGATCGATTCGATCCAGACGATGTGGACCGACACCGTCGAATCGGCGCCGGGCACGGTGACCCAGGTGCGCGCCTCGGCGCAGAAGCTGATCAGGTTCGCCAAGAAATCCGGCGCGGCCATCATCCTGGTCGGCCACGTCACCAAGGATGGCCAGATCGCAGGTCCCCGCGTCGTCGAGCACATGGTCGATGCTGTCCTGTCGTTCGAGGGCGAGGGATCGCAGCAGTTCCGCATCCTGCGCGCGGTCAAGAACCGCTTCGGCCCGACCGACGAGATCGGCGTGTTCGAGATGACCGGATTGGGTCTGCGCGAGGTCACAAACCCCTCCGAGCTGTTCCTGTCCGAGCGTGATCTCGGCAGCCCCGGCACGGCGGTGTTTGCCGGCATCGAGGGCACCCGCCCTGTTCTGGTCGAAATCCAAGCCCTGGTGGCGCCGACCTCGCTCGGCACGCCGCGCCGCGCCGTGGTCGGCTGGGATCCGAGCCGGCTGTCGATGGTGCTGGCCGTGCTGGAGGCGCATTGCGGCGTCAAGCTGTCGGGCCACGACGTCTATCTCAACGTCGCCGGCGGCCTGCGCATCAACGAGCCGGCGGCGGATCTCGCCGCGGCCGCAGCTCTGGTCTCCTCGCTGGTCAACGCGCCGCTGCCGCCCGATGCGGTCTATTTCGGCGAGATCTCGCTGTCGGGCGCGGTCCGACCGGTGGCGCAGACCTCGGCACGGCTGAAGGAGGCCGCCAAGCTCGGCTTTCTGCGCGTGGTGCTGCCGGAGCGCGCCCGCGGCGAGGCCGGCGGCGACGCCGGGCTCAGCCTCAATACCGTCGGCGGGTTGACCAGCCTGGTGGCCGACATCGCCGCGCGCGGCACGCCGCGTGCCCGCCATGAGACGACCCGGCAGGACGACGATGACGGCGACCACGGCCGCCGCGGACCGCGCCCTGCCGAAAAAAATGCCACACCAGCGAGATTCCGCCGCCAGGACGGCTAGCCGGACCGTGACGTTCGCGTGACTCGCCGCTATACAACGCCGCAACCGGTCGCCCACACGGGATCGTGCAGCGTCCGGACTTGCCGGGGAACCTCGCTGTCCTCCACCTGGAGGGGCGGTCCTCCGTCGATTCGAAGCGAACCTTGGACCTGTGAAGCGGACCTGAGCAGCCGATGCCGATAACGATCCTCGATCTCATCCTGCTCGGCGTGATGCTGGTGTCGGGGCTGCTCGCGATGGTCCGCGGCTTCATGCGCGAGGTGCTGTCGATCGCGGCCTGGGGCGCGGCCGCCCTGGTCACGCTTTATTCATTCTCCAAGCTGCTGCCGACCGCGAAGACCTATTTCAACAATGATACCGTCGCCAGCGTCGTCGTCGTCGCCGGTACTTTCGTGGGCACCCTGCTCATCGTCTCGGTGATCACGGTCAAGATCTCCGACATGATTCTCGATTCGCGCATCGGCGCGCTGGATCGCACCCTCGGATTCCTGTTCGGACTGGGCCGTGGCCTGCTGATCGTCGTGGTCGCCTTCCTGTTCTTCAGCTGGCTGGTGCCGGACAAGCAGCGCCCGGACTGGGTCACCGGTGCCAAATCCCGCGTGGTCCTGCAGGGAACCGGGGATTGGCTGATGTCGCTCTTGCCTGATGATCCCGAGAACACCATTTTAAAGAAATTCAAGAAGAACAAGCCGGACGACGACCAGACTGACACCGAGTCGCCCGGAGCGGGCGGCGATGGGTACAGCAAGCCTGCCCGCGACAGCTTGAAGAAGCTGATCGAGAAACCCGCGGCCAAGTGAGCTCAGCCCAGAAGAGAGGCGCGATGGACCTGCACCACGATTCTTCCGGCGAAGCCCAAGCGGATACTCACGCGGATCTGGACTTCGGACCTCAAGCCTACCTCAGAGACCCAGACCTGGACCCAGACTTGGACGGAGACACGCTGCGCGAGGAGTGCGGCGTGTTCGGCATTTATGGGCATAGCGACGCCGCCGCGATCACTGCGCTGGGCCTGCATGCGCTCCAGCATCGCGGCCAGGAAGCCGCCGGCATCGTGTCCTATGATGGCACGCGCTTCCACAGCGAGCGCCGCCTCGGTCTGGTCGGCGACACCTTCTCCCGCCGCGAGGTGATCGAGCGCCTGCCCGGCAATGCCGCGATCGGCCATGTCCGCTACGCCACCACCGGCGCCACGATCCTGCGCAACGTGCAGCCGCTGTTCGCCGAGCTCAATGCCGGCGGCTTCGCCGTCGGCCACAACGGCAATCTCACCAACGGTCTCACGCTCCGCCGCGAGCTGGTGCGCGCCGGCGCCATCATGCAGTCGACCAGCGACACCGAGGTGATCCTGCATCTGGTGGCGCATTCCCGCCGCACCAATTTCATCGACCGCTTCATCGAGGCGCTGCGCGCGCTCGAAGGCGCCTACTCGCTGGTCTGCATGACCAACAAGAAGCTGATCGGCGCCCGCGATCCCCTGGGCATCCGTCCGCTGGTCTATGGCGAGCTCGAAGGCTGCCCGATCCTGGCCTCGGAGACCTGTGCGCTCGACATGATCGGCGCGCGCTACATCCGCGACATCGAGCCCGGCGAGGTCGTGATCTTCGACGAGACCGGGGCGCACAGCCACAAGCCGTTCCCGCCGAAGCCGGCACGTCCCTGCGTGTTCGAATACATCTACTTCGCCCGTCCCGATTCCGTCGTCGGCGGCCGCTCGGTCTACGAGGTGCGCAAGGCGTTCGGCGCGCAGCTCGCGCGCGAGAGCCATCCCGAGGTGGACGTCGTCGTGCCGGTGCCGGATTCCGGCGTGCCGGCGGCGATCGGCTACAGCCAGCATTCCGGCGTGCCGTTCGAGCTCGGCATCATCCGCAATCACTATGTCGGCCGCACCTTCATCCAGCCGACCCAGGCGATCCGCGAATCCGGCGTGCGCATGAAGCACTCGGCCAACCGCGCCGCGATCGAAGGCAAACGCATCATCCTGATCGACGACTCGCTCGTGCGCGGCACCACCTCGCGCAAGATCGTGCGCATGATGCGCGACGCCGGCGCCACCGAGGTGCATTTCCGCCTGGCCTCGCCGCCGATCCTCTACCCTGATTATTACGGCATCGACCTGCCGGATCGCGGCGGCCTGCTCGCGGCGACGCATTCGCTCGAGGAGATGCGCCAGCTGATCGGCGCGGACTCGCTCGCCTTCCTGTCGATCGACGGCATGTATCGCGCGATGGGTGAGCCCGCCCGCGACCCGGCAGCGCCGAAATATGCCGACCACTGCTTCACCGGCAGCTATCCGACCCATCTCACCGACCGGTCACTCGTCGAGCCGCCCCAGCAGCAGCTCTCGCTGCTGGCGGAAGCGAGCTGAGGCTCTTTCCACACGCCGTCGTTCCGGGGCGATGCGCGGTTGCCCGTCGTCTCTGCGAATGCCAGGACCATAGCCACCAGCGATCGTTGGGCGGCTAGGACTAGCCACGACGGTCCAACTCCCTCATAACCGCCGAGGAGTACGGGTCCCGGCTCCGGGCGCGCAATCGTGCGCCTGGCCCGGACGACGTCTGAGAGAATAGCGGCCATGACCACCCTTCCCCTCGCCAACCGGATTGCCCTCGTCACCGGCGCCTCGCGCGGCATCGGCCATGCGACCGCCCGCGCGCTGGCGCGCGCCGGCGCGCATGTTGTCGCCGTCGCCCGCACCCAGGGCGGGCTGGAGGAGCTCGACGACGAGATCCGGAAAGAGACCGGCAACGGCGCCACCCTGGTGCCGCTCAGCATGACCGACAGCGACGGCATCGCCCGTCTTGGCGCCGCGCTGCATGAGCGCCATGGCAAGCTCGACATCCTCGTCGGCAATGCCGCCGTGCCCGGCCCGTCCTCGCCGCTCGGCCATATCGACCTGAAGCCGTGGAACGACGTCGTCGCCGTCAACCTCTCAGCCAACTTCCAGCTGATCCGCTGCATGGAGCCGCTGCTGAAGGCCTCCGACGCCGGCCGCGCCGTGTTCCTCACCTCAGGCGCCGCCCACAAGGCCCAGGCCTATCTCGGCCCCTACGCCGTCACCAAGGCCGCGCTGGAGACGCTGGCGCGGGTGTGGGCGCACGAGACCGAGCGCACGCCGCTGCGCGTCAACCTGTTCAGCCCGGGCCCGATCCGCACCCGCATGCGCGCCACGGTCTTCCCCGGTGAAGACCCGATGACGCTCGAGACGCCCGAGCAGGTCGCCGACTTCATCGTGCCGATGTGCCTGCCGTCCTGGACCGAGACCGGCAAACTGTACGAGTACAAGACCCGCACGCTGAAGAGCTTTCAGCCGCCGGCGTGAGATCGTTGCTCCCCTCACCGTACGGCGAACGCCGGACCGATAGCCACCGGCGGTCGTGGTGGGCGACGATGACGACGCAGACCGTCTTTCCCAACACGCATCACGCGGTATCCGTCCCGGCGTTCGCCGGGACGACAGCGGCGGACGTGGTCGGCACCACGCCTCTCACGCACGACGCGTCAACCCGTTCGTGCCCCGACCACTTGTGAGCCGATCTGCGTCGGCAGCTATTTCGGAGCAGGACTCGCCGCCGCAGGCTTTGCGGCAGCGGGCTTCGCGGGGACGGGCTTCGCCGCGGCAGGCACCTGACGATCGCGCACCGCCGTCAGCTCCTTGCGCAGCTTTTCCTGCTGCTCCACCGACAGCACCGGGCGCTGCTCGTCATGCGGCACGTCGTTCACCGGGAGATAGTTGTACGTGTTGCCGTACTGCGCCGTGTCGGACGATGGCGTCGTGCCCGAGGTCGCGCAGCCGCCGAGCAGCACGGACGTCAACAGCGCCGCGCTCCCGAGCACTGAACGCCAGGGCATGGGCCGCGTCAATCGCGAGCAGGTCCGGCGGAAGCTCATCGCGCGGCCGCTGCCATGGTGCGCGTGGTCCCCTGCGCCGTGATGCCATGCTCGTTGGATTGCAGCCCGGGCAGGCTCTTCACCCAGGGATAGCCCCGACGGCCCATCTCGAAGCCGCGATCGAACAGCGCGGTCATGTAGGTGCGATCGAACGGGCCGTCGGCCTTGGCCTGGAAATCGGCTGGCACGCTGGCCAAGTTGAAGTCGATGCCGTTGAACCTCGCCACCGAGTAGATGCGGTAGATGTCGCCGATGCCCTGGTTCTTGATCAGGGTCGACAGCGAGCGCTGCGTCACCGAGAGCACGTCGGCGCCGACGCTGTCCCATTGCGGATCGATGCGGGCGTTGCGGATGACGTAGAGATGCGCGCCGCTCACGCTCCGGCGCGGGCCGCGGCCGGAGACGAGACGCAGCACCGACGGGCCGATGAAGACCTGCCGGGTGACGCCGCCATCGACATGCAGCTCGTCGTAATCCTTGTCGCCGATCCGCACCTTGATGCGAACCGGGGCGAAAGCGCCCGGCACGGTCGCGGACGCCAGCAGCACCTGGCGGAACAGCGCGATCGCCTCGGGCGTGTCGGCGGCAGCGATGCGGCCCATGTCCCACAGCACCGGCCGCTGCGCGTCGAGATTGGTGGTGCCGACCAGCAGCACCCTGCCCTTGCTGCTCTCGCGCGCGACATCGCGCAGGAACTCGCGATCGACATATTTCTCGATCAGCCGCGACAACGGCGTGTTGTCGGCCAGCGCCGAGCCCTGCAGCAGGCCGGGAATGTTGACCGTGAAGATGTCCTTGCGCTCATAGGCGGTGAAGATCTCGCGCAGCTTGTCATCGTGCTCGCGCCCCAGGAAGACGAACGGCGCGATCAGCGCGCCGGAGCTGACGCCCGTCACCATGTCGAACGACGGCCGGTTGCCGGACTCGCCCCAGCCGGCCAGCAGCCCGGCGCCGAATGCACCGTTCTCGGCGCCACCGGAGATCGCGAGGAAATTCAGCGGACGCGAGATCGGGATTTCGGCCGAGGCGCGCGACATCGCGGCCTCGGCAAAGCGCGGCGCCGGCTCGTCACCCCAGTAGCGCACGTTGCGGAAGCCGACCGGGTCGGCGCTGACGGCAGCCGCTTCCGGCAGCGCGTTGCGCGGCATGACGGCTGCGCACGCCGCCAGCAGCAGCGACGCGGCGCATGCGAGCAGGATACGCGGAACCATCGCGCGGAAGGAGGCGGCAGACTTCATCGCGACGCTTGCTGCTCCACGCTTGCGATCTCCGGCGCCGGCGGCGGCACGCCGGGCTTGACCTCGTCGGCCCCCTTGTCGGTCCAGCCCGGCGGCAGGCCCAGACCGGCACCGACGAAGCCCTTCAGGCCGGGGAAGCGTCCGTACTGCTCACATGCGGCATATTTGGGAGCGCCGCCAAGCTTGGCGGGCACGCTCGACACCGAAGGCAGCGAGGCCAGCGACGGGACGCCGGAGAACGGCGACTCGCCGGTCGATACCAGCCTGGCGAAATCGGCGCCGAACTCCGAAGCGAGGTCGTAGGCGTCGCCGTCATTGGCCATGCGGGCGGTCGACACCGAGGAGGCGCCGCGCGCCCACACCATCGCGGCCTTCTGGAAGCCGGCGAAATCGCGCGCCTCGGCCTCGACGGACAGCGTGCCGAGCCCGACCGGCAACCGTGGCACCGGCACCGGGACGCCCGGCAGCGCGACGCTCTTGGCGATCGACGCCGCCTGCGAGGCGGCCGAGGCGGTCGCGTTGGTCGCCGTGGCGTGAGTGACGGTCGCCTTGATCGTCAGATCCGCCTCCTCGCCGAGCGCAACGATGCGGAAGCGCTCGCTGAGCCGCAGGCACATTTCCCGGCTGATGGCGTTGGCGACCAGCTTGCGCTCGTTCTCGTCGAAGGCGATGTCGGGACGCGGCGGAAACGCGGTCGGCTCGATCCGGATCGTCCTGGCCTCGAGCAGCTCCTTCTTGTTCGCCTTGATCTGCGCGCGCGTCACCAAGCCATTGGCGTCGGCGAGACGATCGTAATTCTTGAGCGAGCCGGCCCGCTCCAGCGGAGCGGTGGCGCAGCCGGCCGTTGCCAGCGCCAGGGAAATCAGGGCCGTCGACTTCAGCGGGGCGAGGCGCATCTTACCGGCGAGACCCATTGATAGATAGCTCACTCTAATTAAGTCTCACAAGCCGAAACGCTTGTCCAACTAAACTAGATCAAATTCTCTAGATTAGAGCGGCGCGAAATATTATTTTATATTACAAGCAGTTGGCGGAGACCGCGAATGTGGCGAGAGTTGGCCCGACAGGACGTGTGATGAGAGACGCGTGATGAGAAAGGTCGATCCGGTCAAGCACGAGCAGAAGCGCCGGGAGATTCTCCAGGCGGCGTTGTCGTGCTTCGTCCGGAACGGTTTTCACGGCGCCAGCACCACCGACATCTGCGCCGCCGCCAAGATCAGCCCAGGCCACCTCTACCACTACTTCCCCAGCAAGGAGGCGATGATCCAGGCGCTGGTCGACCAGAACCTGAGCCACGCCGCAGCGCGCCTCCAGGCGATCCTGGCCTCACCCGACGTGATCGACGCCCTGGTGCAGGAGCTCGAGAGCACCAGCATTCATCAGCCGCAGGCCCAGGTCCTCAGCGCCGAGGCGTTGGCCGAGGCCTGCCGCAATGCCGATTTTGCCGCCATCGTCCACGCCCATGCGCGCGCGATGCGGGCGCTGCTGGTCGATTTTCTCATCAAGGCGCAGCGGCGCGGCGACGTCGATCCCCGCCTTGATCCCGAATCGACCGCCAATATTCTGTTCGCGATCGTCGACGGCGCACGCGCGCTGCCGATCCGGAATCCGAACGTCGACATCAAGAAGAGCACCGCACATCTGCGCATCATGCTGACGCGCTTCCTGCGGCCGCCCGCAGCCCCCTCGCCGGTCGGCGACAAGACCAGAAAGGCCCGCGGCTCGACGCCCATCGTCGAGCCCTCATGAGCTACCGCGCCGTGCTCAGCCGAGCATGACCTGATCGTGGAAGGCGTCGGTCACGGGCCTCATGATGAGCAACGGTATTCTTGCAGGGCCTGTACGCCCAGCGTTAACGCTCAAGCGAAACGCACAAACCTTGGGCGCGCCTCGCGCCTTTTGGCACATTGCCGCAACTCACAAGACCGGCTATCCAGGGAGACAGACGGCAAGGGGCGCCCAAGAAGCCCCGCCGTGACACGACACCAGGGAGGACTTTGATGACGACGTCTCAGGCGCGGCGGATGGCCGCGCTGCTTGCCGCCACCACGCTCAGCTTTGCCGGCTCCGCCTTCGCCGACGACAAGGTCGTCAAGATCGGCGTGCTCAACGACATGTCCAGCCTCTATGCCGACATCGGCGGACCGAACTCGGTCGCAGCCGTCAACATGGCGGTCGAAGATTCCGGCATGAAGGCCAAGGGCTGGACCATCGAGGTCATCAGCGGCGACCACCAGAACAAGCCCGACATCGGCGTCAATATCGGCCGGCAGTGGATCGACACCCAGAAGGTCGACGTGATCATGGACACGCCGAATTCCGGCGTTGCTCTGGCCATCTCCAATCTGGTCAAGGAGAAGAACTCGGTCCTGATCAATTCCGGCGGCGCGAGCGCCGACCTCACCGGCAAGGCCTGCAACGCCAACACCATCTCCTACACCTACGACACCTACATGCTGGCGAACGGCACCGGCAAGGCGCTGACCAAGGCCGGCGGCGACAGCTGGTTCTTCCTCACCGCCGACTACGCGTTCGGCCATGCGCTGGAGCGCGACACCTCGGCGGTCGTCACCGCCAATGGCGGCAAGGTGCTCGGCTCCGTCAAGCACCCGCTCAACACCGCCGACTTCTCCTCCTTCCTGCTGCAGGCGCAGTCGTCCAAGGCCAAGGTCATCGGCCTTGCCAATGCCGGCGGCGACACCACCAACGCGATCAAGCAGGCCGCCGAATTCGGCATCGTCCAGGGTGGCCAGAAGCTCGCCGCGCTGCTGCTGTTCGTCAACGACGTGCATGCGCTGGGCCTGAAGGTGGCGCAGGGCCTGACCTTCACCGAGTCGTTCTACTGGGATCTCAACGACAAGACCCGCGAATGGTCCAAGCGTTTCCAGAAGGTGTCGCCAAAGGGCACTATGCCGTCGATGACGGTCGCCGGCGTCTATGCCGGCACGCTGCATTACCTCAAGGCGCTGGACGCGATGGGCGGCAATCCGCATGACGGCGCCAAGGTCGTGGCCAAGATGAAGGAGATCCCGACCGACGATCCGCTGTTCGGCAAGGGCCCGCTGCGCGCCGACGGACGCCGCCTGATCCCGGCCTATCTGTTCGAGGTCAAGAAGCCGGAAGAGTCCAAATATCCGTGGGACTACTACAAGCTGATCGCGACGATCCCGGCCGAGGACGCCGCCAAGCCGCTCGAGGCCAGCGAGTGCCCGCTGGTGAAGAAGTAATCGTCCCGCATCGGTCCGGGCTGGCGCGCCAGCATCAGTCCGGACTCACGCCCATTTCCGATGCGCCGTCGCGCGCATCGGGATGATGTCAGGAGGCGGCCTTCGCTTTCGCGAGCGTCCGCAGCGCGATCACGATCGCGACGATCATCAGCCCCGAGGCCAGCAGGAACGGCGCGCCGGGCAGATGCACGGGCGCGGTGGCCCCGATGAAATAGGCGAAGCTCAGCGTGAACAGGAACGGCCCCGTGAGCTGGGCCACGCTCTGCACGCTCGATGTCGCGCCCTGGAGCTGGCCCTGCTTGTCCGGCGCCACCAGCCGGGTCATCAGCGCCTGCAGCGCCGCGCCCGAGACGCCCCACAGCGCCATCACGGGAATGCCCAGCCAGCTCAGCGGTCCGGTCGGCGCCACGCCGAAAATGAAGAAGCCGACCAGCCCCGCGGATAGCCCCAGCATCAGCGCGCCGCGCTCGCCGAACACGCGCACGATCAGCCCGACCGCGCCGCCCTGCACGATCATCGCGCAGACGCCGACCATCGCCAATGTGAGGCCGACGGTGCGCGTGTCCCAGCCGTAGCGATAGGTCGCGTACAGTACGAAGGTCGACGGCAGCACGACATGGGCGAGCTGGGTGATGAAGTTCACGGTCGACAGTCCGGCCAGGATGCGGTCCGATGCCAGCAGCCGCAGCGCCCCGAGCGGATTGGCCGTTCGCCACCGGAATGGACTGCGCCGCTCCGGCCTCAGCGACTCCGGCAGCACCAGGAAGCCGTAGAGCGCGTTGGCGAAGCTGAGCCCCGCGGCCGCCCAGAACGGCAGCCGCGGATCGATGTCGCCCAACAGCCCGCCGGTGGCAGGCCCGAGCACGAAGCCCGCGCCGAACGCCGCGCCGATGCGGCCGAAGATCGCGGCGCGGCGGTCCGGCGGCGTCAGGTCGGCGATATAGGCGAAGGCAGTGGAGATGCTGGCCGAGGTGACGCCGGAGATCAGCCGCCCGACGAACAGCCAGGCGAGCGACGGCGCCAGCGCCATCAGCACATAGTCGGCGGCGAGGCCAAAGTTCGACAGCAGGATCACCGGCCGCCGGCCGAAGCGGTCGGACAGGCTGCCGAGCACCGGCGAAAACACGAACTGCATCAGCGCCCACGCGGTGCCAAACAGCCCGAAGATGCGTGCCGCCTGCGCGGTGTCGTTGCCGACGAAGCTCTCGATCAGCTTCGGCAGGATCGGCATGATCAGCCCGAGCGCGAGCATGTCGAGCAGGATGGTGACGAAGATGAAGGCGACCGCGCCGCGACGTGGGGGCGGCGCATTTTCGGTCGCGACGCTCGGCGGGCTTGCTTCCATGGCCGGACCGCTTCCGCTACCGCGACCGATCAGTTCGGCCGCTTGCGCTTGTGCGCGAACGGGTTGGCCTTCTCGCGCAGGGTGATGCGCACCGGCGTGCCCGGCAGCTCGAAGGTCTCGCGCATCGAGTTGGTGAGATAGCGCAAGTAGGATTGCGGGATCGCGTCGGCGCGCGAGCAGAACAGCACGAAGCTCGGCGGCCGCGCCTTGGTCTGGGTGATGTAGTTCAGCTTGAGCCGGCGGCCCGACACCGCCGGCGGCGGATTGTCGGCGATCGCCCCCTCGAACCAGCGGTTCAGCGCCGCGGTCGGCACGCGCCGGTTCCAGACCGCGTAGGCCTCGACGATCGCCTGCATCAGCCGGTCGATGCCCTCGCCCATCAGGCCCGACACCGCCACGATCGGCGCGCCGGCGACCTGCGGCAGCCAATGGTCGGCGTCGCGGCGCAGCATCGAGATCTGGCCCGGCTTGGCCTCCATCAGGTCCCATTTGTTGACCGCGATGACGAGCGCGCGACCCTCGCGCTCGATCAGGTCGGCGATGCGCAGATCCTGCTCCTCGAAGCGGTTCTGCGCATCCATCATCAGCACGACCACCTCGGCGAAGCGCACCGCCCGCAGCGCGTCCGCCACCGACAGCTTCTCGAGCTTCTCCTCGATGCGCGAGCGCCGGCGCAGGCCTGCGGTGTCGAAGATACGGAAGCCGCGGCCCTTCCACTCGATTTCGACCGCGATCGAATCGCGCGTCGTGCCGGCCTCGGGGCTGGTCAGCAGCCGCTCCTCGCCGAGCAGATGGTTGATCAGCGTCGACTTGCCGGCATTGGGACGGCCGACGATGGCGACGCGGATCGGACGTGCGGCGCGCTCCTCGTCCGTCTCCTCACGCTCGTCGTCCTCGTCTTCCGTGGGCGGCACCAGCTTGCTGACGGCGTCATAGAGCTCGCCCATGCCTTCGCCGTGCTCGGCGGAGATCTGGATCGGATCGCCGAGGCCGAGCGCGTAGGATTCCATCGCGCCGAGTTCACCATGCTTGCCCTCGCTCTTGTTGGCGAGCAGCAGCACCGGCTTGTCGGCGCGGCGGGCGAAATCCGCGAAGGCGCGGTCGGCGGGCGTCAAGCCGATGCGGGCATCGATCACGAAGAACAGCGCGTCGGCGAGCGCGATCGCGGTTTCCGTCTGCTCCTGCATGCGCGCGGTCAGCGAGCCCTTCGGCCCCTCGTCGAGGCCGGCGGTGTCGATGATCGTGAAATGGAGATCGAAGAGCTTGGCCTCGCCCTCGCGGCGGTCGCGCGTGACGCCCGGCATGTCGTCGACGAGCGCCAGCTTCTGCCCGACCAGACGGTTGAACAGGGTCGACTTGCCGACATTGGGCCGGCCGATGATGGCGATGGTGAAGGGCATGATGATCCGTGCGCGTGAGCGCGCAGCTTTAGCGCATTCGGCCGCAAAACCGAACGGGCGATCGGCCGATTCGCGACTGAGATTAACGGCTGAAGGAGCCGCTCGGCATCGGCGCCGGGAAGCCGCCGCCGGAGCGCTGGGCGGCCGGCGGCTGCGCCGCGGCCGTGTCATCCGCCGGCGGTGCGGTGGTGCGGCGGCGCACGATCTTCTTCGGCTTCGGCGCCGGCGGAACGGCGGCGGCACCCTCCTCGACCGCGGCGGCCTCGCCATCCTGCGGATCGGCCGTGGTCGGGTTGCTCACGGCGGCCTGCTGGCGGCCCTTGGCGCCCTTTTTCCCCTTGGGCTCCTCGACCGGGGGTGCCGGCATCGCCTCCTGGGCGCCCGGATCAGCCACCGGCTGCTGCTGCGCGCCCTTGTAGAGCTCCTTCGGCACGCCCTGCTCGAGGCCGGGCACGCCCTCCGGGAACACCGGCTTGCGGTCACCCGGCAGCTTCTTCTTGGTGTCCAGGAAGTCGAGCATGTCCGAGGGGTCGAAGCTTCCCCCGCTCGCGCAGCCGCCCAGCACGCCGGAAAGCGCAACGAGGACCGTGAGGGCAATGACACGTTGGGGGCGGCGCATGATCGTCGTTCCAATCAACTCGGTTCGCCGTCGCGAGGTTCGCGATCAGCTCTTGGCGACTGCAGGCAACAGCGCCTGCAGCGCTTCGGCGCGCGAGCGCAGGCCCGGCGGGGTTTCACCATCCAGCGCAATCATGTCGAGCCATTGACGGGTCGCGGCGGCATCATTGGCCTTCCACGCCGACAGCGCCAGCAATTCGCGGGCCGCGTGGCGGAACGGCGCACCAGGCGCCGTTTCGCCTTCGAGGCGCTGCTTGAGGTCCGCGTAAGGTGCCGTATCGGCCAGCAGGCCTGCCGCGCGCAGCCGCGCCATCGACTGCTGCTCGGCCCCGATGCTGCGGTCGGCAGCAAGCTCGTCATAGAGCTTCACGGCCGCCGCCTTGTCGCGCATGGCGGCCTCTGCGGCCTGATGGAAGCGGGCCAGCGTGCGGTATCCCGATGGGGCCGTGGCCGCGACATCCGCAAAGGCCTTTTCCGCCTCGGCATGCTTGTTCTGCTCGGAGAGCTCGAGGGCCTTGTTGAAGGCCGAGCCCGCCTCGGCCGCCTTCTGGCCTTCCAGGTATTGGTAGCCGCGCCAGCCGCCAACGCCGGCGATGATCAGCACGGCCAGGGCGATGATCAAGATCGAGTAGCGGTCCCACAGCTTCTTGAGCTGTTCCCGGCGGACCTCCTCGTCTACTTCATCAATAAAATCAGACACCTAAGGACATCCAGTCAGGTTCGCTGCGAACGCGCGCGCATGGCTTCGAAGGGCCGCGCGAGCGGCCCGTTGCCCACGCGCCGGCGCCGATACCGCATCGGCATGGCGGTGGCAAGGCGAGTCCAGCCGAATCAAGGCGTTACTCCCCGGTTCTGCCACAGGGTCCGAACGCGGCTATCACGCCGTCAAGGCTTCGCGCAACTGCCGTTTCATCACCTTGCCGTTGGCGTTGCGCGGCAGGGGGTCCGCGGTCACGGTCAGGGTTTCCGGAACCTTGTAATCCGAGACCCGCTCGGCACACCAGCTGCGCAGCGCCTCGGCGCTGATCGGCTCGCGGGTCACGACCACCGCGTGCACGCGCTCGCCGAGCACGGGACATGGCCGGGCGACGATCGCGCTCTCGACCACCGCCGGATGGCTCGCCAGCACCGATTCGACCTCGGCCGAGTAGATCTTCAGACCGCCGCGGTTGATCATGTCCTTCTGCCGGTCGAACACCCGGACGAAATTGTCGGCGTCGACGGAGCCGAGATCGCCGGAATGCCAATAGCCGGCGGTGAAGCTCTCGGCCGTGGCCTTGGGATTGTTCCAGTAGCCCCTGATGACCTGGCCGCCGCCGATCCAGATCTCCCCGATCTCGCCGCGCGGCAGTTCCCGCCCCTCCCCGTCCATGACCAGGATGCTGGCCCCTGGACACGGCAGCCCGACGCTGTCGATATGGCGCGCGGTCAGATCCGAGGGCATCAACGTTGCCGGCGAGGTGGTCTCGGTCGAGCCATAGGCATTGACCAGCCGCAGACCCGGGATCTTGGCGGCCAGCCGCTCGATGGTCGCGACCGGCATCGGCGCGCCGCCGAAGCCGCCGATCCGCCACGACGAGAGATCGTGGCTGTCGAAGTCGCGCTGCAGCAGGCAGAGATTGTACATCGCCGGGACCATGACCGTGTAGGTCACGCGCTCGCGCGCGGCGAGCTTCAGATACTCGCCGGCCTTGAACTCCGGCATGATGATCAAGGTGCCGGCGCAGCGCGCCATGCTGGTGATGTTGGCGACGACGCCGGTGACATGGCCGAGCGGCACCGCGGCGATCGAGCGGTCGGCTGGCGTCAGCCCCAGGCAGGCCTCGTAGATCATCGAGGAGTGGATGATGTTGCAATGGGCGAGCATCGCGCCTTTCGGCCGACCGGTGGTTCCGGAGGTGTAGAGGATCATCGCGGTGTCCTCTTCCGCCACCTCGACCCGAGCCTCGTGCGCGGCATGATCGGCCAGCGCTGCAAAATCCGATCGCGCTGGACGATCATCGACGGCAATGCGCCCCGCCAGCTCCGGCGTCTCTGCAGCAGCCGGCAACCGGTCCGCCAGTGCCGCCTCGTGCAGCAGCAGCTTGGCGCCGCAATCCTTCAGCACATAGGCGATTTCCGGGGTCTGCTGCCGCGTCGACAGCAGCACCGTGATCAGCCCGAGCTTGGCGGCAGCGAACAGCGTGAGCACGAACTCGATGCGGTTGCCGAGCAGCAGCGCCAGCCGATCGCCCTGGCGCAGGCCCCTCGCCTGCAGCCCGCCGGCGATCCGCGCGGCGGCCTCGGCGACCTCGCGCCATGACAGCCGCACGGCCCCGCAGACCAGCGCCTCGCCGTCGCCGTTGCGCGCCGCGGCCTCCTCGACCATGGCCCAGATGTTCGCCGGCCGCTCCGTGAACAGCGGCACCACGCGATCGCCAAAACGGGCTTCGCGCCGCATCGGCGGCGTCACATAGGTCGACCAGTCCATGGCATTTCCCCGAGCTTGGCTTTTTTGTCGTTGTTTGCCGCGATGCGGACCAGCCAAGCATAACCATCGGGCGATGCGCTTGGCTATCTCCGGCAGCGCCGGAGATAGCGCAGTGCCGCCGCGCGCATCACGGCTGCAACGCGACGACCAAGCGAGAGGCGCCCGTCAGGTCTTGGACTTCATGCCGTAGACATGTTCCGCCGCCGGAAACACACGGCTACGCACGTCGGCCGCGTAGCGCTCGACCGCCTCGTCGATCGCCGGACCGAGATTGCCGTAGCGGCGGACGAATTTCGGCGCGCGTGGCGACAGGCCGAGCATGTCCTCCAGCACCAGCACCTGGCCGTCGCAGGCGGCGCTGGCGCCGATGCCGATGGTGGGGATCGCGATCTGCTGGTTGATCTTGCGCGCCAGCGGCTCGGCCACGGCCTCGATCACAACCGAGAACGCGCCAGCCTGCGCGATCGCCGCAGCGTCGCTCTCGATCGCGGCCCAATCCGCCTCGTCGCGGCCCTGCGCGCGGAACGAGCCGAGCGTGTTGATCGATTGCGGCGTCAGGCCGACATGGCCCATCACCGGAATGCCGCGCTCGCTGAGGAAGGCCACCGTCTCGGCCATCCGCACCCCGCCCTCGAGCTTGACCGCGCCGCATTGCGTCTCCTTCAGGATCCGCACCGCCGCATGAAACGCCTGCTCCTTCGACGCCTCGTAGCAGCCGAACGGCATGTCGACCACCACCAGCGCCTGGCGCGAACCACGCATCACGGCGCGGCCCTGCAGGATCATCATCTCCAGGGTCACCGGCACGGTGGTCTCGAAACCGTGCATCACGTTCCCAAGGGAATCGCCGACCAGGATCACATCGCAATGGCGATCGACCAGCGCCGCGGTATGGGCGTGGTAGGACGTCAGCATCACGATCGGCTCGCCGCCCTTGCGGGCGCGGATCTCGGGAGCCGTCTTTCGGCGGACCGTCGACTGCACCGACATCGCTACCCCCCAATGACCGGAATGCCGAGCACGACGGGATGGAACGCGAAGGCCAGCGCCAGATAGACGACGATGCCGACCACCACCGCGATCACGTCGTTGCCGACGCCGCCGACCGGGATCGGTGGGCCGCCGGCGTCAGCGCGCCGCTTCAGCGAAATGCGGTCGAACACCGCCCAGGCCAGGATCGAGCCGAACAGGATGATGCCGCCGAGGTCGCCATTGGCGAGCAGATGCCCGAACGCCCACAGCTTCACGCCCGCCAGCATGGGGTGCTTCAGCACGGTGTAGATGCGGCCGCGGATGTAGGCGGCGACCACCATGATGACGGCCGGCAGCATCAGCGCGAGATTGATGTGCTTGAGCGCCTTCGGCGGCGTCCAGACCTGGATCCAGCCGCCGCTGCGGTAATCGGCAAAGCCCCACACGATCAGGACGAGGCCGGCAAGGGCCACGACCGTGTAGACCAGCTTGTACGTGCCCTCGCCCAGCCGCGCGATGACCTGCGCGCGCGCCTCGCGCCGGGTCGTGAACACATGGGCGCCGAGAAACAGCACCAGCCCCACCACCATCACCAGAAGTCCCACGGCATCCCCCTTCGCTTGCACGCGACCTGTGCGTGGGCACCGGTATCATTTCCGGGGGCGGCCTCGCAACGTGGCCTGCATTTTCGAGGTGAGGCGCCAAGCGCCTCAGCCGTCATTCCGGGGCGGCTCGAAGAGCCGAACCCGGAATCTCGAGATTGGCTTGCGTTCTTGCAGGCAATCGCGAAATTCCGGGTTCGACGCTAACGCGTCGCCCCGGAATGACGATGGGCGCGAGACACGGGGCGGTCGAGAGGTCGTGCCCAGCGGGCGAAGCCATCACCGCTCCGACGTGTTCTTCAGATCACGATTCTCGACATAGCGGATCGCGATCGGCCGGCCGGCGAGCGCGCCGCCCAGCCCTTTTGTGAACTTCAGCGGCAGGCAGCCGTCGAGCGAGGCATTGATCGTCTTCAGATAGGTCGCACGCGTGTCGGCCGGGGCGCCTGATGTTGCGAAGGTCACGCGCGGCGGCGCGATCATCTCGCCGGTCCGCTTGAAGCTGAAGCGCACCGTCATCTGCATCCCGGCGCGGGCGTTGTCCTCCGGCGGCGGCGTCCAGCATGCACGCAGCGCTGCGAACAGATCGCCGATCGTGTCGAGATCGTGATCCGGCTTCTGATATTTGGCTTCCTGATCCTTGGCGGGCCGGCTCTCGATGGTCAGTTGCAGGTTCTGGCCATAGGGATAGTTCATCTCGGGAATGCACGGCCACGGCCCGTAGACGCTGCAGAACGACGGCGTGCATGGTCCCTCGTCGAGCACGCTGCACGGTGTGTGCGCGAACGGCACCGGATTGATCTGCTGGCGGCGCGCGTCGGCGGTGGCCGGAGCGGCCACCATCAACAGGACGAGCACGACGACACGGAGCATGGGACTCTCGGGCTGGAATGGACTCCAAGCTGGATCCGATCGCAGAATTCGCAAGCTCAATCCCGTTCACGTCTGCGCGTTCCCGCGTCGCGAACGGCCCTCGACCGTGCCTGCGGAACTCGGCTAGAACACGGCAGGATGCGACAACGGACGGACGCGACGATGAGCCACAGCGAGACCGTGATCAACGTCATCAACCCGAACATGACGGTGACGATGACCGAATTGATCGCCAAGGCGGCCCAGGCCAGCGCAAGCCCGTCGACGCGGATCGTCGGCCGCACCGCGCGGTTCGGCGCCGCCTCGATCGAGGGGCACTACGACGAGGCGATTGCCGCGGTCGGCATGCTCAAGGAGATCGAAGCCGGCGACGCCGAGGGCTGCCACGCCCATGTGATCGCCTGCTTCGGCGATCCCGGCCTGCTCGCCGCGCGCGAATTGTCGGGCGTGCCGGTGCTCGGAATCGCGGAAGCCGCGATGCATGCGGCGAGCTTCGTCGCCACCCATTTCAGCATCGTGACCACGCTGTCGCGCACCAAGGTGATCGCGGAGCACCTCGTGCGCAACTACGGCATGGAGCAGCATTGCCGCAAGGTGCGCGCGGTCGACGTCGCCGTGCTCGATCTCGACAAGCCCGAGGCCAATGTGCGCGGCACGCTGCTCGGCGAATGCCGGGCGGCGCTGCGCGAGGACGGGATCGGCGCCATCGTGCTCGGCTGCGCCGGCATGGCCGATCTGGCGCGCGATCTCTCGACCGAGCTCGGCATTCCCGTGATCGACGGCGTCGCCGCCGCCGTGCGCTTCGCCGAGGCGCTGGTCGGGCTGGGGCTGAAGACGTCGAAACACGGCGATCTCGCGTTTCCGCTGCCGAAGTCGCGGAAGACGCTCTGAGTTCAACTCATAGCCTGCCCATCCGGGGAGTTCCGAAACGCCGACCGACGCTCCACATTGGGATCAACCCATGGAGCCCGCGATGTCCGATCTGTCCACCCTCTCCTCGCTCTCATCAGCGCTTTCGACGACCGTCGCCGCGGTCGCACCGTCTCTGGTCTCGGTCCACTCGCACCGCTTGCGCGCCTCCGGCTTCGTCTGGAAATCAGGCCTCATCGTCACCGCCGATGAGGCGCTGGCCGATGAAGGCGACGTCACTATCGTCTTCGCCGACGGCACCACACGTCCCGCCGGGATGGCAGGCCGCGATCACACCACCGACATCGCCCTGCTCCGCTTCGATGGCGGCGCGGCGGCGCCAGTCAAACTCTCCGGCGAGGTGCCCGCGCTCGGCTCGCTCGCGGTCATCGCCGCCGCCGACCAGGGCGCGCCGGTCGCAGCGCTCGCCATGGTCTCGAAATCCGCCGGCCCGTGGCGCAGCCTGCGCGGCGGCGACATCGATGCGCGGATCGAGCTCGACACCCGGCTGCGCCACAGCTCCGAAGGCGGCCTCGCGCTCGACGCTGCAGGCCACGCGATCGGAATGGCCGTGCGCGGCCCGCGCCGCACGCTCGTCATTCCCGCGGCCACGATCGAACGGGTCGCGGGCAAGCTCGAGACGCATGGTCGCATCGCGCGCGGCTATCTCGGCGCCGGCCTGCAGCCGGTCCGGCTCGACGACGGACTCGGTGCGATGATCATGAGCCTCGACAAGAGCGGCCCGGCCGCTGCCGCCGGCCTGCGCCAGGGTGACGTCATCACCGCTCTCAACAAGGAGCCGTTCAGGGGCATGCGCGCGATGATGCGCGAACTCGGTCCGGACAGCGTCGGCGCCGTCGTCGAGGTCGCAGCGCTGCGTGCCGGCGAGCCGGTGCAGTTCGCCCTGACCATCGGCGAGAGGCCGGCGTGAGCGAGGAGGCGCGCGGGCCGATCAGGATCGCAATCGCGGTCGACGATGCCGAGCTCGCCGACCGGCTGGCGGCGCTGCTCGGCGATGTCACGGGCCTGACGCTGGTCGCCCCCGGCGAGAGCGCCGACGTCGCCATCGCGCCATTGCATGGCAGTGATGAGACGCACAGCGGCGACGACAGGATCGACGGCCTGGCGATCGATGATTTTCAGCTCACCGCGCGCGAGCGCGACGTGCTGGCGCTGATGGCCGAGGGCTGCTCCAACAAGGAGATCGCCCGCAGCCTCGGCATCTCCGTGCACACCGCGAAATTCCACGTCGGCTCGCTGCTCGACAAGCTCGACGCCACCGGGCGAACGGATGCGGTGGCGCACGCGGCAAGGCGCGGCATCATCGAGCTGTGAGCAGCCCCGAGTTTTGCAGGGAACTCTCTCCCCACGTCATTCCGGGGCGCCCGCAGGGCGAGCCCGGAATCCATCGGGCGACAGAACCAGAGGCAAGACGGATTCCGGGCTCATCGCTGCGCGATGCCCCGGAATGACGGCTGACAACGGAGCCAGCCTCACGCCTTCTTCTTCACGTCCTTGACGTTGGAGAACACGATGCCCTCCGCGCGCTCCTTGGTGTAGCCGAGATAGAACTCGTTCTTGGCCAGGAACACGGGGTCGCCATCGACGTCGTCGGCGACGCCGGAATTGTTGGCGGCGATGAACGCCTCGAGCTTCTTCTTGTCGTCGCAGGAGATCCAGCGCGCCAGCGAGAACTCGGAGATCTCGAACTCGACCGGCAGTGAATATTCCGCATCGAGCCGCGCCTTGAGCACGTCGAGCTGCAGCGGTCCGACCACGCCGACCAGCGCCGGCGCGCCATCGCGCGGACGGAACACCTGCACGACGCCCTCCTCCGACATCTGCTGCAAGGCTTCCTTCAGCTTCTTGGCTTTCATCGCATCGGTGAGACGGACGCGGCGAACGATTTCCGGGGCGAAGCTCGGCACGCCGACGAAGGTCAGGTCTTCGCCCTCGGTCAGCGTGTCGCCGATGCGCAGGCTACCGTGGTTGGGAATGCCGACGACGTCGCCGGCGAAGGCCTCGTCCGCGACCGAGCGGTCCTGCGCGAAAAAGAATTGCGGGCTCGACAGCGGCATGGTCTTGCCGGTGCGCACCAGCTTGGCCTTCATGCCGCGGTTGAGCTTGCCCGAGCACAGCCGCGCGAACGCAATGCGGTCGCGATGGTTCGGGTCCATGTTCGCCTGGATCTTGAAGACGAAGGCGCTCATGCGCGGCTCGGCGGCGTCGACCTTGCGCAGGTTGGACTCCTGCGCGCGCGGCGACGGCGCGTAGCGGCCGAGACCTTCCAGGAGATCGCCGACGCCGAAATTGCGCAGCGCGCTGCCGAAATAGACCGGCGTCAGATGGCCCTCGCGGAACGCCTCCAGGTCGAACGGCTTGCAGGCTTCCTTGACCAGCTCAAGCTCGTCGGTGATCTGGCCCATGTCGAGATTGGCGTTGAGCTTGCCGAGCTCGGAGATCGCGATCTGCTGCGCCGCGCCGGTCTTGGCGCCACCGCCTTCGAGCAGGCGCACGCCGCCGTCTCTGACGTCATAGGTGCCGATGAAGTCGCGGCCGCGGCCGACCGGCCAGGTCATCGGTGTGGTGTCGAGCGCCAGCGTCTTCTCGATCTCGTCCAGCAGGTCGAAGGTGTCGCGGCTCTCGCGGTCCATCTTGTTGATGAAGGTGATGATCGGGATGTCGCGCAGGCGGCAGACCTCGAACAGCTTGCGCGTGCGCGCCTCGATGCCCTTGGCGGCGTCGATCACCATGACGGCGGAGTCGACTGCGGTCAGCGTGCGATAGGTGTCCTCGCTGAAGTCCTCATGGCCCGGCGTGTCCAGCAGGTTGAAGACGAGGCCCTCGAACTCGAAGGTCATCACCGACGTGACGACCGAGATGCCACGCTCGCGCTCGATCTTCATCCAGTCTGAGCGGGTGTTGCGGCGCTCGCCCTTGGCCTTGACCTGGCCGGCGAGGTTGATGGCGCCGCCGAACAGCAAGAGCTTCTCGGTCAGCGTGGTCTTGCCGGCGTCCGGATGCGAGATGATGGCGAAGGTGCGCCGGCGCGCGACCTCATCGGAGAGCGCGGAGCGGGACGGCTGTTCAGTGGTGACGGCGGAATCGGACATGAGGCGGCGGACGTCGTTTTGAGGCCAGAGAGAGCGCTATGTGATGAAAAGGCGCGGGATCACGGCCGCCGCGCGCCCTCCATATAGGCGTTTTGCACCGCAACTCCAACCGGGGAGTTAACCGGCCTGACCGTGGCCCGCCCGGACCCCGCATCCCGCCCACGGCCGTCCTTCAAGACGCGCGCCAAGCGGCGCGCTCCTCAGGACGAGGTCTGAATCTGTAGCGGAGTCCGTTTTGCGGACCAGATCCAGCCCCAAACCCTCATGGTGAGGAGCGCCGCGCTTGCGGCGCGTCTCGAACCATGAGGCCCCAACGTCTCAGGACGGTCTCGCCGTCTTTAGTGCCTGAGCACCGACACCAGCCAGAAGCTCAGTGCCGCTACGATGGCCGAGGCCGGAATCGTGAAGATCCAGGCATAGACGATCGATCCGGCGACGTTCCAGCGCACCGCCGAGGCGCGGCGGGCGGCGCCGACGCCGACGATGGCACCGGTGATGGTGTGGGTGGTCGAGACGGGCACGCCGAGGAACGTCGCCAGGAACAGCGTGATGGCGCCGCCGGTCTCGGCGCAGAAGCCCTGCATCGGATTCAGCTTGGTGATGCGCAGGCCCATGGTCCGGACGATGCGCCAGCCGCCCATCAGCGTGCCCAGCGCCATCGCGGCCTGGCACGACAGCACCACCCAGAACGGCACCGTGAACTGCTCGCCGAGATGGCCCTGCGAGTACAGCAGCACCGCGATGATGCCCATCGTCTTCTGCGCGTCGTTGCCGCCGTGGCCGAGCGAATACAGCGAGGCCGAAGCGAATTGCAGGATGCGGAAGGCCCGGTCCACGGCAAACGGCGTCGAGCGCACCGAGGCCCAGGACACGATCGCAACCAGGATCATCGCCAGCACCAGCCCGACCAGCGGCGACAGCACGATCGCGAGCACGGTCTTGGACAGGCCGCTCCACACGGTGGCCGAGATGCCGGCCTTGGCGACCCCTGCCCCGACCAGGCCGCCGATCAGCGCGTGCGAGCTCGACGACGGAATGCCGGCCGCCCAGGTGACCAGGTTCCAGACGATCGCGCCGACCAGGGCCGCGAAGATCACGTGGGCGTCGACGATCGCGGGATCGATGATCCCGGTGCCGATGGTCTGCGCGACATGCAGTCCGAACACGCTGAACGCCACGAAATTGAAGAACGCGGCCCAGAACACCGCATATTGCGGCCGGAGCACGCGGGTCGAGACGATGGTCGCGATCGAGTTGGCGGCGTCGTGCAGGCCGTTCAGGAAATCGAAGGCGAGTGCGACGGCGATGAGGCCAACCAGAATCGGAAGGCCGAGTTGAGCGTCCACGGCGCGGCCCTACCCTAGACCTGTTCGATCATGATCGAATTGATCTCGTTGGCGACGTCGTCGAAGCGGTCGGCGACCTTCTCCAGATGGTCGTAGATCTCGGCGCCGACGATGAAGTCCATCGTGTTGGCGTTGCGGTGCTTGAGGAATAGCTCCTTCAGCCCGATGTCGTGGAGGTCGTCGACCCGGCCCTCGAGCTTGGTCATCTCCTCGGTGATCGCGGTGATCATCGGCACGTTCTGGCCGATCGCCTGCAGCAGCGGCAGCGCCTTCCCGATCAGATTGGCGCAATCGACCAGCAAGGTGCCCATCTCGCGCATGGTCGGCTCGAACTCCTTGACCTCGAACAGCACCACGGCCTTGGCGGTCTGCTGCATCTGGTCGATGGCGTCGTCCATCGAGGTGATCAGGTTCTTGATGTCGCCGCGGTCGAACGGGGTGATGAAGGTGCGGCGGACCGCGGTCAGCACCTCCCGCGTGATGTTGTCGGCCTCGTTCTCGAGCTGGCTGACGCGCTGGCAGTGCCTGAGGATGTCGTCGCCGCCCTTAAGCATGTCCTGCAGCGCATGCGCGCCTTGGATCACCACCTTGTTGTGGCGGGCGAACAAATCGAAAAACCGCTCCTCCCGCGGGAGAACGGCGCGAAACCAGTGCAGCATGGGACGAGATCCATCCATTCCGAAACGGGCCAGGGCCGGCCCGTCACAGAACTGTCATACTCCGGATCGCGCACCAGCAGAAGCGGTGGCCGGTTCATCCACCGCTTTCTGCCCTTCGACGATCTCTTTACAGATCAATAGCTTAGAGGGATCGCTTGAACAGATGGGCGATTTCTCCGACCACGCCGCGGCGGAAGGTGAGCACGCAGGCGACGAAGATGCCGCCCTGGATCACCGTCACCCACTGGCCGAAGCCGGACAGATATTGCTGCATGCCGACGATCACGAAGGCGCCGACGACGGGGCCGAACACGGTGCCGAGCCCGCCGACCAGGGTCATGAGCACGATCTGGCCGGACATCCCGACCTCGACGTCGGTCAGCGAGGCATTCTGGGCGACGAATACCTTCAGCGCACCGGCGAGGCCAGCCAGCGTCCCCGACAGGATGAAGGCGAGCAGCTTGTACTGGTCGGTCTTATAGCCCAGCGAGATCGCCCGCTGCTCGTTCTCGCGGATCGACTTCAGCACCTCGCCGAACGGCGAGTTGATGGTGCGGAAGATCAGCAGGAAGCCGGCGAGGAAGCCGGCCAGCACGACGTAATACAGCACCGTCGGCTTGGACAGGTCGAGGATGCCGAACATCCGCCCCTGCGGAATGCCCTGGATACCGTCCTCGCCATGGGTGAACGGCGCCTGCAGATAGATGAAGTACAAGAGCTGCGACAGCGCCAGGGTGATCATCGCGAAATAGATGCCCTGCCGGCGGATCGAGATGTAGCCGGTGATCACCGACAGGACGAACGATCCGGCAACGCCCGTGAGGATGCCGAGCTCGGGCGGCAGCCCCCACACTTTCAACGCGTGGGCGCTGCAATAGCCGGCCGTTCCCAGGAACATCGCGTGGCCGAACGACAACAGGCCGCCATAGCCGATCAGGAGGTTGAAGGCGCAGGCGAGCAGCGCGAAGCACAGCGCCTGCATGACGAAGAACGGGTACAGCCCGGTCCACGGCACGATCGC
Organism: Bradyrhizobium sp. HKCCYLRH2047; assembly: GCF_051168175.1. Lineage (NCBI taxonomy): Bacteria > Pseudomonadati > Pseudomonadota > Alphaproteobacteria > Hyphomicrobiales > Nitrobacteraceae > Bradyrhizobium > Bradyrhizobium sp. HKCCYLRH2047. The sequence goes on from NZ_JBNPUM010000005.1 coordinate 460,723, forward strand.
CAGCAGCGCTGCCATGATGACGAACACGATCATCTCGTCGCGCATCGCGCGCGGGGTGATCGGCAGGGTCGCGTCGGTGATGGATGTCATGTCAGGCCGCCCGTCCGGTCAGACCCGTCGGCTTCACCAGCAGCACCAGGACCATCAGAACGAAGACCACGGTGTTGGAAGCCTCGGGGTAGAAATACTTTGTCAGTCCCTCGATCACGCCGAGCAGGAAGCCGGTGATGATCGAGCCCATGATCGAACCCATGCCGCCGATCACAACCACCGCGAACACCACGATGATGATGTGCTCGCCCATCAGCGGCCGCACCTGGTTGATCGGCGCCGACAGCACGCCGGCCAGCGCCGCAAGCCCGACGCCGAGGCCGTAGGTCAGCGTGATCATGCGCGGGACGTTGATGCCGAAGGCCCGCACCAAGGTCGGGTTCTCGGTGGCTGCGCGCAGGTAGGCGCCGAGCCGGGTGCGCTCGATCAGGAACCAGGTCGCCAGGCAGACGACCAGGGAGAAGATGACGACCCAGCCGCGATAGACCGGCAGATACATGAAGCCGAGGTTCATGCCGCCACGGAGCTGATCCGGGATCGCGTAAGGCAGGCCGGACGAGCCGAAGAAGTTCTGGAACACGCCCTGGATGATCAGCGCCAGTCCGAACGTCAGCAGCAGTCCGTAGAGATGGTCGAGCCCGGCAATCCATTGCAGCATGGTGCGCTCGAGGATCATGCCGAAGGCGCCGACGATGATCGGCGCCAGCAGCAGCGCCCACCAATAATTGATGCCGCCGAGGTTGAGCAGAAAATAGGCGCAGAACGCGCCCATCATGTAGAGCGCGCCATGGGCGAAGTTGATGATGTTGAGCATGCCGAAGATGACGGCAAGCCCGAGACTGAGCAGCGCGTAGAACGAGCCGTTGATCAGTCCGACCAGGAGCTGTGCGTAGAGGGCCTGCATCGTCTTGTTTCTGTTTTCTCTCGGCGTTTCCTAAAGACAGCGGTTCCGGCGGGATCAGCCGCCGGGACGGCAGCGGTTCACTTCTTCAACAAGGCGCACGCGCTCTTGTCGAGCGGTGTGAAGGCCTGGTCGCCCGGTACCGAGCCGACCAGCTTGTAGAGATCCCACGGGCCCTTGGACTCCGAGGGCTTCTTGACCTCGAACAGATACGCAGTGTGGATGGTGCGGCCGTTCGGCTGGATCTCGCCCTTGCCGAACAGCGCATCGTCGGTCGGGATCGATTTCATCTTGTCGACGATCTTGACGCCGTCATGCGGGTTCTCGCCGAGAGCCTCCAACGCCTTGAAGTAATGCATCAAGCCGGCATAGACGCCCGCCTGCACCATGGTCGGCGGCGCGCCGTTCTTCATCCGTTTGGCAAAGCGGTCCGAGAACGCGCGGGTCTGGTCGTTCATGTCCCAGTAGAAGGTCTCGGTGAAGTTGAGGCCCTGCGCGATGTCGAGCCCGATCGACTTGACGTCGGTCAGGAACAACAGCAGCGCCGCGAGCTTCTGGCCGCCCTTCGTGATGCCGAACTCGGCCGCCTGCTTGATCGAATTGGTGGTGTCGCCGCCGGCATTGGCGAGGCCGATGACCTTGGCGTTCGACGACTGCGCCTGCAGCAGGAAGGAAGAGAAGTCGGAGGTGTTGAGCGGGTGCTTGACGCTGCCGATCACCTTGCCGCCATTGGCGGTCACGACCGCCGTGGTGTCGCGCTCCAGCGCCGCGCCGAAGGCGTAGTCGGCGGTCAGGAAATACCAGGTCGAGCCGCCCGCCTTGACCAGCGCCTGGCCGGTGGTGTGCGCGAGCATGTAGGTGTCGTAGGTCCAGTGCACCGTATTGGGCGAGCACTGCGCGTTGGTGAGATCCGAGGTCGCAGCGCCCGAATTGATGTAGACGCCGTTCTTTTCCTTGACGACGTTGTTCACCGCCAGCGCCACGCCCGAGTTCGGCACGTCGACGATGACGTCGACCTTGTCGACGTCGAACCACTGCCGCGCGATCGAGGTGCCGATGTCCGGCTTGTTCTGGTGGTCGCCGGAGATGACGTCGATCTTCCAGCCCTTCGCGGTGAGACCGGAATCCTCGATCGCCATCTGCGCCGCGAGCGTCGAGCCGGGACCGCCCAGATCGGCATAAAGACCCGACTGATCGGACAGCGCGCCGATCTTGACGGTCTTGTCGCCGGCCGAAGCGACGCTGCCAACGGCGAGCGTGAGTGCCGTTCCCAGCAGCAGCGACGCGATGAATTTGCTCTTCATTTCCAACTTCCAGAACTTTCCAAGAAACTGCCGAGAAGACTGCCAAGAAAACCGTAAGAAAACCGCGGAAGGAAACTCCCAGGTCGGCTTCGCCGGCGCCGGTCAGACGCCGAGGTAAGTATGCAGCTTGTCCATGTTGGCCGACAGATCGGCATTGGCGAAGCCGTCGATGACCTTGCCGTGCTCGACCACGTAGTAGCGGTCAGCGACCGTCGAGGCGAAACGGAAGTTCTGCTCGACGAGGAGAATCGTGAAGCCTTCCTTCTTCAGCCGCGCGATGGTGTGGCCGATCTGCTGGATGATCACGGGCGCGAGACCCTCGGTCGGCTCGTCCAGCATCAGGAAGCTGGCGCCGGTGCGCAGGATGCGCGCGATCGCCAGCATCTGCTGCTCGCCGCCGGACAGCTTGGTGCCCTGGCTCTTCAGCCGCTCCTTCAAATTCGGGAACAGCTCGAAGATCTGATCGAGCGTCAGCCCGCCCGGCCGCACCACCGGCGGCAGCAGCAGGTTCTCGCGCACGTCGAGACTCGCGAAGATGCCGCGCTCCTCCGGGCACAGCGCAATGCCGAGCCGCGCGATCCTGTCCGAGGTCATGCGGATCAGCTGCTGACCGTTGAACTGAACCGAGCCGGTGCGCTTGCCGATGATCCCCATGATCGACTTCAGCGTCGTGGTCTTGCCGGCGCCGTTGCGCCCGAGCAGGGTGACCACCTCGCCGGCATTCACATTGAAGTTCATGCCATGGAGAATGTGGGATTCGCCGTACCAGCTCTCGAGGTTGTTGACGTCGAGAATGGTGCTGGTCGCAGCCGCCGCGCCTGGCTTCGTGGCCGTCATCACCTCAGGCATGTCCGGCTCCCAGATAGGCTTCCTTGACGCGCTCGTCCTTGGAAAGCTCTGAATACGGCCCTTCCGTCAGCACCTGCCCGCGCGTCAGCACGGTGATGGTGTCGGAGAGGTTGGCGACGACGCTGAGATTATGCTCGACCATCAGGATCGTGTATTTGGCGGAGATGCGCTTGATCAGCGCGGCGATCTTGTCGATGTCCTCGTGGCCCATGCCGGCCATCGGCTCGTCCAGCAGCATCATCTCCGGATCGAGCGCCAGCGTGGTCGCGATCTCCAGCGCGCGCTTGCGTCCATAGGGCATTTCGACCGCCGGAATATTGGCGAACTCGCTCAGGCCCACGTCGTTGAGCAGCTCGAGCGCCCGGCCGTTGAAGCGGTTCAGAACGCTCTTGGAGCGCCAGAAGTCGAACGACGAGCCATGCTGCCGCTGCAGAGCGACGCGGACGTTCTCCAGCGCGGTCAGATGCGGAAACACGGCCGAAATCTGGAACGAGCGGACCAGGCCAAGCCTTGCCACGTCGGCCGGCGCCGTCGCTGTAATGTCCTGACCCTTATAGAGAATCTTGCCGGCAGACGGCGTCAGGAACTTCGTCAGCAGGTTGAAGCACGTGGTCTTGCCGGCCCCGTTCGGGCCGATCAGCGCGTGAATGGTGCCCCGGCGGATCTTGAGCGAAACATCGCGAACGGCAAAAAATCCCGCGAATTCCTTCGTCAATCCGTGGGTCTCGAGAATGAACTCGTCAGCCAAAGATTCCCCCCAAGCCGGCGCCTTCAGCGCCTGGCCCTCGCTTCTTCCTGTACGACGGCTCTGCTGGACGGCTGGACGGTTCCTCGCCGCCACCCGCGACCGCTTCGCGGCGGAATATGCCGTCAATCGAGTGAGTTAGGCAAGGCGGAAAGCTGGGCAACGACGTCGCAAGGCGGCCGGCGGACCTTGCGTTGAAATCTGCCGGTATTTCCCGTTGACATAGAATATCATGCCACCGGCATTTTCCCGCACGCGCGCAGCGATCGCCGGCTCCAACTACTTCGCGGCCTTCACGTCCCTGGCGTAGAGATCCGGCTTGAAGCCCACCACGCGCCGGCCGCCGAGATCGAGCACCGGGCGCTTGATCATCGACGGCTGCGCCAGCATCAGCGCGATCGCCTTGCTCTCGGTGAGTCCGTCCTTGTCCGCGTCGGGCAACTTCTTGAACGTCGTGCCGGCGCGGTTGAGCAGCACCTCCCAGCCGAGTTCGTCGCTCCACGCCTTGAGTTTAGCCTTGTCGATTCCGGCGGTCTTGTAGTCGTGGAATTCGTAAGCGACGCCGTGATCGTCGAGCCAGGCGCGCGCCTTCTTCATCGTGTCGCAGTTCTTGATTCCGTAGATCGTGATGCTCATGCCACGCGTCCTCAAACAATCGTGTCCGACGGTGATGGATGTCCCACGTTGCGACAATCGGCCCTGCATTTTGCAGTGCGATTCACCCGCTTTTGATGCGGCGGAGGCCACGCGTTCCGCGGTCGGAATTCACTCCGACCTTTGCCACGAAACTGTCGGCTGAGCATTACATTTTCTTCGCATCCCCGGCGTATCTGGCCCACGAACAGGAGACCGCGATGGGCAAGATCATGGTACGTTGTCCGCAGACCGGCCGCAGCATCGAGACGGGGATGGAAATGGACGCTGCGCGCTTTCAGCGCATGCCCGTGTTCTTCTCGCGCGCCTACTGCCCGCACTGCCGCATCTACCATGAATGGTTCGCCGCCCATGCCTGGGTCGAGGAGATCAGCGACCGCGAGCGGGTTGCGCTGGCCTGACCTGACCCGCGAAAGGAAACGGCCCGCGCGATCGACCCTACCCACGCCACTGCTGCGGACGTCGCTCCAACGCACCCGTCCGCGGGATATCTCCCTGGAGCAGGCGAACCGCGATCGGGTGCTCAATCGTCTTTCGGATCGCTTTTCAACGGCGTGTTGGAATCGCCCGGCATCAGGCAGGGATACAGCTCTGTGAACTTGAAATCGGCCCCGCCCGCGGCGCGGTCGAAGCGCAGCACGACATCGAAGCGTTTGCCGGACCAGTGGGTCGGCAACTGGCCTTCATTGCTCACCGGCAGCCGCGGCAGGATGTCGGAGATGATCGCCTTGTGCTCCCACGCCACCAGCACGGTGCCGGACAGCGGTAGCAGGGCTTCGACCAGCGCCGCCTCCTGCCCCTTCGCAAAGGACGTGTTCGGCTTGTCGAGCCCGATGCGCGCCGCGAGCTCGAGCACCGTCTCGTACGGCCGGCGGCTCGGGTCGGAGCCGTCCTTGGTGCTGTCGGGATCGGCGGCATAGACCGCCTGCGGTGTCGGATAGTCCGTGCCGCCCAGCCCGCTGCCGAACAGCGCGGTCCAGGCCCCTGCCCGCTCCCAGCCGAAGATCACCAGCGACTTCGAATCCGGCTTGCCCGTGTGGGTCAGGCCCGGGCCTGTCGTGTCGCCGTCAGGCTTCTCGGCATGACGGATGATCAGCAGCGTCAGCGCGTTCATCGGCAACCCTCTCGGGCGGCATCATACGGCCATCACACGGAATTGCTACTTGAGATTGCAATCGTGAGAACGCAACATGGCGTTTTTCCAACCAGGATTCATTTCAGATGAGCATGGGATTGCGACAGACCCGCCGAACGTTCCTGGCGACGGCCGCGATGGCGGCAGCCGGCACCGTCATCTCGCCGAGACCAGGCCACGCCGCCGCGAAATATCGCCGCGCCAACGTCACCAGCGCGGAAGGCCAGAAGATGCTCGCGAGCTACGCCAAGGGCGTCGCCGCCATGCTGCAGCTTCCCGCAAACCATCCGCAGAACTGGTTCCGCAACGCGTTCATTCATCTGATGGACTGCCCGCACGGCAATTGGTGGTTCTATGTCTGGCATCGCGGCTATCTCGGCTATTTCGAGCAATCGATCCGCGCGCTCAGCGGCGACGACAGTTTCGCCCTGCCCTATTGGGACTGGACCGAGCTGCCGGAAATTCCTGCCGGCATGTTCGACGGCGTGCTGACGCCGACCGACAAGGCGTATCAGCCGTTCACCGGGAATCTCGCGGTCTTCACCTCGTTCATCAAGCCGGCGCTGACGGATTACTGGAACGGCCTGTCGAAGGACCAGCGCGGCCAGCTCGAGATCCGCGGCTACAAGTCGATCGACGATCTCTGGAACGACGTCACCGGCTTCTCGCCGTCCGCCAATGCCGGCATCTCCGGCAATGAGGCATTCGCGACCACCTGCGCCTCACGCTATCTGTCGCGCGACAATCCGAAGCTCGATGCTAAGACCACCTACGACGTCTCGCCGTTCGTGATCATGGCGGGCCTTCTGCCGACCGACTTCTATAACCCCGACAACTATCTGAGCTTCACCAGCTCGAAGACCGCTTCGCACAACACCCAGCCGAATGGCGCGACCAAGTTCTCGACCTTGGAAGGTCTGCCGCACAACAAGGTCCACAACTACATCGGCGGTGTCGGCCCGCTCGATCCCGGCCCCTATGGCAACATGACCAATTTCCTGTCGCCGGTCGATCCGATCTTCTTCCTGCATCATTCGAACATGGACCGGCTCTGGGATGTCTGGACACGCAAGCAGCAGCGGCTCAAGCTACCCTACCTGCCGCAGGGGGCCGACCTGAAGACATTCTCGGACGAGCCGTTCCTGTTCTACGCCGATGGCAAGGGCGGCTATGTCGGCCCCAGCAAGGCCGGCGACTACATCTCGACCGACCGCTTCGACTACGATTATGCGCCGGGATTCGGCGAGGACATCGTGGGTCCGCCCGCGGTCGCCTCGGCGCCGCAGATCAAGCCGCAGCAGGGCTCGGTCAAGGCCAATGTGGGCACGGTTAAGATTCCTGGCGACGCGCTCGAAGCGCACCTGGCGGCAACGCGGCCGCAGCCGCTGATGGCGCAGATCACGCTGCCCCGCCCGAGCGGCTATTCGACCGTGCGCGAGTTCGACGTCCTGGTGAACGCGCCCGCCAACGTCACCAAGGTCACGGCTGACAGCCCGTATTATGCAGGCACCATCGCCTTCTTCGGATCGATGATGCCGGGCATGGCCATGACCATGGATGCGACCTTCGCGGTGCCGCTGCCGACGAAGCAGGAGGCGTTCTCCGCCCTGCGGGCCGCGCCCAACCAGCCGCTGAGCATCCGCGTCGTGCCTTCGGGCGGCGTCGGCACCGCGCCGCCCCTGAAAGCGCTCTCGGTCGGACCGCTGCGCCGATGAACGGCAGGCGCGCCGCGCTGCGGGCCTGCGCCGTGCTGCTCTGTACCGTGCTGCTCTATACCTTGCTGCGACCGGCCTCGTCCTTGGCGGCGGAGCCCTTCAGGGCCGTCGATCTGGTCGTGCCGCGGCCATTGGATGCGAGCGACGCTGCGGTCGTCGAGATCAGCCTGGGCGCACTGGGGCGAGGCCAGGAGGTGACGGTGACGACCGCATCCGGGATGCCGCTCGGGACCATCTCGCCATTCGGCCTTCGCACTGGTGCGGAGGCCGGGACCTATGCGCTCCCGGTACCGAAGGAGGCCATCGAGGGTGGACGGCTGTCGATCCGCCTCAGCATCAGCCAACCCGGCGGCAGCCGCGCGCCGACGCCGCAGGAGGTTCGCGGCGTCACGCTCAAGCTCGCTCCGCGGCCGTGATCCGCCGTCGCGGCGGCAGGCGCGCCGGACTCAGAGCGTCCCGCTCCGCGCACGGTCTGCACGCGACTCGAACGGGCTCGCCATGCTGGGCTGTCCGATCCAGACACGGTTGAGCAGCCGTGTGAACGGCGGACACGTCGTCCCCTCGATGCGCGCCATCGCCTCCTGATAGGGGCCGACGGTACGCAATCTCTCCGGCAGCAACGCGTAGGCGCGTGGCAGAAACCGCTTGGCCCGCGCCGCGCTGCGGCGTTCGCGCTCGCCATAGGGCAGCGCGAACGCAAGGCGCAGCCGCTCCGGCAGCATCTCGGCCGTCAGCGCCGTGAACCAGCGCGGCGGTGCGATCCACGTCGCCTCGCCCGAGAAGATGCGGTGCGCGATGTCGCGCGCGGCCGTGCCAACCGTGAGCGTCTCCGACGCCATCATATCGGCCGCATAGACCTTGAACGACCTCCAGTCCGGCGGCATGGCCTCGTGTGGAATTCCGAACAGGCCCGCGAATCGCATGGCCTCGCGCCAATATTGCTCGCGCTCGGCATCGCCGAGCGGCGGACACAGCAGGCCGTAGGACATCATCGCGGTCTCGACCAGGGTGGCATGGACCCAGCGCAGCGCGTCGACGTCGTTGGCGCGATAGCGCGAGCCGGCGGCGAACGGCCCAACCGTCTCCGGCATCACGCCATCGACCGCGGCGTGCCGCCGATACAGCCGCCGCGCCACGGCGACCGCCTGCGCGCGCGTGCCGAACACCATGGTGTAGACGATGCTGAAGGTGCGGTGGAAACGGCCGAGCGGATCGGCGAACACTCTGGACTGCTCGGCAATGCCCGCCGCCACCCAGGGATGGGCGAGCTGCAACAGCAGCGCGCGGCCGGCGCCGAGAAACAGCGCGGCCTCGCGATGCACGCGCCACATCACGCTGTCGGACGGCAGCACGGCGTCGCCCGGCATCGCCGGCGCGGCCAGCAGTTCGGCGATGCAACGTTCGAAATCGGCCTCGCTGACGATCACGGCCGCTGCGGGATCTCCAGCCCGCGCTGCACCGCCGGCCGCGCCAGGCCGCGCTCCAGCCAGGCCGGCACGTGCTTGAGCTCATCGAAGGCGACGATGTCGCGCGCGCCGTAGAACCCGATCAGGTTGCGCACCCAGCCGAGCGTCGCGATGTCGGCGATGGTGTAGTCGGCGTCCATGATCCACTGCCGGCCGTCGAGCCTGTTGTCGAGTACGCCGAGCAGCCGCCTGCTCTCCGCGACGTAGCGCTGCAACGGCCGCTTGTCCTCGTACTCACGGCCGGCGAATTTGTGGAAGAAGCCGAGCTGCCCGAACATCGGGCCGATGCCGCCCATCTGGAAATGCACCCACTGGATGGTCTGCCACCGCCGCGCCGGATCGTCGGGGAGAAATTTCCCGGTCTTCTCGGCAAGGTACTGCAGGATCGCGCCGGATTCGAACAGGCCGAGCGGCTTGCCGCCGGGACCGTCGGGATCGATGATCGCGGGAATCTTGCCGTTCGGAGTGAGCGACAGGAATTCCGGCGTCTTCTGATCATCCTTGCCGAAATCGATCGCATGCGGCTCGTAGGCCAGGCCCGTCTCCTCCAGCATGATCGAGACCTTCACGCCGTTCGGCGTCGGCAGTGAATAGAGCTGGATGCGGTCGGGATGCCGCGCCGGCCAGCGCGCGGTGATCGGGAAGCTGGAGAGATCGGACATGATGGCTTTTTGCTCGCGCTGTCTCGTTGAGAGCTCAATCTAAGCCCGTGAACCGCCGCTGCAAGGTTCGATGCGGAACTGGCCGCGGCCGGCGATCTTATGTTGCTGCATCGTGCAGAAGGCCAGCATGCCGAGCCCGACCTACCGATTGATCATGCAGGCGATGCTCTCGCGCCAGCAGATTCTGTGCATCTATGGCGGCTTCGCCCGCGCGATCTGCCCGATCATCCTCGGCCACACCGCCGGCCGCGAGCGCGTGCTCGCGTTCCAGTTCGCGGGCGGCGCGAGCAGCGGCCTGCCGCCGGGCGGCCAATGCAAGTGCTTCGATGTCGCCGACATGAGCGAGGTCGAGCTGCGCCAGGGGCGCTGGCATTCCGGGCGCAGCCACCGCCGGCCGCAATATTGCGTCGCCGAGGTCGAGCTCGACGTCAATCCGGACAGCCCCTACGAGCCGAAACGACCGATCGCGACAGCGCAGCGCGGCAAGCTCCGGCGCAAGCGCTGACGCTACTGCGGCTCGCGCAGGCGCACGCGCAGCAGTGCCGGCAGCTTCGAGGTGGCGTCGTGCTGCGCGAGCTTGGCCGCGACGCGGCGCATCAGCGACGACGCGCCCTGCCTGGCAAACACCTTGATGCCGCGATAGCTGAAATCCACCACCACCTCGTGATGGCGCATGCCCTTGCCGCCCTTGACCAGGCCAAGGTCGCGCACCAGGCAATAATGCCCGTCGCTCATGCGTGCCAATCGGGTGTTCTCGAACATGCAGCGAAGCAATGCACCGAGTCGCAAATCCGTCAAGATTGACAGGAACGACTCATGAACCCAGCACGTCGGCAACGCGCCGCCGCGGCGCAAACGGCAGCGCCGGCCCGTAGCCGAAGCGCAGCACGAGATCCGGCCGCCTCGTCGTTCCGACCACGCGCGCCAGCTCTGGCCGCAACGCGGCGACTTCGACCGGCTGGTTGACGAAGGCGAGCTTCAGCCCCAGCCGCGTCGCTTCGAGCGCGAAGCGCTGGCACGCCTGCCCGGCCCTGATCCAATGCGAGGCGTCGGCCTGCTCGGCGGTGAACACGGCGACACCGGCCGATGAGCTGATCTGCCGCGCATATCTGTCGTTCTCCGATGCTGCATTGAAGAGCTGATCGAAGGCGAGGCCACCGAGCGCGGTCGGCAATGACGGATTGCCGCTGGCCGCCGCGAACAGGCCGTCGCCCGTCTCCATCGCGCTCCGCGGATTGAACCGCAGCCAGCTCTTCAGCTCGCGCAAGAACGCGGCATCGTGCATCTGCGCATCGTTGCCGGCGACCACGAGATCGCGGATGGCAGCGATCACGGCGGGAGCCGTGATGATCGCGAGATCGACGCCTGGCATCGCCGAGGCCGCCTGCAGCGCGGCGAGATCGCCTGGCGGCACCGCTCGTCCGTCATACTCCGCGCGCGTCGACTGCCTGCGGACGATGGCCGCAAGCCGCGCATCGTCATGCGCCGTGCCGTTCGTGAAGCTGTACCGCACCATCCGGCCGTCGCTGCTGATCTCGCCCGGACGGCCGCTCGCATCGGCGGCGATCGCGAGATTGGTGGCCGCGCAGCCGAGGCTGACGAACAGATGATGGTCGTCCGGATCAACCACCGGCGTGCGGCGTGACGGATCGGGCATGATCTCGATCGCATCCCGCGTCACGCGAAAGCGCCACGGCTGCGTGTTGTGGCTGTTGGCCGCGAGCGTCGCGTAACGGATGACATCGGTGATGTCGGACGACAACGGCGCGCGCAACCGGGCACTATAGTCGTCATATGCGCGCATCGTGCCGGTCGCGGCGCGCCAGGAGCCGGCGCCGAGCGCGGCCGCTGCAAGCGCGCTGCCGCCTCCTATCAGGACTCGCCGTCGGTTCATGACTCTGCGCCCGCAATTCTCGCCGCATCTCGATATGCTCACGATAAGCATGCTCCGCATCGGCGCGTTGTTGCAGATCAAGGCCGCCGCAGCAGCCGGCAAAACATCAACGCCATGCTGTTGACAGCACCAACAAAGCGGCGTATGTCCCGCGGCCTCGCGAGCGACTGCGCCCGCGACAAACATGAGCGAGACGATGTCCTTCGGCTACGAACACTTCATCCGCACGTCCAACGGCGTCATGCCGGTGGATGGCGCACGCCATGCTCGGGGGAGCGATCTTGCTTGAGGCAAGATCAACAGTCCGCATCACACGGACCCTCCCGAGCCCGCCGCTCCGGAGGGTTTTTTGTTGCCCTCACGTGAGCCGGCTGCACGGCGAACAACCAGATGTCCCGGCCTCGAGCCGGAACGGGAGACCCGGATCCCGGGGCTCGCGCAGGTGATGCGCGTGGCCTGCGCGCGCGGGGCCTGTCGGAGGGAACGAGGCGGCAACGCCGGACACCGATGACAGAGCGAGCTCCCTGGAGCTCGCAACACGCGGCGCCGTGCAGCGCCGCAGACAAGCCAATTGAATTCCCGGCCGTTCGCAGCCGGGAGCTGCTGGTGGTGAAGATCGCGGCTCCTTCGCGCCAATGCGGCCGCGCGCCGCCTTCGATCGATCGTACCGTGGAATCCGTCAAGCGAGATGGGTGAGTCGCGGGTTGCGGCGAGGCTGATGCCAAGCCTGCGTTTCGATCGTCGTATCGCCGTGATCGCCCGTTCCCCAGCACGCCATCAATGCCGCCCGGCCGCATCCCGCAGCCGTGCGGCCAAGGCGGTGGTGAAGATGCCTGTTACTTCGTTGAAACCGAGCGCCCCACTGGGGCAGCAACAGCATCACCCATTCCCCGCCGAACTCATTCGCGAGCCGTGGTGAAGATGACTGTTACTTCGCCTTCCACGCCAGAGGTCGCGGGTTCGAATCCCGCCCGGCGTCATGCCGGTAGCTTAGAGGTCAGAGCGCTGTCCGGGCCATGCAAGTGGCCCGGATCTCAGTCATCGCCCGTTCCCGGCTCGTGATCCATCTCAACCGGTGGCTGTCCGCCAACAGGCGGTCACGTCGTTACGGCGCAGCTGCTGGCTGTGCCGCCGTCTTCCACGCGCCGTGGTGAAGAGTGCTGATACTTCGATTGCTAATCGAGAGGTCGTGGGTTCGACTCCCATCCGGCGTTCCATGCGCCGGTAGCTCAGCGGTAGAGCACTAGCCGATCAGCATTCGCCCGTTCCCGGCGCGTGGTTCCCATCACGCCTGATCTCGAACGAGATCGCGCGTGCCGGCCGATGCTCCCGGCCATTTATCCATCGACCATTAACCCAAGAGGAGGCCCTGGCATGGTCAAGCTCAACACGTTCCTGCGCGCCTTCACCCACGAGGGTGCGCCGTCCCGACAGCTCGCGCCGGCACAGGCGCTGCAGCGCACGCTGATGAGCTGCCTGCTCTGGGAGGACCAGTTCTACGAGGACGGGGTCGCGATCGCCGATCGCATCAAGGCGCTGGTGCCGCAGGTCGAGCCGCGCGAGGTGGCTCAGCTCGCGGTCCGTGCGCGCGAGGAGATGAAGCTGCGGCACGCGCCGCTGCTCGTCGCCCGCGAGATGGCGCGGTTGCCGTCGCACCGCGCGCTGGTCGCCGAGACGCTGTCGCGCATCATCCAGCGGCCGGACGAGATGGCCGAGCTGCTCGCGATCTACTGGGCGGACGCTCTCGGTCCGCAGCAGCAGCGCAAGCGGCAGCCGGTCTCGGCGCAGGTCAAGAAGGGGCTGGCGAAGGCGTTTTCGAAGTTCGACGCCTATCAGCTCGCGAAGTATGACCGCGAGGGGCCGGTGCGGCTGCGCGACGTCCTCTTCCTGGTTCACGCCAGGCCCAGGGATGCCGTCCAGGAGGCGGTGTGGAAGCAGCTCGTCGATGGCGAGCTGCCCTCGCCCGACACCTGGGAGGTCGCGCTGTCGGCCGGTGCGGACAAGCGTGCGAGCTTCGAGCGGCTGCTCGGTGAGAACAGGCTCGGAGCGCTGGCGCTGTTGCGCAACCTGCGCCTGATGCGGCAGGCCGGAGTGCCGCGCGCAACGATCGCACAGGCGATCGCGACGATGCGGACGGACCGGGTGCTGCCGTATCGGTTCATCACGGCGGCCCGGCATGCGCCGGCCTTCGAGCCCGAGCTCGAGGCCGCGATGTTCAGGTCGATCAAGGGTTACGCGCGGCTCAAGGGCCGCACGCGGCTCCTGATCGACGTCTCCGGCTCGATGTTCGCGGCGCTGTCCGCGAGGTCGGAGATGACGCGCGCGGACGCGGCGTGCGGGCTGGCGATCCTGGCCCGCGAGGTCTGCGACGAGGTGGAGATCTTCACGTTCAGCAATGAGGTCGTGAAGGTGCCGCCGCGGCGTGGCTTTGCGCTGCGCGATGCGATCCTCGGGTCGCAGCCGCATTCCGGGACCTATCTCGGCCGTGCGGTCGGCGAGGTCGACCGCAAGGGCGACCGCCTGATCGTCTTCACCGACGAGCAGAGCCACGATGCGGTGCAGCCGCCCAGGGCGCGCGGGACCGTGGTCAACGTGGCGTCGTACCAGCACGGGGTCGGCTACGGGCCCTGGACGCGGGTCGACGGCTTCTCCGAGGCCGTGATCGCCTGGATCGCGGCGCAGGAGAAGATTCTGCGCGGCGCGACCCTGCACTGACGACAAACGACCCGGACGCGCCACAGACGCGCCCGGGTCTTCTTCCACAAACAGTGGACCACCCCACGCGCCCCCGTTTAAGTGACGCCATGTACCTGTCCATCGCCACGACCCATCAGCCTGCCACCGATCTCGGCTACCTGCTCAACAAGCATCCGGAGCGGCTGCACGAGCTCGCGCTCACCTATGGCAAGGCGCTGATCTTCTATCCCGAGGCCAGCAATGATCGCTGCGAGGCGGCGCTGGTGCTCGACGTCGATCCGATCGGCCTCGTCCGCGGCAAGGGCCAAGGCGACGGGCTGCTCGATCAATATGTCAACGACCGCCCCTATGCCGCGTCGTCGTTCCTGTCGGTCGCGCTGAACAAGGCGTTCCGGACCGCGATGAACGGCGTCAGCAGCGCGCGCCAGGCGCTCGCCGAGAGCGCCATTCCGTTGGAGGCGGTCGTGACACCCCTGCCCCTGCGCGGCGGCGAAGCCGTGCTGCGGCAATTGTTCGAGCCGTTGGGCTGGCAGGTCGAACTCGCACCCATTGCGGGACCACAGGGCGATGCGATGAGCCGCTACGTGCGACTGACATTGCGCGGCATTGCGCGGCTCAGCGCACTGCTCAACCATCTCTACGTGCTGATCCCCGTGATGGACGATGCCAAGCATTACTGGGTCGGCGACGAGGAGATCGACAAGCTGCTCAAGCGCGGCGAAGGCTGGCTCGACGCCCATCCTGCCAAGGAGCTGATCGTGCGCCGCTATCTGCGCCACCGCGGCGTGCTCGCGCGTGCGGCGCTGGCACGGCTCGCGCCGGAGACGCAGGACGAGACGGCCGAGCCCGAGGCGCGCAGCCTGACAGAAGACAAATTGGAGGCGCCGATCCGGCTCAACGACCTGCGCATGACGGCGGTCATCGAGGCGCTGCGGACCACCGGTGCCAAGACCATCGCCGATCTCGGCTGCGGCGAAGGCCGGCTGCTGCAGCTTCTGGTACGCGAACGCTGGGTCGAACGACTGATCGGGCTCGATCCCGCGGCCGGCGAGCTGGAGCGCGCGGCCAAGCGGCTCAAGCTGGGCTTCCCCGGTGGCCCGCCCGAGGGCCGCGTCACCTTGCTGCACGGCTCGCTGACCTATCGCGACGCGCGCTGGGCGGAGGCCGACGCCGCTGTTCTGGTCGAGGTGATCGAGCACCTCGATCCCGACCGGCTGCCGATGCTCGAGCGCGTGGTGTTCGGCGCCGCGCGGCCGCGCGCGGTGATCGTGACCACACCGAACGCCGACTACAACGCACTGTTTCCAAGCCTGCCCGCCGGACAGTTTCGCCACCGCGACCATCGCTTCGAATGGTCGCGCGCCGAGTTTGCCGACTGGGCGCAGCGGATCTGCGCAACCTTCAACTATCAGGCCGCCTTCTCCGGCATCGGCCATCACGACGAGAGCCATGGCGCGCCGACGCAGATGGCCGTCTTCACTCGCTGAGCAATTCCATGAACATCGAAATCCCCGATTTCGCGCTGGTCGTGCTGATCGGCTCGACCGGCTCCGGCAAGTCGACCTTCGCCGCCAGGCATTTCCTTCCGACCGAGGTGATCTCCTCGGACCATTGCCGCGCGCTGGTCGCCGACGACGAGACCGACCAGGGCGTCTCCGCCGACGCGTTCGACATCGTCCGCGAAATTGCCGGCAAGCGGCTGAAGCACCGCAGGCTCGCCGTCATCGACGCCACAAATGTGCGCCCTGCCGACCGGAAGGGCTGGGTCGAGCTCGCGCGCAAATGGCATGCGCTGCCGGTCGCGATCGTGTTCGATCCCGGCATCGACGTCTGCATCGACAGAAACAGGACGCGTCCCGAGCGCGCCTTCGGCGGCCCCGTCGTGCAGCGCATGGTCTCGGAGATCCGCCGTGGTCTCGGTGGGCTGCAGCGCGAGGGCTTTCGCCAGGTGTGGAAGCTCGACAGCGTCGCGCGCATCGAGGCCGCGACCATCGCGCGGCAGCCGTTGTGGACCGACAAGCGGCATGACGCCGGACCGTTCGACATCATCGGTGACGTACACGGCTGCGCGGCCGAATTGCAGGCGCTGCTGGCGAAGCTCGGCTATCAGGTCACATGGAGCGACACAGAGGGTCGACGCGCCGTCACAGTGACGCCGCCCGCGGGCCGCAAGCTCGTCTTCGTCGGCGACCTCGTCGACCGCGGCCCGCAGTCACCCGATGTGCTGCGCATCGTCATGAGCATGGTGGCGGCCGGCACCGCCTATGCCGTGCAGGGCAATCACGACCGCAAATTCCAGCGCTGGCTGGCGGGCCGCAAGGTCACGATCGCGCACGGCCTGCAGGCCACGATCGATCAGCTCGCCAGCGAGGAGCGAAGCTTCCGCGACACTCTGCCGGGCTTTCTCGACGGGCTGCGCAGCCATGTCTGGCTCGACGGCGGCCGGCTCGCGGTGGCGCATGCCGGGCTGAAGGAGGAGATGATCGGCCGCGGCTCCGGCGCAGTGCGCGAATTCGCGCTGTATGGCGAAACCACCGGCGAGATCGACGAATTCGGCCTGCCCTTGCGCGCCGACTGGGCCGCGAACTACCGCGGACCGACCACCGTGGTCTACGGTCACACGCCGGTGCGATCAGCCGAATGGGTCAACAACACCATGTGCATCGACACCGGCTGCGTGTTCGGCGGCCGGCTGACAGCGCTGCGCTGGCCGGAGCGTGAGCTCGTCGAGGTCGAGGCCGAGCGCGTCTGGTGCGAGCCGGTCCGTCCGCTCGCGCCTCGCGCCGGCAGCGCCTCCGCGCAGGCCGAGGCCGATCAGCTGCTCGATATCGATGATGTGAGCGGCCGCCGCTGGATCGACACCACGCTGCGCGGCCGCATGGTCGTGGCCGAGGAGAACGCGGCCGCCGCGCTGGAGGTGATGAGCCGCTTCGCGCTGCCGCCGCAATGGCTGGTCTATCTGCCGCCGACCATGTCGCCATCGGAGACGAGCGCGCGCGAGGGTTGGCTGGAACGGCCCGAGGAGGCGTTCGCGCATTTCCGCGCCCGCAACGTTGCCGAGGTCGTGTGCGAGGAGAAGCACATGGGCTCGCGCGCCGTCATTGCGCTATGCAACAGCGCCGATGTTGCCAGGGCCCGCTTCGGCATCGCAGGCGACGAGAGCGGCGCGATCTGGACCCGCACCGGCCGCGCCTTCTTCAACGATGCCGCGATGACCGAGGCGCTGCTGGCACGGCTGCGTGACGCTGTCGACAGCGCCGGCCTGTGGCAGGAGCTGCAATCCGACTGGCTGCTGCTCGACGCCGAGATCATGCCCTGGTCGGCCAAGGCCGGCAGCCTGATCGAGAGCCAGTACGCGCCGGTCGCGGCGTCATCGGTCGCCGGCCTCGAAGCAGCAGCCGACGCAGTGGCGCGCGCCGCCGCGCGTGGCCTCGATGTCGCCGCGCTCGGCGACCATTTCCGCGATCGTGTCGCGCGCGCCAAGCGCTATGGCGCTGCCTGGGCGCCTTACGTCTGGCCGGTCGGCGGCATCGACGATCTCAAGGTCGCGCCGTTTCATCTGCTCGCCAGCGAGGGCCGGGTCTGGTTCGATCAGGACCACGTCTGGCACATGACGCTCGCCGATCGGCTGGCCGCCGCATCAGCATCCGTCGTCACTCGCACGCAATGGCGCACTGTTGTGCTGGCCGACGACACGGCCGTCGCCGACGCCATCGCGTGGTGGGAGCAGCTCACGGGAAGCGGCGGCGAAGGCATGGTGGTGAAGCCGAAAAACTTCGTCGCGCGCGGACCGAAGGGCCTCATTCAGCCGGCGCTCAAGGTGCGCGGGCCGGAATATCTGCGCATCATCTACGGCCCGGAATATGATGCGCCGGAGCACATCGTCCGGCTGCGCCAGCGCAAGCTCGAGGGCAAGCGCAACCTGGCCCTGCGCGAGTTCGCGCTCGGCCACGAGGCGCTGACCCGCTTCGTCGCCCGCGAGCCGCTGCGCCGCGTGCACGAATGCGTGTTCGCGGTTCTGGCACTGGAGAGCGAGCCGATCGATCCGCGGCTGTGAGCCGCTCAACAACCAACCACGGCGATCTTCTGCGATGTACAAGCCGGTCTTGCGCGATTGGATCTGGGCTGACGGACGCGGACCAGAGCTGCGACGAGCGCACTTTTTCGGCCACGGATTGAACTTGATCGCCCTCGACTATCTGAACCCGGACTGGGCTTCCGAGGACGATATGCGACACTTGATCCTTCACAAGACTCAAGTGCATCAAGTCACCCCAGAGGAAGTCCATGACTATTCCCGTGAAACCGTCGATTGGGGGCCCGCGATCGATCAAGCCGCCGTGGTGGACCTGGGACGATCAGCCTGGCTGATGAGCTTCTCCCAGCGGCATCTTGCCCGCTGCCGACATTTTCGCATCATGTTCTATGACGAATATGTCGACGTCATCTGCGAGAGTATCACAGCCGCCCATGGTGCCTACGCTCCGTAGTTGTGGCGCCCAGTGACGGGCGCTCTCGAGCCAAACGTGACTTTGGGCAGCCGAACTGCGGAAGGGAGCCATGGGATCGTTCATCACCAACCTCCACGTTCGCGACGCCGCACCTCGCAACGCGGTCCGTAAGAAAGCGATCGAGGCCTATCCGATGATTGCCGCCAAGATGCCGAATCCGCCGAGCCTCGAGCAATATCTCGCCGACATCGAAAAGCGCATGGCTACAAGGCCTGCCGCAATCGTCGCCACGCCGTCCCCAGCCAGGCCGTTCATGTTTGCCGAAGACAGGTTGACGGGCCTCGCTGAGCTTCTCGGCATTCCCAGCGGACATGCACTTGATAGCTATCACTACCTCTCCGGTGGCGAGGGCACGCCCGGAGTGCTGACGCTCATCGGGCCGGACGGCGAAACCGAGATCAGCTTGTCTTGAGTGCGCGGACCGGCTTCTGAGACCCGTCTCGTCATCGCAGCGCGCAGCCGCAGGGGCGTGCGAGCGAGCCGATCGAGCGGCGGGGTGAGCGTAGGACGGTGGCCTCAGGTCGACGGGGGTGAGCTTCCGCAGGGCCGCTGACATCGTCACCGATGTGCCGGCTGCCTTCGAGGAGATCGAAGCCATCGCGGTCATGCTGCTGACGCAGCAGGTATTGGTACTGCCTCTCGATGTCGGCGATATCATCATCGTGGAGCAGCTTCCTGGCAGTCACGCCGTCTCGTCCAGGTACGATTCCCGGAACGCGACGCCGTTCCTCCGGCGCGATCCCCTTCGGCTTGATCCTGCGCAACGAACGGACGCAGGACACACGCTACCTCGCTACCGTGCCTACACCACTCCCCAAGGAGGCTTGAATGAGGACGTCCTTGCAACTCGCCATCGTCATCGCCGCCACCGCGGCCATGCCCGCTTTCGCTCAGGGAACCGGGCCGGTGGCAACGCAATGCGCCGCTGACATCCAGAGCTTCTGCTCCGGCAAGCAGCACGGCGCAGGCCAGGTTCGCGCCTGCCTCGAGACCAACCGCGAGAAAGTCTCAGCGGATTGCCGCCAGGCTCTCGACACGACGGGACCCGGCCGAGGCAAAGGCCAAAGACGCTGAGCATGCGCATCGGCTGGCCTGGCCCGGTTCCGGGCGCAGGCCAGCCGGCAACTTCCACGGCGATCCGGCCGCGCCCGGGCGAGATCGCCTGCGCCCAGACGAAGCCGATCTTCGGCGCCAAACACCAGCCTTTCCAATGCGATCGGGGTTCGCATGCCGCGTCCACGAAAATTTCGCTTTCGTTTTTCCGAATTCTATGAAATACTCCGCCTGTCCCGCCTCGCCATGAGGGGCGCTTCGCGATCGTCACGAACGTGGAGGCGGTGATGCGACGGGCGCAGGCTGCCGCAGCATGGTTCTCCGTGCGGACGAACGGCAGAAGGCGCCGGCGAAATCGTGTGGTCCTGGCCTCCCGATGCTGAGGTCAAGCCGGCCGAGATGATGACCAGCTGGCGACGGGGGCAAACAAGCCGGTCCCCGGGGAGAGCACGTATAAGCCGTCAAACCGTTGCGCAGGGAAGGCCGGAATGTCCGGCTGAGCCTGTGGTTCCTGCCCCGTGCACTTCTTCACGCACGGGGGCCGCGGGTATCAGCGGATACCCGGTCTTCCCTGCGCCCTCTCCTCTCGAGAGGGACATCGTTCTGATATCACCCGGGCGCGCAACGCGCCGCGGGATCGCGATCGCATATCCGGCTGTTTGACATTCACATCAGAACAATCCGTTCAGCGAGATGGGCGCGAGCTCTCACTTGCCATCGTCGAGATGGACCAGCACCGCCGCATTGGCGATGATGATGGCGTCGCTGCCGGCCTCGGCCGGAATCTCCAGCCCGCCCTTCACGGCGGTGACGGTGACCGTGCCATAGGGCAGCTCCTTGGCGACGGCCGCGGTGTCCACCGCCTCGGGGTTCGGCACGCCGATGGTGACGTCGACGAACATGTCCTGCGGCGTCTTGCCGACCATGCGGAAGAAGCCCAGGCTGGAATGACGGATCGCATCGGACACCGCCCGCCTGGCCGCCTTGGTGGCGTCGCGGCCGTGGACGTCGACGCCCATTCCCATCTCGGTGATACAGCGGATGCGCGCCATGACGTGTTCCCTCGTCTCGCTTTGCCGGCCTGGCACGACCATAGCCAACGACGCAGCCGGCGCAAGCCGGTGCAGATCGACGACGATCTCCGCATCAAAACGGTCATCCATTGCGGGCGTATATCGTACATGATGACGCTCAGACGCTGAGAAAGCCCGTGAGATGGTCTCGGGCCGCGGGCATCGGGCTTGCGCGCCTGCCGCAACGGCCGCCGCCGGAGGGAGATGGCTCGTCGCGACGACGGCGCCCCCCGCGGCATCACACCGCGCAGTAGCGATCCTGGATGTCCTTGTCGGCCAGCAGCGCCGCGGCGCTGCTCTCATGCACGACCTCGCCCTGGTCGATGATGACGGCGCGATCGGCGAGCCGCAGCGCCCATTCGACATTCTGCTCCACCAGCAGCAAGGTCTTGCCCTGGTCGCGCAGCCGGCGAAACAGCACGCCCATCTCCTCGACGAGCACCGGCATGATGCCTTCGGAGGGCTCGTCGAGCAGCACCATGCGCGGCCGCGCGATCAAGGCGCGCGCGATCGCCAGCATCTGCTGCTCGCCGCCCGACAGCGTGACGCCCTCCTGGTCCAGCCGCTCGTTCAATCGCGGAAAGGTCTCGGCGATCTCGGCGAATGCCACGCGCTCGTCGATGTCGGCCTTGGCGGCGACCAGCCCAAGCCGCAGATTCTCGCGCACGGACAGGCCCGGCACGATGCGACGCTCCTCCGGCACATAGGCGAGGCCGAGATGGAAGCGCTTGTGCGCGGCCAGCGGCAGCAGGCCCTGGCCGGCGAAGCGCACGCTGCCCGAGGCCTTCGGCATCAGTCCCATGACGGTACGCAAGGTCGTGGTCTTGCCGGCGCCGTTGCGGCCGACCAGCGCCACCACCTCACCCTCGTTCACGCGCAGCGAGATGCCGTGCAGCACGTGGCTGGCGCCGTACCAGGCCTGGACATTGTCGAGCTCGAGCAACGCGGTCTCAGCCATAGCCCTCACTCTGTCCCAGATAGACCCGGCGCACGTCCGGATTGGATCGGATGTCCTCAGGACGACCATCGGCGAGCAGCCGGCCGTGATGCAGCACCAGCACCCGCTGGCTCAAGCCGAGCACCATCTTCATCTTGTGCTCGACCAGCAGCACCGTGCGCTTCTCCGCGAGCCGCTCCAGCAGCGCCACCATCTCCTTGGTCTCTTCCGGCCCCATGCCCGCGGTCGGCTCGTCGAGCAGCAGAAGCTCCGGCTCGGAGACCAGCGCAATCGCGATCTCCAGCGCGCGCTGCTGGCCGTGGGCGAGGTACTTGGCGAGCTCGCCGCGCCGGCCGATCAGGCCGACCGCCATCAAGGCTGCATCGGCGCGTTCGCCGAGCTCGGCAAGATCGGCGCGCTTGCGCCAGATGTCGTAGCTCACGCGCATGGCCTGCGCGGCGACCCGGACATTCTCGTGGACCGACAAATCGGGAAAGATGTTGGTGATCTGGTACGAGCGCGAGATGCCCTGATGCACGAAGCGATGCTGCGGCAGGCCGTTCAGCTCGCGGCCCTTGAACCGCAACGTGCCGCTGCTCGGCGACAGCGTGCCGGAGAGAATGTTGAAGAAGGTGCTCTTGCCGGCCCCGTTCGGGCCGATGATCGAGGTCAGCTCGCCGGCCGCGAACGCGACCGAGATGCCTTCCAGCGCGACGAAGGCGCCGAAACGACGGCCGATCCCGTCCGCGCGCAGCAGCTCGGTGCTCATCGGCGTTGCCTCGCGATGGGCAGCACATCGAGGAACGTGCCCCAGATGCCCTTGGGCAGGAACAGCACGAACACGACGAAGATGGCGCCGACGACGATCTGCCAATGCGGCGTCCACAGCGAGACGACGTCCTCCAGGATCAGGAAGGTGGCGGCGCCGACGAACGGCCCGAAGAAGCTGCGTGCGCCACCGAGCAGCACCATCATCACGATCATGCCGGAGGTCTGGTAGTGCAGGATGTCGAGCGGAACGATGGACAGATGCAGCGCCGACATGCAGCCGCCGACGGCGGAGATCGCGCCCGACAGCATGAACACGATCAGCTTGCAGCGCTCGACGTCGTAGCCGCAGGCCCGCGCGCGCTGCTCGTTCTCCCTGATCGCTTCGATCACGGCGCCGAACGGCGAGTTGAGGATCCGCGACTGCACCCAGATCGCGATCGCCGCGAGCACCATCAGCACGTAATATTTGTTCACGGGATCGAGGAAGTTGATCTGCGCGCCGAACAGACCGATGTGCTCGACCGTGAAGCCGCGCAGCCCGTTCTCGCCGCCGGTGAAGGAGGAGGCCTGCAGCGCGAAGTAGTAGACGAGTTGCGCCAGCGCGAGCGTGACCATGGAGAAATAGATGCCGCGGGTGCGCGTCGAGATCGTGCCGATCAACGCGGCGAGCAAGGTGCTCGCGGCGATCGCCAGCGGCACCGCGACGAACCATGGCAGGCCCCAGCGGCCGATGGCGATGCCGGTCAGATACGCGCCGGTGCCGAAGAAGGCGGCGTGGCCGAACGACAGCAGCCCGGTGTAGCCGAACAGCAGATTGTAGCCCATCACCACGACGCCGTAGATCAGGACGTTCACGGCGAGCGCCTTCGACGGCAGCAGCCAGGGCAGCAGCGCCAGCGCAATGAGCGAGACCAGCACGCGGTGATCCGCGAGAACCGCGACGAGACGCTGCGCCTGAGGAAGCGGCGGTGCTTCGCCGGTCGACTGCACCGTCATCACGCTCTCCCCTTGAGGCCGAACAGACCCTGCGGCCGCACCAGCAGCACGGCCGCCATCAGCGCGAACATCACGATCGTCGCCATCTCGGGCGCGAACAGCGCGACCATGCTGATGCAGATCCCCACCATCAGCCCGGCGACGACAGCACCGACGATCGAGCCAAGGCCGCCGATCACGGTGACGACGAAGGCTTCCGCCAGCACCAGCGTTCCCATCTCCGGATTGACGCTGCGCATGGGTCCCGCCAGCACGCCGCCGAGCGCGGCGAGACCGACGCCAAGGCCGAAGATCGCGAGCCACACCTTGCCGATGTCGACCCCGAGCACCCGCATGATCAGCGGATCACGCGCGCCGGCCCGGACGATCAGACCGACCCGGGTCTTCTCCAGCATCAGCCAGAGCACCAGCAGCACGACGGCCACCAGCGCGATCACGAACAGACGATATTTGGGAAAGAAGCCGACACCGAGATCGACGACGCCGACCAACTGCGACGGGGTCGGGAACGGAATGCCATCGCTGCCGAATACGATGCGCACGCCCTCGACCAGGATGTAGCTGAGACCGAAAGTGAGCAGCAGGGGATCATCGATCGAGCGGCCATACAGGCGACGGACCAGGACGTATTCGATCAGCATGCCGAATGCGCCGACCAGAATTGGCGCGAGCAGCAAGCCCCACCAGAAGCTGCCGGTCAGCGACGCCACATACAGGCCGGCATAGGCCCCGATCATGAACAACGCGCCGTGGGCGAAATTGACGACACCCAGCATGCCGAACACGATGGTGAGACCGAGCGCAGTGATGACCAGCACCGCCCCAAGGGCGATGCCGGAAAACAGCTGCATGATGATCAGCGAGAGGTCCATGCGATCGGGATCAGGTGGGATGACCCAGTTCGCTGCAGCTTCGCAGCATCTCGTCCGCCCCGGGATCGCTGGCTACGATCGCGAACAGGTCGTTCTCGTTGGCCATCGCCGACTTCTTCTTGGACTCCAGCACCAGCACCGACTGCACCGACTGGTGGTCGCATTTGCGGTAGTGCTGCGGGCCCTTGGTCAGGTCGTATTGCAGTCCTTCCAGTGCCGCGACGACCTTGTCGGTGTCGGTGCCGCCGGCGGCCTGCATCGCCTGCAGCAGCGAGCCGACGCCCGAGTAGCCATAGGCGCCGTAATCGGTCGGGATCGCGCCGCCATTGGCGGCCCGGAACGCCTTGTTGAACTCGGCCGCGGTCTTGTTCTGGGTCTCGAGACCCCAATAATAGTTGGCGCCTCCGACCACGCCCTCGAACACGTCAGGCCCGACGGCGAGACGCTGGTTGTGCAGGATCACCGGCACCACGATCTTCATCTGCTGCTTGATGCCGAAGTCGACCGCCTGCTTGATCGCGTTGGCCTGGTCGCGGCCGAAATTGCTGATGCACAGCACGTCCGGGCGCAGCGACATCAGCCGCGGCATGAAG
Source organism: Bradyrhizobium sp. HKCCYLRH2047 (assembly GCF_051168175.1). Classification (NCBI taxonomy): domain Bacteria; kingdom Pseudomonadati; phylum Pseudomonadota; class Alphaproteobacteria; order Hyphomicrobiales; family Nitrobacteraceae; genus Bradyrhizobium; species Bradyrhizobium sp. HKCCYLRH2047. Next base: position 485,602 of record NZ_JBNPUM010000005.1, read on the forward strand.
GTCGAATAGTCGGCCGCACCGAACGGATGCAGGATCTCGCCGACGCTCTCGGCGCCAACAGCGGCCTGCGCCCGCTTGAAGCCGCGCAGCATCTCATGGCCGTAGGCATAGTCGGCCACGAGATGCGCGACCTTCATGCCCTTCTTGATCGTCTGGCGGGCCACGGCCGCCGTGGTCATGTGCGGGTTCAGCGCCTCGTGGAAGGTGTATTTGCTGAAATCCTTGGCCTCGTTGATGGTGTCGGACTGGCTGATCGACACGTAGATCACGCCGCGGGCGCGCGTCACCTCGTTGACGGCGAGCTGGACGGCGCTGGAGAGCGCGCCGACGACGGCGTGCACCTTGTCCTTCTCGATCAGCTCCAGCGTCCGCGTCGCGGCCTCGCCGGCGTTGAGCTTGTCATCGCGCACCAGGAGCTCGACCTTGCGGCCGGCGATGCCCCCCTTGTCGTTGACCAGCTTCACGGCGAGCTCGGCGCACTTGACCTGGTCACGGGCCTCGGCGGCGAACGGGCCGGTCAGCGGCGTCGGAAAGCCGATGCGGATGGTGTCATCGGCGGCGCGTCCCAGGCGCGGCATCGCGAGCGTGGCGACACCGGCCGACATCCCCATCAGCGCCGTGCGGCGGGATATTCCTGTGCGTCGCAGCCTCGTCTCGTAGCTTGGCATGATCTCCTCCCTCATTCGTTTTTCTTAGAACCGGTTGAGCGCCTTGAGCACGCGCGCGGGCGTGATCGGGATGGTGTTGATGGTCGCGCCGAAGGGCATCAGCGCATCATTGACCGCATTCAGCACGCAGGCCGAGGCAGCGGCGGTGCCGGCCTCGCCGCAGCCCTTTGCGCCGAGAATGGTGTCCGCCGTCGGCGTCTCGACGTGATCGATGGTGATGTCCGGCATCTCCATCGCCATCGGCACCAGATAGTCGGCCAGCGATCCGTTGAGCAACTGGCCGGTCTCACCGTAACGGCATTCCTCGAACAGCGCCGCGCCCAGACCCTGAACGACACCGCCGCGCAACTGCTCGTCGACCAGCATCGGATTGATGATGCGGCCGCAGTCCTCGACGACATAGTGCTTCAGCAGCCTGATGAAGCCGGTCTCGACATCGACTTCGAGATAGCAGCCTTGAATGCCGTTGGTGAAGGCGAAGGGGTAGCCCTGCGGCGCGAAATGATGGCTGACCGTCAGTTGCGCCTGGGTGCCCGGCGGCAAGGTGTCGGAGCGGAAATAGGCGATGCGCGCGATCTCGGCGACCGGCAGACGCGGCTGCCCCGTCGCGGCACTGACGATCTGGCCATCGACGACGTCGAGCGCGGCGGGCTGCTCCTGCAGCACCAGCGCGGCAATCTCCAGAATGTTTGCCTTGAGCTTCCGCGCGGCCTGCAGTGCCGTCTCGCCACCGATGCCCGCGCCGCGGCAGGCCCAGGTCGCACCACCATGCGGCGTGACCTCGGTATCGCCGGTGATGATCTTGACGTGCTCCTGGGCGAGGCCGAGCTGCTCGGCGACGATCTGGCTGATGATCGCCTCGGTGCCCTGCCCCTGCTCCGTCACGGAGATCGCGCAGCGCACCTCGCCCGACGGCGTCAGGCTGACGGTCGCGCCATCCTGCGACGAGATGCGCGCGCCGCCGACGCCGTAGAAGGCCGGACTGGGGTTCGTAATCTCGACGAAGGTCGCGATGCCGATGCCGCGATGGATACCGCGCCGGCGCAGCTCGGCCTGCTCGGCCCGTAGCGCGTCGTAGTCCATGATCTCGCGCAGCCGCCGCAGGCAGACTTCGTGCGACAGCGCCTCGAACTTGTAGCCGGTCGGCGAAGCCGTCGGATAGGCATTGTCGGCAATCACGTTCCTGGCGCGCATCGCGAATGGATCGAGCCCGACGCGGGCAGCGGCGAGATCCACCATGCGCTCGGTGACCGCGCAGGCGATGGGATGTCCGACCGCGCGATACTGGCTGGTCTGCACCTTGTTCTGGAATACGACCTCGAGCTCGGTGCGATAGGACTTGAAATCATAGGGCGCACCGATCAGGCGGATGACCTGGTTGCCTTCGACGACGCTGGTGCGCGGATAGGTCGAGAACGCGCCGATCGCCGTGGCATCGTGGACATCCATGGCGAGGATCTTGCCGTCGGTACCAACGGCCATGCGCGCGTGGACATGGTGATCGCGGGCATGAATATCCGAGACGAAGGACTCGATGCGATCGGCGACGTATTTGACCGGGCGCCCGAGCAGGATCGACAATCCGACGACCGCCATGTCCTCGTGATAGACATGCAGCTTCATGCCGAACGAGCCGCCGATGTCCGGCGCGATTACGCGCACGCGGGCTTCCGGGATGCCGTAGTGACGGGAATACAGGTCCTGGAACTGATACGGCGTCTGCGTCGCATGATGCACCGTCAGCGCGCCGCTCTCGGGATCATAGTCCGCAATGATGGCGCGCGGCTCGAGCGTCACCGGCGTATGGCGGCCGAAGCTGAAGTCCTGCTCGATCACGTGCGCGGCCGACGCGAAGGCCTCGTCGACGCCGCCGCTGTCGAGCTGCGTACGGAAGCAGACGTTGGATGCGGAAGCCGGATTGACCCGCGGTGTCCGCGGCTGGCGAGCGGCGTCGAGATCGACCACCGCCGGCAGCTCCTCGTAACCGACCGAGATCAGCTCCAGCGCATCCTCCGCGATCGCCCTGCTCTCGGCAACCACGGCAATCACGGCCTGGCCGGCCCAGACGACGCGATCGAGCGGCAACGGCAGCTGCGGCTCGGACGTCATGCCCTTGAAATGATCGAGTGTTCCGGTCCATGGCGTACAGATCTTCGCCAGATCAGCGCCGGTCGCGACCAGATGAACGCCCGCAAGCGCCCGCGCCGCATCGACCTCGATGCCGGTGATGCGTGCATGAGCATAAGGGCTGCGCAGGAAGGCAGCGTACAGCATGCGCGGCAGGCGAATGTCGGTCACGTAGCGCCCGCGTCCGGCGAGCAGCCGCTTCGCATTCGGACGCGGGACGGAGCGGCCGATATAGGAATTCGGACGGTCGAGCGAGGTCAGCGGCACGGTCATGGCGACGAGCCCTCCGCGCCCTGCGATGGCGTTGCCGCCCGTGCCGCGGCGACCGCGGCAATGGCGTCGACGATCGCTTCGTATCCGGTGCAGCGGCAGAAATTGCCCGAGAGCGCGTCGCGGATGCTCTCGCGACTCGGCCGTGCCGAATGGGTCAACAGCTCATGAGCGGTGATCAGCATGCCCGGCGTGCAGAACCCGCATTGCAGCGCATTGCGCCGATGAAACTCGGCTTGCAGGTCGGCGATCACGCCGCTCTCCGAGAGCCCCTCGATGGTCTCGATGCGCGCACCATCGGCCTGCACGGCAAACATCAGGCAACCATGCACGGCAGCGCCGTCGAGCTGAACCAGACAGGCGCCGCAGGCGCCCATCTCGCAACCGGCATGCGTGCCGGTCAATTCGAGCTGCTGGCGAAGACAATCCACCAGCGTGTCGCGGGGCGCGACGTCACACGCCACCTTGCGGCCGTTGACGATGAGGCGAATACGGACCTGCTCCTCGGCCTCGACGTCGACCGGCGCGCTCATGCGGCTTCTCCGATCCGTCCCAGCAGACGGCCGAGCAGAACGCGCGCCAGATGCAGGCGCATCGCCGCCGGAACATCGTCGCTGTCAGCAGGCGCGAGATCGTCGTCGAGCGCGGCCTGCGCGGCCGCAATCCGTGCCGCATCGATCCGGCTGCCCGTGAGGACTGCCTCCGCCCGTCTCGCACGGGTCGGGATATTGCCGACCGAGAAGAACGCGATGCGGAGGCGCTCGATCAGATCGCCCTGGCAGGTCGCGAGCAAACCGCAACCGACCAGTGCATAGTCGCCGCGCCGGCGGGCCAGCTCATCGAACGCGATGCGCTGACCGGCTTTGAAGAGAGGAACATGAACCGCAACGAGGAGCTCGCCGGGCGCGATCGCAGTCTCAAAAAGGTCGGTGAAGAAGTCGTCGGCCTTGACGCGGCGCAGGCCGGACGCGCCGGCAATCTCGATCTCGGCGTCGAGCGCCAGCACCATCGCCGGAAATTCGGAGGCCGGGTCGGCCAGCGCGACGCTGCCGCCAAAGGTCCCGCGATTGCGGATGGCAGGATGCGCGACGAACGGCGCCGCGGCACGCAACAGCGGGGCAAACTCGGCAATCAAGGGATCGGTCAGCATCTCGCAGTGCCGGGTCAAGGCGCCGATCCGCAACCATTCGCCGTCCCGCGTGATGCCGCGCAGCTCTGCAATGTGGTTGATATCGATCAGAGTTCGCGGGGCCTGGAGACGCAACGCCAGCGCCGGAACCAGGCTCTGGCCACCGGCAATGAATCGCGCATCGTCGCCGGCGCTCGCATGAGCTTCGAGCGCCTCGCCGATCGTGTGTGCACGAAAATAGCTGAAAGCCCTCGCTTTCATCCGTTTCCTCGCCGCCAGGGCTCGCCAGCCCGAAATTCCAGATTTGTAACCATCTGGTCTCAAAACAATTGCACGCGGCGGCAGTGCGGTCAACCAGAAACGAACGATTGGTCACAAATCTGCTTTCGGGTATCAGACAGGCTTGTCGCCACAATCGATTGAGACCATGGCCAGGACTCCGAAGACAGCGAGCGTTGAGACGAAGGGCCGCATTGGTGGACGCCCGCGCAAAACCGACGGCCGCCCACAGGCGAGGCGCCGCAACATGCGCGCTGCCGACCGCGAGCGCCTGATCGTGGATGAAGCGATCCGCTTTTTCGCCGAGCGTGGCTTCGAAGGCCAGACGCGGGAGCTCGCCAAGCGCATGGGCATCGCGCATTCGGTGATCTACCGGCACTTCCCCAGCAAGGAAGCCCTCATCGAACGCGTCTATCAGGAGGTCTATCTGAGCCGCTGGTCGCAGGACTGGGGCCCGCTGATCCGCGATCGCAGCCATCCGCTCAAGGCGCGACTGACCGGCTTCTATCTCGACTACGTGGCGCGCGTGTTCGAATACAACTGGGTGCGGATCTTCGTGTTCTCCGGCATGAAGTCGTTCGGCATCACCGGCCGCTATCTCGACCTCGTCCGGCGCGAGATCATCGAGCCTGCCGCGATCGAGCTGCGGCATGAACTGCAGCTCCCGGACACCGCGACCCGCCCCCTCGGCAGCCGCGAGGCGGAGATGTTCTGGGGACTGCACGGACGCATCTTCTATCTCGCGATCCGAAAGTTCATCTACGAAACACCCGTTCCATCTGATCTCGAGCAGACCGTCCGTGATGCGATCGACCTCTTCATGGACGGCGCCAGACTGGCACTCCCGCGACTGCTGCACGACGATCAGGCCGGACCATTACGATGATCCGGCCCGTCGTCGACGACCGTCACGCCGTCCGGCCGCGCCCGCCCTTGATCTTCGCGGCGACGAGATACGATAGCGGCATGGCGACGACGAATCCGACCAGCGCCGCCAACGGCAGGTCTTTCATCGGACTCGCGACCAGCCCCTGCACCGTCAACAATGCCGTCACCGCGCTGCCTGCCAGCACCGTGCCCAGCATGACCCAGATGAGAATTGCGACCTTGAACATCTGTCCTTCTCCGCCAGTAGGAAAGCTTTCGATCCCTTGACGCGAGAATGCTCTGCCTGCGGCCTCCAGGCGGCATTGATTTGGAACAACCGGACTCAGCAATCGAGGGAGGAGCGACCGCTCCTCCCTCGATCAGTCCCGATGAGCCGACGGACTGTCGGCGATGCCTCGCGGTCGGCGATCGAACGACACTGCTCTATCGTGTCGCTGGAACGAAGTGATCGCGTTTGCTGACCGACGTCCCGGTCGCCGGATCCGTGATCTTGATCTCGATGTCCACCGGCGCGGAGGGAAGGTCGGCCCCCTTGGCCTCGATCGACATGCGGATCTCGCGAGTCTGATCCTGGCCCACATCGATCACCATGCGACCGTCCTGCTCGCGCGTCTCGCCGGCCACCGTCACCTTGGCGTTCGGAAGCCCCACGACGTCCAGCACGAAGTCGCGCGGCCCGCGCTTGTTGAGCAGGCGGACCGTGTAGTCGTTACGGACGCCGCCATCCGACAACTGCACGAACAGCGGGTTACGTTCATGCAGCACGTTGATGCCCATCGTGCCGCGCGTCGCCAGCGAGTACAGCATGATTCCGCCGACGATCGCGATGAAGCTCGCATAGATGATCGTGCGCGGCCGGATGATCCGGTAGATCTCGGGCTTGCCTTCCTTGCGGCGCTGGACGTTGATGTCGGTGTCGTAGCCGATCAGGCCGGTCGGACGGCCGATCTGGGTCATCACGCTGTCGCAGGCGTCGATGCACAGGCTGCACTGGATGCAGCCGAGCTGGATGCCGTGGCGGATGTCGACGCCGGTCGGGCAGACGTTTACGCATTGGTGGCAGTCGATGCAGTCCCCGGCGGGTGCGCCCTGCAGCCGAGCGGCTTCCGCCTTCTTGACCGACATGCGCGGTTCGCCGCGGTCGCCCTTGTAGGTGACGTTGAGCGCCCATTCGTCGGTCAGCGCCGCCTGGATGCGCGGCCACGGGCACATATAGATGCAGACCTGCTCGCGGGCGTGACCGGCGAACACATAGGTCGTCGCCGTCAGGATGCCGATCCAGAGATAGGCGGTGAACGGCGCCTGGAAGGTGGCAAGGTCCTTCACCAGGGTCGGCGCATCGTCGAAATACAGCACCCAGGCGCCCCCGGTCCACCAGCCGATCATGATCCAGAGGAAGTGCTTGAGCGCAACCTGGCGGAAATGGGTGAAGGTCCAGCCGCGCTTGTCGCTGAGCATGCGCTCACGGCGGTCGCCCTCGGCCCAGCGCTCGACGGCGTAGAACAGGTCGGTCCACACCGTCTGCGGACAGAGATAGCCGCACCACAGCCGGCCGGCGACCGCGTTCATCAGGAACAGGGCGACCGCCGCAATGATGAGCAGGCCGGTGAAGTAGTAGACCTCCTGCGGCCACAGCTCGATGAAGAAGAAGTAGAACCGGCGGTGCGGGAAATCGACCAGCACCGCCTGGTTCGGCATGCCGGGTCCGCGATCCCAGCGGACGAAGGGCAGCAGGTAGTAGATGCCGAGTGTGATGCACAGGATCGTCCACTTGATGCGCCGGAAGCGGCCGTGCACGGCCGCCGGATAGACCTTGTCGCGCGCCTTGTAGAGCGGCCCGACAATATAGGTGTCGTCCGAGTCAGCCATGATATCCCCGCTTCATCTTGCCGTCCTTCCGATCGGTTCAGGAGAACGCGTTGCCGCTCTTGAGCCCCAGCTTCTTGAAGACGATCGCTGCCGGGCAGAAGCCCGTGAACGAGGCCTGGATCATGTTCACGCCAGCAAAGGCCGCCAGCAAGAACCAGTAGGGACTGACGTACCAACCCAGCGCCAGACTGAGCAGGACGACGATCCCTGCGAAGGTGAGAACCGCTTTGTCGACGTTCATGACATATTCCTTCATGGTTGCATTTGAGCGTAATCAAGCAAGTGACTGCCCGGCGGTACGGCTATTGCCGCAGGCCGGACAGCGCCCAGGCGACGATTCGTTGCGAGTCCATCGCACCCGAGATCCGCGCCAGCTCCCGCCCCTGCTGCAACAGCAGCATGGTCGGAATTCCGGAGATGCCGAACCGTGCCGACACCTCCGGCGCCTCGTCCGAGTTCAGCTTCAAGAGTTGCACACGCGGCTCCAGCTCCTGGGCCGCGCGCGCGAACATCGGCGCCATCGCACGGCATGGACCGCACCACGGCGCCCAGACGTCGACGAGCAGCGGCAAACTGCTATGCGCGACATGACGTTCGAACGCGGCCTGGTCGACCTCGATCGGATGGCCGCCGAACAGCGGCGTATGACACTTGCCGCATTTCCCCTGCGTCGGCACCCGGTCCGCGGGCAGACGGTTGATCTGCCCGCAATGGCCGCACACGATCTGCAAACCGTTGCTCATGTCCCGGTCCTGACCTCCTTGATCTTGGCGATGTTGAGCCGGTCGAGCAGGAACTTCTCGTAGAACGGCTCGGGCGTCCCGCGCCTCATCTTGCGCAGGAAGTACTTCTCGAAGGCGACCTTGGCGTAATGCACCCACTCTCCCTTCGACGACCAGTTGACGTTGCGCGGCGGGATCTGCGGCTGGGCCAGAAAGGCGACGCCGGAATCACCGAAATCGGCAAGACAGATCGCGTTCCAGGTCGGCTCGGCTTTTGGCTCCTGGCCGCGCAGCAGCGCCCCGATGTTCAAGGCCGTCGCCGTTACCATCGATTCGATCATGAAGCCGGTCTTGGGCACGCCGACCGGCACCGGCGTCGGCCCGATCGGCGGGATCGCAACGCAGACGCCGATGGCAAACACGTTGGGGAAGGTCGGATTACGCTGATGCTTGTCGACGACGACGAAGCCGCGGGGATTGGTGAGCTTGTCGATGCCGCGGACGGCCCCCACGCCACGAAAGGCGGGCAGCATCATCGAATAGGCAAACGGCAGCTCGTGCGTCTTGCGGACGGTGCCGTCGTCGGCGACCTCCTCCACGAACATGCGGCCATCCTCGACCTTGGTGACGCGCGCGCTGGTGATCCACTTGATGTGCTTTTCGCGCATCTCGCTTTCCAGCAGGCCTTTGGTGTCGCCGACACCGTCGAGGCCGAGATGGCCGATATAGGGCTCGGAGGTCACGAAGGTCATCGGCACCTGGTCGCGCATCTTGCGCCGGCGCAGCTCGGTTTCCAGGATGAAGAGGAATTCGTAAGCGGGGCCGAAGCAGGAGGCGCCCTGTACCGCACCGACGATCACCGGCCCGGGTTTCTCGGCGAGCCTGTCAAAGGCCGCCTTGGCATGAGCGGCGTGGTCGACGTGGCACACGGATTGTGTATGCCCATCGGGTCCAAGCCCCGGGATTTCGTCGAAGGCGAGTTCGGGACCGGTGGCGACGACGAGATAATCGTATGCCACCATGCCGCCATCCGTCAGCTCGACCTGGTTCTCGGCCGGATGCACGCGCTTGGCGCCCTGCGTCAGCAGACGGATGCCCTTGCGCTGCATGACGTCAACCAGATCGATCTCGATCTCGTCGCGCTTGCGCCAGCCCACGGCCACCCATGGGTTGGATGGCACGAAATGATAGGAGGACCCCTGCGAGACAACGGTCACGCGATCCTCCCTCCTCAGTTGCGGCAACATTTCATAAGCCATCAGCGAGCCGCTCAGCCCCGCCCCGATCACCACGATTTCCGCCATTGGGATCCTCCATCCGCACTTGATTCATTCTTGCTTCATGTCACCGCGGCGCCGCCGCCGGCCTTGACTATATATTCGAATATCTGTATATACGCAACTATGAAAATTGATGCTGACATCATGGAAGCGGCGGCGGACCAGGCCAGCGACCTCCTGAAGGCGCTGTCGAACCGCCATCGCCTCCTGATCATCTGCCAGCTGGTCGACGACGAGCGGTCGGTTGGAGAACTGGCCGAGTTTCTCGGCCTGCGCGATTCGACCGTGTCGCAGCACCTGGCGCTCCTGCGCAAGGACGGCCTGGTCACCGCCAGGCGCGAGGGGCAGACGATCTACTATTCGATCACAAGCGATCCGGCCCGCGAGGTCCTCAAGACGCTCTATCAGGTGTACTGCGGGCCGAGACCGCGACCGAGACTATGAGGATGCCGGACCGGCATCTTGACCAATATCAAACGGGAACCCCCATCCAGGTGAGATGTCTGCAGCCGACCGCGGACGGCTCGCCCAATCTCACAATTCGAATCAAACCAGACAGGAATAGGCTGATGCGCAGATTATCGGTCCTGAGCTTGATCGCCGCGATGGCGTGGCAGGCAGCGCCGGCCCTTGCGGAGACGCTGACGGTGGCGCCGCGGCAGGTCGCCGACGAGAAGGCGGTGTTCGCGACGGTGGAGAGCATCAGCGTGGTCCCTGCCCGCGGCCGCATCGGCGGCACCATCGTGCAGCTTTCGGTGCGCGAAGGCGACCCGGTCAAGCGCGGCCAGCCCATCGCCTTGATCGGCGACGACAAACTGGCCCTGCAGATCAAATCGCTCGACGCCCAGATCGAAGCGCTGCAGGCCCAGGCCAATCAGGCGCAGATCGACTTCACCCGCACCGAGGGGCTCGTCGAGCGTGGCACCCTGCCCCGGGTCAAGCTCGACGAGACGCGCACCGCGCTGAACGTCGCCGAGAATTCGCTGCGGGCCAAGACCGCCGAGCGCGCCGTGGTCAACCAGCAGATGAGCGAAGGCCAGGTGCTGGCGCCCGATGACGGCCGCGTGTTGAAGAAGCTGGTTGCCGTCGGGTCGGTGGTGCTGCCCGGCGATCCCGTGGTCACGGTGGCGCAGCAGAACTTCAAGCTGCGACTGCGCGTGCCCGAGCGCCACGCTCTCTTTCTCAAGGCCGGCGACAAGGTCCGGGTCGACGGCGCCGAGTTCGGCGACAGCTCCGACAAATGGGGCGTGATCGACCTCGTCTATCCGCAGATCGAGGAAGGCCGGGTCGTGGCGGACGCGATCGTCTCGGGTCTCGGCCAGTATTTCGTCGGCGACCGGCTGCGGGTCTGGATCTCCGGCGGCCAGCGCGACGCCTTCGTGATTCCGTCCCGCTACGTTACGACACGGTTCGGCATCGACTATGTCCAGTTACAGCAAGGGACGCAGAAGGTGAGCGTTCCGGTGCAGCGCGGACGCGCTCTGCCGAGCGCCGATCTCCCCGATGGACTTGAAATCCTGTCCGGCCTGCGCGCCGGCGACCAGTTGGTGCAGCCGTGAAACTCGGACTCTCAGGCAAGCTTACCCAGGCGACCATCGCCTCGCCGCTGACGCCGCTGTTTCTGCTCGCGGCGCTCGTGGTCGGCCTCATCGCCGTCGTCGTGATTCCGCGCGAGGAAGAGCCGCAGATCAGCGTGCCGATGGTCGACATCCGTGTCAACGCCGACGGCCTGCGTGCGCCCGACGGCGTCGAGCTCGTGACCAAGCCGCTGGAGACCATCGTCAAGGCGATCGATGGCGTCGAACACGTCTACAGCCAGACCGAGGACGACCGTGTCATGGTCACCGCGCGGTTCCTGGTGGGGACCAAGTTCGAGGACGCGATCCTGCGCGTCCACGAGAAGCTGCGCGCCAACCTCGACCGCATCCCCGTCGGCATTCCCGAGCCGCTGATCGTCGGCCGCGGCATCAACGACGTCGCCGTCACCGTGCTGACGCTGTCGCCGAAGCCGGAGGCCGCCGGGCGCTGGTCCGACAAGGACCTCTACGAGCTCGCCGACAAGCTGCGGGCGGAGCTGACCAAGGTCGACAATATCGGCCTGACCTATATCTCCGGCGGCGGCGCCCAGCAGATCCGGGTCGAGCCCGATCCGGAAAAGCTGTCGCTGTTCGGCGTGACCCTGCAGCAGCTCGTCGCCAAGGTGAAGGACGCGAACCGCTCGTTCCTGGCCGGAGACGTTCGCGACGGCGGCATCGTGCGCAATGTCGCCGCGGGCCAGACGCTCACGGGCATCCCGGATATCGGCCTGCTCCTGATCTCGACGCGCGATGGTCGTCCCGTCTATGTGCGCGACGTCGCCACCGTGGTCATCGGCCCCAATCTCGCCGAGCACCGCGTCTGGGACGACGCCCGCAACGACAAGGGCGACTGGCACCGGGTGCCGGCGGTAAGTCTTGCGCTCGCCAAGCGCGCCGGCGCCAATGCCGTGGTGGTGTCGCACGACATCGCGCAGCGCCTCGAAGGGCTGAAGGCCAGTCTCATTCCGAGCGACGTCGCCGTCACGGTGACGCGCGACTACGGCGAGACCGCCAATGAGAAGGCCAACGAGCTGCTGTTCCATCTTGGCCTCGCCACGATCTCGATCGTCGTGCTGATTGCGGTCGCCATCGGCTGGCGCGAGGCCCTCGTCACTTTCGTGGTGATTCCGACCACGATCCTGCTGACGATGTTCGCCGCCAATCTGATGGGCTACACGATCAACCGGGTCAGCCTGTTTGCGCTGATCTTCTCGATCGGCATCCTAGTCGACGACGCCATCGTCGTGGTCGAGAACATCGCGCGCCATTGGGGCATGCATGACGGCCGGCCGCGCCTGCAGGCCACCATCGAGGCCGTCGCCGAAGTCGGCAATCCGACCGTTGTCGCGACCCTGACCGTGGTCGCCGCCCTGCTGCCGATGCTGTTCGTGTCGGGACTGATGGGTCCCTACATGGCGCCGATCCCGGCCAACGCCTCGGCGGCGATGCTGTTCTCGTTCTTCGTCGCCATGGTGGTGGCGCCGTGGCTGATGCTGCGGCTGGCGCCGAGGTCGACCAGCGCCTCTGCGGACTCTCATGACGCGCATGGCGAAGGCCGTCTCGGACGCATCTATCGCAGCGTCGCGCGCCCGATCGTCGCCAGCAAGCGCTCCGCCTGGATCTTCCTGCTCGGCGTCGGCATCGCCACCCTGCTGTCGATGACCCTGTTCGCGACCAAGTCCGTCACCGTCAAGCTGCTGCCGTTCGACAACAAGTCGGAGATCGCGGTGATGGTCGACCTGCCCGAAGGCGCGAGCCTGGAGGATACCGAGCGCACGCTGTTCGCGGCCGCCGACATCGCGCATGGGCTGCCGGAGATCACGACCGTGCAGAGCTATGCCGGCACGGCAGCGCCGTTCAACTTCAACGGTCTCGTGAGGCACTACTATCTGCGGGAGCGGCCCGAGCTCGGCGAGCTACAGGTCAATCTCGCCGCGCGCGGCGACCGCAAGCGCGCGAGCCACGACATCGCGCTCGAGTTGCGGCAGCGGCTGAAGAGCATCCCTGTGCCTGCCGGCACCAGCATCAAGGTGGTCGAAGTACCGCCCGGGCCGCCGGTGCTCGCGACCCTGCTCGCCGAGATCTACGGTCCGGACGCGGCGACCCGGCGCGCCGTCACCACCGAACTCAAGAAGGTCTTCGCCGACGTTCCCTTCATCGTCGATATCGACGATTCCATCGGCCAGCGCCGGCCGCGGCTGCGGCTGTCGATCGACCAGGACAGTCTCGAGTTCTTCGGTGTCGAGCAGCGAGACGTCTACGACACGATCCAGACGCTGTTCGGCGGCGTCTCGGTCGGCTACTCGCATCGCGGCGAAGACCGCAATCCGATCGAGATCGCCGTGCGTCTGCCGAAGCACGACAAGAGCTGGAGTCAGGCCCTGGCATCGACGCCGGTGCCCGCCAACACGTTGCCCGGCAGCAAGACTGTCGTCGAACTCGGCCAGGTGGTGAAGGCCACCATGGAAGAGGGGTCGCCGATGATCTTCCGCCGCGACGGCCGCTTTGCCGACATGGTGATGGCAGAACTCGCCGGCCGGTTCGAGGCGCCGCTCTACGGAATGCTCGCGGTCGCCGACCGGATCGACGCCCATGACTGGGGCAAGCTGCCGAAGCCGGTGATCGGCTTCCACGGCCAGCCGGCGGACGAGTCCCGTCCGACGCTGCTGTGGGATGGCGAATGGGAGATCACCTACGTGACCTTCCGCGACATGGGCGCCGCATTCGGCGCGGCCATCCTCGGCATCTACGTTCTGGTCGTGGCGCAGTTCAAGAGCTTCCGGCTCCCGCTGGTGATCCTGACGCCGATCCCGCTGACACTGATCGGCATCCTGCTCGGCCACTGGTTGCTGGGCGCGCCGTTCACCGCGACGTCGATGATCGGCTTCATTGCGCTGGCCGGCATCATCGTCCGCAACTCGATCCTGCTGGTCGACTTCATCCGCCACAGCGGCGGCGAGGGCAAGACCCTGCGCGACGTCGTGTTGGAGGCCGGCGCCGTGCGCTTCAAGCCGATCCTGCTGACGGCGCTGGCGGCGATGATCGGTGCTGCGACGATCCTGCTCGATCCGATCTTCCAGGGTCTGGCGATCTCGCTGCTGTTCGGTCTGGCCTCCTCCACCCTGCTCACCGTGCTCGTGATCCCCGCGATCTACATCGCGCTGCGCGAGCCCGGCAAACCCACCACGAAGATGTCGTAGGAGCTATCATGACCAAACTGTACAGCGAGATCTGCAAGGACATCTCGGGTAACCTGAAGACGCTGCGCAAGGACATTCCGGACGTGATGCAGGGCTTCTCTGCATTGGCGAGGGCCGCCGCCGCTGATGGCGCGCTCGACAAGAAGACCAAAGAGCTGATCGCGCTGGCGATCGGGGTCGCCGTCCGGTGCGACGGCTGCATCGGCTTCCACGCGGAGGCGCTCGTCCGTCTCGGTGCAAGCCGGCAGGAGGTCGAGGAGACGCTCGGCATGGCGATCTACATGGGCGGCGGACCGTCGTTGATGTATGCCGCCGATGCGATTGCGGCGTTCGAGCAATTCCAGCAACAGGCAGCCGCCGCCTGAGCGCAGGTTCAGTCGCAGATATCGAGAATGGCCAGCATGTAGATGCGGATCATGTCGAGATAGTCGGGAATGTCGACGCGCTCGTCCGGCATCGTGTTGTAGCGGCCGCCCGGCCCGCAGACGATGCCCTCCATGCCGCCATACGTATAGAGATGGCCGGCATCGGTGCCGTAGAAGCAGCTCGGCGCCACCGGGCCGGTCGGCTGGGAAGCGCCGCGCACGACGCGATAGGCATTGTTGACGGCACGAACGATCGGGCTGTCCGGCGCGACCTCGAATGGCGGCATGGTCGGCACGCCGGCGCGGTCCTCCGACATCAGATGGGCCTTCAGGCCGGGAAAACGCCCCTCCAGCGCATCGAGCTCGCGCCGCATGTCCGCGAGCGCGCCCTGCTCGGTCTGCCCTGGAGCGTAACGGCCGGAGCCCTTGATGCGGACGAAATCCGCGACCTGCGGCGTGCGCCATTCGTGCAACTCACGACCGAGCGCGCCGTGCACGACGCCGACATGGACGCGGTTGATGGCCTCATGTGCCGGCGAACGCGCGCCGGAGAACCGCATCGCGTTGAGACGCGGAATGAGATCGCAGGCGGCGGTGATCGCGTCCACCGCCTCCTCGCGCTTCGACAGATGCCGCGTGTTGCCGACGAGCTCGATGATGAACATGAAGGCCGCGGCATGCATCGTCATCGCCTTGAGGTCGGTCGGCTCCGAATTGATGAAATAGTCGGCGCGCAGCCCCTGCTCTAGCAGCGAATAGGTGCCGACTCCACCCTGCAGCTCGCCGACCACATAGGTCAGGATGACATCGCCCCGCAGCTTCACGCCGGCCTCGATCAGCGTCTTGACCGCGCAGAAATAGGCGGCGTCGCCGGCCTTCATATTTGACACGCCGATGCCGTAGATGAAGTCGTCGTCGACCTTCCCCGCCCAGGGATCGACGGTCCAGCCCTCGGTCACCGGATTTGTATCGACATGGCCGTTGAAGAGCAGGCTCTTGCCGCCGCCGGTGCCGTGCCAGCGGCCGACCGCGTTGACCCGGCCCTCGGCCCCGAACGGAGCGAGGCCGGCATCCAGGCCGATCGCGCTCATCTGTTCGGCCATGAAGGCCGCGAGCTGCTTCTCGCCCTCGGTCTTCGAATAGCTCTTGTGCTGTACCATGCGCGACAGCAGCGCGAGCGAGGCGGGAATATCGATGCGGGCGAGCAGGTCGTTGCGGTCCATCGGGTCAATCCTTGCGGTCAGCCAACCGGCGCTGGCGAGGCCGCCATCAGCTCGCGGGTGTAAGGGTGAACGTCTTCGGCGCCGAAAGCATCAACGGCGCGGCTGTCGACGAGCTGGCCATGACGCATCACGACGATGCGGTGCGCGATCTGCCGGATCAGATTGAGGTCGTGGGTAATGAACAGATAGGCCGCGCCGGTCTCGGCGCGCAACGCCAGCAGCAGCTCGATGATCCGGGCCTGGACGGAGACGTCGAGCGGCGCCGTGATCTCGTCGCAGATCACGAGCCGCGGCCGTGCCGCAAACGCGCGCGCGATCGCGACGCGCTGCTTCTCGCCACCGGAGAGCTGGTGCGGCCAGCGCATCGCATAGGAGGCCGGCAGTCGCACCTGCTCCAGGAGCCGCGGCACGGCGGCGACGTCGCCGCCATAGAGTTTCAGGGGACGCGACAGGATCTCACCGATCCGATGGCGCGGATTGAGCGAGGAATCCGGGTGCTGGAACACGATCTGAACATCGCGACGATAGGCCCGGTTCATGTCGCCAGCCCCGCGCAGCGTCCGGCCGTCGAAGCTGATCGTGCCGTCGAAGCGGGCGAGCCCGGTGAGGGCGCGAGCGACTGACGACTTTCCCGAACCGGATTCACCGACGAGGCCGACGATTTCGCCGGCGCGGACGCGGACGTCGACGGCCTTGGTCGCCGGCGGCGGCGCCGCACGGAACAGCCCGCCTCGGCCGTAGTGAACCTCAATGCCGCGTGCGTCGAGCACCAGGGCCGCGCCCGGCTGATCGTTCACGAGCCGCCGTTCCGGACGCGGCACCGCGGCGATGAGCGCCTTGGTGTAGTCGTGCCGCGGCGTGCGGAAGATATCGGACGCGGGCGCCTGCTCGACGATGCGGCCGTGTTGGATGACTGCGACGCGATCGGCGACGCGGGTCATCATCGCGAGATCGTGCGAAATGTAGAGCGCAGCGACACCGGTCTCCGCCCGCAACCGCGCAAACAGCTCGATGATGCGGGCGCCGGTGATGACGTCGAGCGCCGTCGTGGGCTCATCGAACAGTATGACATCGGGCCGGCAGCCGAAGGCCGTCGCGATGATCACACGCTGCTTCTCTCCGCCCGAGATCTCGTGCGGATAGCGCCGCAGCACCGCCGCGGGATTGCGGAGCTCGACATGGCCGAGCAGATCGATCGCGAGATCCCTGGCGGCCCGCGCATTCAAATCGCGATGACGCATCAGCGCCTCGGTGATCTGACGGCCGATGGTCAAGGTCGGATTGAGCGCTGTCGACGGGTCTTGGAACACCATGCCGATGCGGCGGCCACGGACCGCGGTCAGTCGCTTCGGGCTGAGGGACCGCAGGTCGAGGTCGCCCAGACGCAGCGAACCCGAGACTTCCAGGGCATTGGCCGGCAGATGCCGCATCAACGCCCAGGCCAGCGAGCTCTTGCCGGAGCCGGATTCGCCGACGAGGCCGAGCACCTCGCCGGGCGCGATCTCGAGTGACACGTCGCGCAGCACCTCAACGGCGCCCGCCGAGGTGACGTAGTCCAGCCCGTAATTGGTGATGGCGAGCGCCGGCCTCATCGATCGTCCCGCGGATTCAGCGCGTCGCGCAGGGCATCGCCGACGAGATTGAAGGCGATCGCCGACAGCGCGATCGCGGCCGAGGGGGCGATCAGGAGCCATGGCGCCCGGTGCATGTATTGGCGCGCATCGGCGACCATGAGCCCCCATTCCGACGCCGGCGGCTGCGCACCCAGGCCAAGGAAGCTGAGCGTCGCGAACAGCATCACCGCGAATGACACGCGGATGGTGGCCTCGATGATGATCGGGCCCATCACGTTCGGAAGCATCTCGCGGAAAATGATCTGCGAGGCCGCCTCGCCGCGCGCGATGGCAGCCTTGACGTAGTCCTGATTGCGTACCGCAAGCGCCACGGAGCGCGTGACCCGCGCCATGCCCGGCGCAAACGCAAAGGCAATCGCGATCACCGCGTTGATAGCCCCATTGCCCAGCGTGCTGACCAGCAGCAGCGCCATCAGAAGACCCGGAATGGCCATCACCGCATCGTTGGTGCGCATGATGAATTCGTCGGCCTTGCCGCCGAGATAGGCCGATGCGACGCCGATCACGGCGCCCATCGCACTGCCGGCGAGCGTCGCCGCCAGCGCCATCGGAACGGTGGCGCGCGCTCCGGACAACAGGCGGCTCAGCACGTCGCGGCCGAACTGGTCGGCCCCCAGCCAGTTCTGCCATCCCGGTGCGCGGAAGCGGCCGAGAAAATCCATCTTCTCCGCCCCATAGGGCGCGAGCCACGGGCCGAGAATGCAGACGACGGCGAGCGCAACGAGCAGCGTCACGCTGATCGCGCCCTGCGGCTTCCGGATCATGCGGCCGAGCAGCTCAGTCATAGCTGATCCGCCTGTCGAGCAGCGCGTAGACGACGTCCGCCAGCGTGTTGGTGATGGCATAGGTGACCGCCATGATCATCGCGCCGGCCTGGATCGACGGCAGATCGCGGGTGGTGATGGCGATCATCAATGCGCGGCCGATGCCGGGAATGGCGAAGATCTCCTCGATGACGATGATGCCGCCTAGGAGATAGCCGACGTCGAGCGCGACGATGGTGATGACCGGCAGCAGCGCGTTGCGCATCACGTGCCGCACCAGCACCGTCCGCTCGGGCAGGCCTTTCAGCCGCGCCGCGCGGACGTAGTCGGACTGCAGCACGTCCAGCGTCTCCGACCGCATCATGCGCATCACATGCGCGACGAGAATGACCGACACCGTCAGGACCGGAAGGATCAGGTGGCGGAGCGCCAGCCCGGTATCCTCCAGCGGCGACACGTAGCCGGTCGCCGGCAGCCATGGCAGGATGTCGGTCAGCAGCAGCGCGAGCACGGTTGCGGTGACGAACTCCGGCAGGGAGACCCCGAGATAGGCGACCACGCTGGCGGCCGTATCCGCCGGCCGCCCCCTGCGGAGCGCCGCGAAGATTCCGAGCGGGACCGCGATCAGAAGGGTGACGACGAGTGCGCCGGCTGCCAGCAGCAGCGAGCGAGACAGCGCCGTCAGCATCTCCGGCGCGACCGGCAGGCCGGTGCGCATGGAGACGCCGAAATTGCCGATGGCCGCGTGCGCGACCCAATGCGCGAATTGCAGCCAGACCGGGTCGTCGAGCCCGAGCCGGCCGCGAACGGCGGCCAGCGCCTCCGGCGAGGCGTTCTCGCCAAGCAGCGTCTGCGCGGCATCAGCCGGCAGCGCCTGCGTGATGGCGAACACCAGCACGCTGACGATGACGACCGTGTAGGCCATCAGGAGCAGCCGCCGCAGCAGCCAGGCGAATGACACCGCTCGGATCCCGCCTCAGCTGCGCTTGGGCGCGCCTGCGCCGAGCGAGACGAGATCGAGCCGGAACACCGACCCGCGCGGATGCAGCTGGTATCCTTCCACATAGGCGCGCTGCGCCGCCAGGATGTCGAAGAAGACCGGAATCACCGACGGCACCTCCTCGCTCATCATCGTCTGGGCCCGCGCATAGAGCGCGGCGCGATTGGCATCGTCGGTCTCGCTGCGCGCCGCGTTGACGATCTCGTCGAAGCGCGCATTGTTCCAGCGCGTCTCATTCCAGGCCGCATCCGAAGTGTAGAGCAGCTTGAAGATCGCGTCGGCGGTCGACTGCATGTTGTAGAAGCCGACGTAGAAATTGCCCTTCTTCCAGACCTGGTCGAGATAAGTTGCGTGCGGCATCGTCTGAACGTTGATACGGAAGCCCGCGGGCGCCGCCATCTCACGGATCGCAACACCGAGCTGCGTGCGCGTGTCCGGCTTGTCGGACGCCACCATCGGCAGGTCGATCCCGGAGGGATAGCCGGCATCGGCGAGCAGTTGCTTGGCCTTGGCGATATCGGGCTTCTTCAGTTTGCTGTCCTGATAGAAGCGGTAGGCGGGGCTCAGCGGCGTATCGTTGCCGGGCGTGCCATAGCCGCCGGCCACGAAGCCGGCCATGGCCTCGCGATCGATGGTCAGCGCCAGCGCCTGGCGCACGCGAACGTCGTTGAAGGGCTTCTGGTCGCAGCCCATGTTGACGTTCAGAAACTGCCCCGAGGGAATCCGCACCGCCTTGACGCCACTGGCCTTGCCGAGCCGGTCATATTCGCCGGGCGTGGTCGACAACATGAGATCGATGTCGCCCGAAATCAGAGCCGATGCCTCGGCCGTGCGGTCGGGATAGACGAGGATCTCGACGCGATCGAGTAAAGGCCGCGCGGGATCGTAATAGGCCGGGTTGCGCTCGACGACGATCTTGCGGTCCGGCTCGTAGGACACGAGCTTGAACGGCCCCGAACCATTCGCCTTGGTGGCAAGGCTGGCGAGATCAGCGGCAACGACCTTCGCAGGCACGATGCGCGCATTGTTGTAGGCGAGCGCGACCGGAAAATCGGCGAAGGCAACCGACAGTGTGAACCGAACGGTCGACGGATCGACGGCGACGACGTCCTTGATCGGGCCGACATTGGTGCGCGCCGGTGACGCGGTCTTCGGATCGAGGATTGCCTTGAAGGTCGAAACGACATCCTCCGCCGTCAGCGGCGAGCCGTCGTGGAAGCTGAGATTGGGCCGCAGCTTGAACGTCCACTCGGTGAGCCCCGCGCCGGCCTGCCAGGACAAGGCGAGGTCCGGCTCGACCGACATGTCCGGCTTCAACCGGGTCAGGTTGGAATAGAGCAGCTCGGTGATGAGGTATTCCGGATTGACACGCGCGAGCAGCGGATGAATGACCGCCGCGCCCTGATCGACCGAGATCCGCAACACGCCGCCGCGCTTCGGCGCCTCGGCGGAGAGAGAGACTTGCGGCAGAGCACCAAGCACGAGCGCGGAGCCGGCAAGAAAATGGCGACGGGTCACGGACGGCATCAGGCGAAGTCCTTTTCAGGCGTGATGGCTTCGGGAGAGAGTTCGGGACGGAACTCGGCTGCAAGATAGGCGAGCACCGACTTTGCCAATGCGACGATGTCGGCGAGCGTCGTGGATTCGCCCGGCGCATGAATGCGGCTATCGGGCTTTCCCAGGCCCGTGAGCAGCACCTCCTGCACGCCCGTGGCCTGCTGCACCCAGCCGAAATCGGAGCAACCGGACGCCCCCCAGCGCGCGAAGTCTTCCGCCGCGTAGCCGAAGCCGGCCGACAGCGCCTGCTGCCAGCGCGGCCAATGCGGCCCGCCGGGATCGGATGTCGGCATCAGATGGCCGGTGAGGATGATCTCGACGTCGAGGACATCGGCGGCCCGCTGGATTGCCGCCTCGATCTCGCGGCGTGCGGTGGCGAAGTCCTCCTCGGGCGCATAGCGGCGGCACACGAGAATCTCGACCAGCGAAGGGATCTGTCCGCCGCACTGGCCACCATGAATGGCTGAGATGTCCAGGCTCCCCGCGAGAGGTCCGGCTGCCTGCGGCGGTGGCGGCAATGCCGACGTCCGCTGCGCGATGACCGGTTTGAGGGCCGCGAGCGCATTGAGGATCGGCAGCGCCGCCTCGATCGCGTTGGCGCCGGCGCGGCGCTGCTCGCCGGCATGCGCCGGCTTGCCGTGAACGCGCACCGTGAGCGTGAACAGGCCGAAGCAGCCGGCCCAGATCCGCGGCATGGCGCTGCCGTTGAAGTTGAGGATGTGACCTTCGAGACGGCCCTGCTCGGCAAGGTAACGCACGCCGGGATAAAGCCCCGCCTCCTCGTCGGTGCACAGCAACAACATCGGATCATAGGCCAGCGGCAATCCGGTCTGCTGCGCGCCGCGGAGCGCGAGCAGCGCCGCCGCGATCGATCCCTTCATGTCGGCTGCGCCGAGTCCGATCAGACGATCACCGTCACGGCCCAGTTGCAGCGGATCGGTGGCCCAGCCTGGCGCAGGCGGCACCGTATCGACGTGGAAATAGAGCCCGAGCACCGGTTTGCCGGAGCGACGCCGTGCGACCAGATTGGTGCGCGATCCGTGCGAACCCGGTGCGCGCCACAGCTCCTCCGGAACGATCACGCGCTCGCAATTCAGCGCCAGCGGCGAAGCAAGCTGTTCCATCACGTCGGCAAAGGCATCGTAGCCGGCCCCCGGCGGAAAGCTGGTGTCGACCGCCACCATCGTCCGCAGGTCCTCGACCGCCGTCTCGGCCATGGCGTCGATCGCGGCAAAAGCGCCGGCCAGACTGCGCGCGCCCCGGTCCGCTGGAATGCCCTCAGAAATCATTTGCGGTCTGCTCAATCCTATATTCTATATAGAAATAGAATTCACGACGCGGCATTTGTCAATTCCATGAAAAAGGCAGCTGTGGCCAGCAAAGCGGCAGACGGGGTCGGCGCGGGTCCGGGCGCCCTTCCGGTGCCGCTCTACGAGCATGTCAAGCGCCAGATCGCCGAGGCGATCCTGATCGGCGACATGCCGCCCGGCACGGTGCTGCCCGGCGAGGTCGCGCTCGCCAATCAATATGGCGTCGCCGTCGGCACCATCCGCCGCGCGCTGGCCGATCTCACCGCGGGCGGCATGCTGATGCGCCGGCGCAAGACCGGCACGGTGGTGACGGGCCGCGCGTCGCAGCATGGGCTCAGCTTCTTCTTCCAGTACTTCCGCTTGCTCGGCGCGGACGGCAGCCTGCTGCACTCGGAGGCCGAGGTGCTGTCGGTGACGACACGCGCCGCCGAACGGGACGATGCGGCGCTGTTCGCGGTGGCCGATGGCGAGCCGCTGCTGCATCTTCATCGCATCCGCCGCGTCGCCGGCGCGCCGGTGCTGCATTCGCGGATCTCGATGGTTGGGAGCCGCGTGGCGGGATTCGCGCGCGAGCCGAAGAAGGTCCCTGCCCTGATCTACCGCCATCTGCTCGAGGCCTATGGCATCCGGATCGCCGCGGTGCGCGAGAAGGTGACGGCCGAGGTCGCCACCAAGGAGGACCGCAAGCTGCTCGGCCTACCCTCTCCGAGCGCCGTGCTCGTGATCGACGAGGAAGCCTACGACCAGACCGGCGCGCTGGCGATCCTCAGCCAGCACCGCGCCACGACGGCGCAGCACTACTACTCGAACGAGATCCGCTGAGCGCGCATCGCGTCAACAGCCCCAGCGCAGCGCCGCCGTATGCACCGGCGCGTCCCACAGCGCCAGCGACGCATCATCGAGCGCGGTCACGGTGAGCGAGCAGCCGGCCATGTCGAGCGACGTGACGTAGGAACCGACCAGCCCGCGCGCGATGGCGAGCCCGCGCCCTTCCAGGATGCGCCGCGCCGCATGGGCCATCACGTACAACTCCATCGCCGGCGTGGCCCCGAAGCCGTTGACCAGCAGCAGGCACGGCGTTCCCGGCTTCGCTGCGAGATCGGCCAGGATCGCGCCCATCATCTCCTCGGCGATGGCGTCCGCGGAAGCCAGCTTGACCCGGCGGCGGCCGGGCTCGCCATGGATGCCAACGCCCATTTCCATCTCGTCGTCGCCGAGCGTGAAGGTCGGCTTGCCCGCGGCCGGCACCGTGCAGGACGTCAGCGCCACGCCCATCGAGCGGGTGCGCCTGTTGACGTCGTCACCAAGCGCCTTCAGCGCGTCGAGATCGCGGCCCTGCTCGGCCGCAGCACCCAGCATCTTCTCCACGACCAGCGTGCCGGCAACGCCGCGGCGGCCGGTCGAATAGGTCGAGGTCTCGACCGCGACGTCGTCGTCGGTGATCACGGTCGCGACCTTGCCCTCCATCATTTCTGCGGCCATCGCGAAATTCATCACGTCGCCTTCGTAGTTCTTGACGATGAACAGCGCGCCGGCGCCGGTATCCACGGCCTGCGCGGCCGCAAGCATCTGGTCGGGTGTCGGCGAGGTGAACACCTGGCCGGGACAGGCGGCATCGAGCATGCCCGGCCCGACAAATCCGGCATGCAGCGGCTCGTGGCCGGAGCCGCCGCCGGAGATCAGCGCGACCTTGCCCGGCTTGAGGCTCCTGCAGCGTACGAACTTGTTGTCCTCACCGAGCGTGACGATGTCGCCATGCACGGCGGCAAATCCCTGCAGGCTCTCGCTCAGCACGTCGTCGACGGCGTTGATCAGCTTCTTCATGGCTTCCCTCCCGGCTCGGATTCGTCCTGGTTTTCGTTGGCTGAGATCAGCGCGGTGATGCCGCGCGCGACGCCGGTGATGATGCGGTCGGCATGGGCGTTGAGCGCGGGATCGCCGAAGTCCGGCAGCTCGACCACGAGACGCCGCATCGGCCGCTGCGCTTCGGCCTCGTCGAGCCGGCCCGGATGCGCGGCGCGATAGGCCGCCAGGAACGCCTGCTGCTCATGCGGCGAGAAGTGACAGATGTGGAAGATGGTCTCGAGATGCTGCAGCGGGATCGGCGTCGCATAGGCCGGATTGACGATCTGCGAGATGAAGCTGCGGTTCTTGCCGATTGCCTCCGCCAGCCGCTGCCGCGTGCCGGAGGGACGGCTGTCGATGACCGCGCGCAGGATCGCCTTGTACTCGGCGAGCGGGCTTGCGGCCCCCGATGCATCCTGGTCACTCATGCGCCATCTTCCGCCACCTTGGCGAGGTCAAGCTCGCGGATCGCAGCCTTCACCAGCGGCAGCAGGCCCGGCGCGACCGACAGCGCGCGCACGCCGACCCCAAGCAGCGCCGGAATCGCTCTGACATCACCGGCGGCGTCGCCGCAGATCGAGACGTTCACGCCCCGCGCCCGACCGGCGCGCACAACATGGGCAATCATCGCCAGCACCCCCGGATGCAGGACGTCGGCATAGTCGACGACCTCGGCGCCGTCGCGCGAAGCGGCGGTCGCGTATTGCGTCAGGTCGTTGGTGCCGATCGAGAAGAAGTCGGCGGCGAAGTCATGCGCTGCCAGCGCAGCGGCCGGCACCTCGACCATCATTCCGAAGGCCGGCGCGGCGAACGCGACGTTGGCGCCGGCCAATTCGGCGAGCACGGCGCGGAGATGGTCACGGGCCACGTCCAGTTCCGCTGCATTGGTCACCATCGGCAACATCACCTTGAGCGGTCCGAGCGCAGCGGCGCGGGCCAGTGCGCGCAATTGGACACGGAAGATCTCGGGATGACGCAAGGACAGGCGGAGGCCACGCAGGCCAAGAAACGGGTTGCTCTCGCCATCGATTGTGTAGCCCGGAATCGGCTTGTCGCCGCCGGCGTCGAGCGTGCGGATCGTAACCGGCCGGCCTTCGGCCCAGCGCACGAGCTCGGCATAGGCGTGATACTGCGCCTCTTCGTCGTGAAGCAGATTGCCGGTGAGAAACTCGGTGCGTGCCAGACCGACGCCGTCGCAGGCTGCGGCCGGAAGCAGCGTCATGTCTGCAGGGCCGGAGATGTTGAGGAGCACCGAGACGACGGTGCCGTCGCGCGTCAGCGCCGGTTCGTGCTGCCGCGCCCTTGCCTCCGCCCTGCGGCGCGAGACCGTCTCGTCCTCCGCCCGCGCGGCGGCGACAATGTGCGCGCTGGGATCGACGATTACGACACCGCGACCGCCATCGACCAGCAGATCCCCTGCCAGCGTCTCCCAATCGCGGCCGAGCCCGACCACCATCGGCACGCCGCGGCCGCGCGCCAGCATCGCGACGTGACTGGTCGGGCTGCCCTCGCCGAGCGCGATGCCGCCGCCGCTGGTCCAATCGATGGCGAGGAACGTCGATGGCGCCAGATCATGCGCGACGACGATCGCCCCTTTCGGTACTTCGCCGTTCTGCGGCAGGCCAAGCAAGTGCCGCAGCACGCGGTCCCGGATGTCGCCGAGGTCGCTGGCGCGAGCACGAAAATACTCGTCGTCAGCGGACTCGTAGCCCGCGATCTCCTCCGCCATCGCCGCGCGCCAGGCCTCATCCGCAGCGACACCGCCCTCGATCTGAACGTAAGCCGCCTCCGTCAGCGCATCGTCTTCGAGCAGCGCGAGCTGAAAGCCGATTAGCTCGGCCGCGTCTCCCTCGAGCCTGCCGATCAGCTCGGCCACGGCCTCGCGTGCATGCGCGACCGCTGTGGCGAGCGCTGCATGCTCCTCGGCGATCGCCCCTTTCCTCCGGCTTGCACCCTCCAGCGCACGCAGGATCGCGGCCGGCCCAATGGCCAACCCGTCCGATGCCCCACGCCCGAAAACGCGCCGCTCCATCATCACTCCTCGTCGAACTTGCGGTCGACCAGATCAACGAGCGCCGCGATGGCCGCCTCGGCATCGGTTCCGTTGGCGCGAAGGAACAGCGTCTCACCCTTGGCCGCCTTGACGCGCATGATCTTCACCGGGCTCTTGGCATCGGTCCAGGGCCCGTCGGCGGCGATCGCGACCTCGATGCTCGACGCAAAGCGCTTCGCGAGCTGGGTCAGTTTGACCGAGGGCCGCGCATGCAGCCCGACCTCGTTGGTCAGCAGCGCATGCGCCTTCGCTTCCTGCATGCCGATCTCTCCACCGTCAGCCATCGTCGTTCCTGCTCATCCGCCCATCAGCTCTTCGGCGGTCGCGCGCACCGCATCGAGCGGCGAGCCGCCGGAGGCCTCCGTCGCCGCCATCACGGCGCCTTCGACCAGCGGCGCATTGCAGATCACGATGCGCTCGCGCCGCTCCTCCGGCATCATCTCCACCGCCATCTCGCTGTTGGTCTCGGCGCCGCCAAGATCGACCAGGATCGCAACGCCCGACTCCGACCACGCCCTGTCGATCGCGCCCATGATGGCGCCGACATCGGTGCCGAGCCCGCCATCGGCATTGCCGCCGACCGCTGCGAGCGGCACGCTGTCGCCGACCATCTGCCGGACCATGTCGGCCGCGCCCTCCGCCACCTTGGCGGAATGCGACACGATGACGATGCCGACATTCTTCTGCTCATTCATGCTCGGGCCTCATTGAAGACGCTGCAGATCGCCTGCACCAGCAGGCTGGACGAGCGCGCGCCGGGATCCATGTGCCCGATCGAACGCTCGCCGAGAAACGAGGCGCGGCCGCGGATCGCCAGCATCGGCACCGTCGCATCGGCAGCTTCAGCGGCGATCGCGGGCAGCCGGGAACCGAGATCGTCGCCACCGGCCGCAAAAGCCGCCTGCACGGGGATCAAGACGTCGAGCATGGTCTTCTGACCTGCTTCCGACTTGCCCCGTGCCTTGACGTCCGCGATGGCGCGACCGAGCGCCGCCGCCGCGTCGGCGGCAGAGGGCTCTGATGGCAGCGCCTTGCCAAGTCCCATCGCCAGCGTGCCGTAGAGCGGACCGGACGCGCCGCCGACCTTCATCACCAGCGCCATGCCGACCGCCTTCAGGGCCTCCGGAAGGGGCTTGGCGGAAATGTTGTCCGCATCGGCGAGCACGGCCTCGAAGCCACGCTTCATATTGAGGCCGTGATCGCCGTCGCCGATCGCCGAATCCAGCGCGGTCAGCTCCTCGGCATGGGCGATCATGGCATCCGCCATCGCCACGATCAGCTTACGCTTGAACGCCTGGTCCATTGTCTATCTCACCCGCTGGCCCGCCCGGTCGAACAGCAGCGGCCGGGTGAACTCGATAGCGACGGAGTCGCCGACTTTCAATTCCGTATCGGGCTCCACCAGGCTGACGATGGTCTGGTCCTGCAGCGTGATATGCAGATGATTCTGATCGCCGAGATGCTCGATCCATTTCACCCGCGCGTCTGCACGGGTCTCGGCGCGCCGGACCGTCATGTGCTCGGTGCGCGCGCCGATCGTCGCGACGTCGCCCGGCATTGCGAGATCCGGGAACAGCCGACGCGGCAGAAGATTGATGCCGGGGCTGCCGAGCCGGGTCGCCACATAGGTATTGTCCGGATCCTCATAGACCTCCCGCGGGCTGCCGACCTGCACCAGACGGCCCTGGTCGATCACGCCGATGCGGTTGGCGAGCGTCATCGCCTCGATCTGGTCGTGGGTGACGTAGAGCATGGTGGCGCCGAGATCCTGCTGGATGCGCTTGAGCTCGATACGCAGCTCCGAACGCAGCTTGGCGTCGAGCGAGGACAGCGGCTCGTCGAGCAATGCAATCGCAGGCCGGCGCACCAGGGCACGGCCGATCGCCACGCGCTGCATCTGGCCGCCCGAGAGCTGAGTGGCGCGATTGCCGAGCTTGTCCTCGATCCGCAGCATCCCCGCGACGTCACGGACGATGCGCTTGATCTCGGCCTCCGCAATCTTGCGCACCGGCGAGCGCAGTGGAAAAGCCAGATTGTCGTACACCGACAGATGCGGATAGAGCGAATATTGCTGGAACACGAAGGTGACGTCGCGCGCGGCCGGCGTCGCCTTGGTCTGGTCGACGCCACCGATGGTGATGCTGCCGCGATCCGGCTGCTCGAGGCCCGCTACCAGGCGCAGCGTCGTGGTCTTGCCGGCACCGGTCGGCCCGAGCAGCACCACGAGCTCGCCATCACGGATGGTCAGCGACAAATCCCGCACCGCCGGCTTTGGGCCGAACGACTTGCTGACGACGTTGAGCCGCGTCTCAGCCATGATGTCGTCCTCCTCTCACCGGCTGTTCATACAGCGCCGTGCGGACCGCACGGCCCGTGGCGGCGTCGAACAGCGACAGCCGGTCGGCGCGGAAGCTGAGCCCGACCGGCTCCGCACGCGCCACGCGGAGCGCCGCGGGCGCGCGTGCCTTGACGGTGCCGTGCGCCGTCGTGACGGTGATGATCTGGGTGGTGCCGAGATATTCGGTGCCAAACACCTCGCCGCGCAGCCCGCCTTCGGCGCTGAGCGTCACCTGCTCCGGCCGCACGCCGAGAACCAGCTCGTCGCTCCCGGCATCCTCGCGCAGCTCGGGCACGCCGATCTCGGCACCGTCGATGCGCACGCAGTTCGTGCCGGCGCCAAGTCGGCCCGCGAAGCGGATGAAGTTCATCGCCGGCGAGCCGATGAAGTCCGCAACGAACATGGTGGCGGGACGGTCATAGATCTCCTGCGGCGTTCCGAGCTGCTCCACGACGCCGCGATTCATCACGGCGATCTTGTCGGCCATCGACATCGCCTCGAGCTGGTCGTGCGTGACGAACACGGTGGTGGCCTTGAGCCGGTCGTGCAAGGCGCGCAGCTCGCCGCACATGATGTGCCGGAACTCCGCATCGAGCGCGCCGAGCGGCTCGTCCATCAGGAACGCCTTGGGCTCGCGGACGATGGCGCGGCCGAGCGCGACGCGCTGGCGATCGCCGCTCGACAACCCGCTGACCGGACGGTCGATCAGATGGTCGATGCGCAGGATGCGCGCGGCTTCCTCGACCCGCCGCCGGATCTCCGCCTTGGGCACGCCCATCGAGACCAAGGGAAAGGCGATGTTGCTGCGCACGTTCATATGCGGGTAGAGCGCGAACAGCTGGAACACCATGGCGATGTCGCGTTCACGCGCACGGCGGAAGGTGACGTCCTCGCCGCCAAGCCTGATCGTGCCCGAGGTCGGCAGCTCCAGGCCTGCGATCATGCGCAAGGTGGTGGTCTTGCCGCAGCCAGACGGACCGAGCAGGCAGAAGAACTCACCATCGGCGATCGTGAAGCTGGTGCCACGCACGGCGGCGAAGCCGCCGAACTCCTTGAACAGATTCTCGATCCGGATCTCGGCCATGGCGTCAGTCCGGAAACTTGGAGACGATGGTGAACATCACAACACCGGCGAGCGTGGTGATGAAGGAATAGGTGTAGAGCACCAACGCGAACGGCTGCAGCAGCATCAACACGCCGGCGGCAATCAGGATCGTTGCCAACGTCTCCATCGGGCCGCGCCGCAGCGCCCGCGGCCAGCGCGTAGCCGCGACATCGGCAGGCCTATTTCGCATCGACCGGCTCATTTGCGCACCGCACCGAAGGTGATGCCGCGCAACAGGTGCTTCCTCAGCAACACCGTGAACACGACGATCGGGATCAGGAACAGCGTGGTGCCGGCAGCGACCGCCGGCCAGTCCTGGCCGCCCTCGCCGATGATGATCGGAATGAAGGGCGGCGCGGTCTGCGCCGTGCCCGAGGTCAGAAGCACCGCGAAGGCATATTCGTTCCAGGCGAAGATCAGGCAGAAGATCGCGGTGGCGACGATGCCGGTGGTGGCCTGCGGCAGCACGACCTTGAAGAAGGCCTGCAGGCGGGTGTAGCCGTCGACCATCGCCGCCTCCTCGTATTCGCGCGGGATCTCGTCCATGAATCCCTTGAGCAGCCAGACCGCGAGCGAGATGTTGACGGACGTATAGAGCAGGATCATGCCGAGCCGCGTGTCGGACAGGCCGAGCTCGCGATACATCAGGTAGATCGGGATCGCGACCGCGATCGGCGGCATCATCCTTGTCGACAGGATGAAGAACAGGAGATCATCCTTCAGCGGCACCTTGAAGCGTGAGAACGCATAGGCCGCGAGCGTGCCGAGCACGACCGACAGCGCGGTCGAGCCGAATGCGATCACCAGCGAGTTGACGTAGCGCGGGATGTAGTTCGATGGACCCGCGACCACCATGTTGCGGCCGCGCGAGATGCGGTCGCACAGATTGGCGGCCGGCGGCAGCTTGGCCATGTAGTCCGGGGTCTGCCGCGTCCGGGTCGTGAACAGGTTGCAATAGCCCTCCAGGCTCGGCTCGGCGACGAGCTTCGGCGGATAGGCGATCGCATCCGACGGCGACTTGAATCCGGTCATGAAGATCCACAGCAGCGGCACCAGGGTGATCAGCGCATAGGCGATCACCACGGTCGCCGCGATCCGCTTGGTCAGCGGCGAGGGATCGACAACGGAATGGGCGGTTGCGAGACCGGTCATCGGCTTTTCACCCGGTTGAGCGCCTTGACGTAGATGTTGGCGAGACCGAACACGGTGACGAACAGAACGATCGCGAAGGCCGAGGAATAGCCGGTGCGCCACTTCTCAAAGGCCTCCCGCTTGAGCGTGATCGAGGCGACCTCGGTGGTCGAGCCGGGTCCGCCGCCGGTCAGGAGGTTGACCATGTCGAACATCTTGAAGTTCTCGATGCCGCGGAACAGCACCGCCAGCATGATGAAGGGCAGCGCCATCGGCAGGGTGATCGACCAGAACTGCCGCCACGGCGAGGCGCGGTCGACCTCGGCTGCTTCGTAGATGTAGTCGGGAATCGAGCGCAGACCGGCAAGGCAGATCAGCATCACGTAGGGCGTCCACATCCAGGTGTCGACGATGACGATGGCCCACGGCGCGAGCGGCACTTGCGCCAGCATCTGGAAAGACGATGCCGGCGCGCCGGTCGCGGCAGCGATGACGTAGTTGAAGAGCCCGATCTGCGGCTGGTACAGGAACGTCCAGAAATTGCCGACCACGGCCGGCGACAGCATCATCGGCAGCAGAATCAAGGTGGTCCACAGGCCGTGGCCACGGAACTTCTTGTCGATCAGCCAAGCCAGCGTGAAACCGAGCACGGTCTGGATCAGGATGGTCCAGAACACGAAGCGCGCGGTCACCGTCATCGCCGCCCAGACGTCCGGATCGGTCAGGATCGACTGGTAGTTGGCGAGCCCGACATCGAGCACCGTCGCATTGGGCCGGTTGGCGCGATAATTGGTGAACGACAGCCGGATGGTCCAGATCAGCGGGAAGATGTTGATCGCGAGCAGCAGCAGCATGGTCGGCGTGATGAACAGCCAGGCGATGGCACGCTCGGAGAGGCCACGCACGCGCCGCGCCACGGCGGGCGGCGTCACCAGGGCGGCGCGGTCGACGAGGCTGCTCAGTCCGGTCTGGTCGGTCATGCGAGGGGCTGCTTCACTGGCTGCTTCTGGCTGGCGGTGAGACTGGCTGGTCCGCCCGGCAAGCCGAAGCTCGCCGGAGGGATCGTCGTGGCGCGTCCCGCTTGCACGCGAGATGCCGCTTCCATCAGAGCTTGCCGTCCTCCTTGAACACCTTGGTCCAGTCGGCGATCAGCCCGTCGAGCGCGCCCTTGGCGGTGCCCTGGTCGGCGACGACATAGTCGTGGACGCGCTTCTGCATCGCCAGCAGGAGCTGGGCGTAGGACGGCTCGGCCCAGAAATCGACCACCTGGTCCATCGCCACCAGGAAGTCGGCGGCGAACGGCGCGGTGTTCTTGAAGTTGGGATCGTTGAGCACGCCCTTGTGGCAGCTGTAGCCGCCGAGCGCCCACCACTTCTTCTGGGTGTCGAGCGAGGCGAACCACTTGATGTAGGCCAACGCCTCGGCGCGGTTCGGCGAATAGGCCACCACCGAGATGCCCTGCCCGCCGAGCTGCGAGCCCTTCTCCTTCTGCGCGGGGTTGACGAAGAAACCGATCTTGTCGCCGCCGACATTGGGGTCCTTGTAGAGGCCCGGGAAGAAGGCGAACCAGTTCATCTGCAGCGCGACCTGGCCGGACTTGAAGGCATCCAGGCCCTCCTGCATGTAGCCGTTGGAATAGCCGGGCGGCGTGCAGCACTTGTACAGCGCCTTGTAGAATTCGAGGCCCTTCACCGCGTCGTCGGAGTTGACGAAGCCCTGCATGTCATACGGCTTCTTCGGGTTCTGATACTTGAAGCCGAACGGATAGAGCGCGTTGGTGACGCCCATGGTGATGCCTTCCGAGCCGCGCTCGGTGAAGATCGCCGCGCCGTAAACGGTCTTGCCGTCGATCACCCGCTTCTGGAAGAACTCGGCGATGTCCTTCAGCTCTTCCTGCGTTTTCGGCACCCCGAGCTCGCGGCCGAACTTCTTCTTGAACTCCTCGCGGATCTCCGGCCGCGCGAACCAGTCCTTGCGGTAGGTCCAGCCGTTGGCGTCGCCCATCGCCGGCAGCGCCCAGTAGTTCGGCGAGCCCTTCGGCCACTCGGCGTAGCCGGCGACGGTGGCGGGCATGAAGTCGGAGATCTTGATGCCTTCCTTGTCGAAGAACTCGTTGAGCTTGACGTATTGGCCGTTCTCGGCGGCGCCGCCGATCCACTGGGAGTCGCCGATCATCAGATCGCACAGCTTGCCCTTGGAATTGAGCTCGTTGAGCATGCGGTCGGCGAAGTTCGGCCACGGCACGAACTCGAACTTCATGTTGACGCCGGTCTTGGCGGTGAAGTCCTTGGACAGCTCGACCAGCGCGTTGGCCGGATCCCAGGCGGCCCAGCACAAGGTGATCGTCTTTCCCTCGGCGCGTGCCGGCGCGGACGCGCCGAGCACTGTCGCGGCGGCGACCGTCGCCGTCAGTGCAAATGTCTGCAGCAACTTCATCTGGCACTCCCTCCCTGTTGGCGCCGCCCTGCCTTTGCGCTGATGACGGCGGTGTGTGGCTCGCGGCGAAAGGCGCCGTCACAACGACAACGCGAGCCGCAAGCGTTTCCTCATGGTCCCGGATCGATTGTCCGAGTTAAGTATTTTGTTTAGTAGATTGCGAACGACTAAACATGTCAAGCGCATTTCCTCGCAATTCGCAGCGCATCATGTTTAGCGACTGCGGTAAGCAGCTCATCGGATGAAGATTTCCTGAGATCGCGCCCCCACAGCTTTCCGGCGCGGCGGCAACGACAACGGCCCACCCCAACCCCAGGCTGCGTTCGCGCCATCAGGCCTGCGCGAGCGTCACGCCGCAGCTCACCCGGCCGTCAGCGATAAAGAAACGTCCGGCGAGACGAGCAACCGCGGCCGGCCAGTCCTCTTTCATGACACGCGCCTCGAACGTGCCCGCCGGCCATGCGATCGCGAGCTCGACATCCTGGAAATCCAGGAAGCCGCGCGTGAGCGGGTACTGGCATTTGTAGTAGGCTTCCTTGGCGCTGAAGATCACGATCGGCAGCATCGGCTGCAGCGCATCGGGCTGGGCGCGAAGCCATCGCCGCTCGGCCGGCGTGAGCACGAGATCGCGCATCGACGGATCGAGCTCGCGCAGGTCCTCGACATCCAGTCCAAGCGACGGGACATCCCTGCTTCGGGCCACGGCAACAGCGCAGTAGTCGGCGCAATGCGAGATGCTTCCCGCATAGCCCGGCGGCCACACGGGCGCGCGATCCGGCGTCGGAACGAGCGCGACCGGCGAAGCTCCGAGCGACGCCAGCGCCCTGCGCGCCAGGATCCGCGCGGTCGCGAACTCGGCGCGCCGCTTGGCGACCGCGGCCTGGATATGCGCGCGCTCTTCGGGAAACAGCTCATCCTCCGCCAGCGAGAGGCTCGATGCCGCAACCACGACCGGACCGTCAAACAGCTCTGCAATCGCCTTCATCGCCAACTCTGCACGCGCGCTGCCTCTCTTGCGGACCGGCCCTGACCAACACGGATCGGCTGGCCGCCACTCTACACGACGCGGCTGCTCCGAAACCGATCTCGAACGATTCCACATGACATCGCGATCTCGCGGCGTGTTTCGCCCGAGCTTTGCTTCCGTTCGTCCTCCTCTCCAGCGAGAAGAGGCGCAAGGAAGGCCGGGAGCCTGCCGCCCCCATGGCCCCCGTGCGGAAAGAATGCACGGGGCAGGAACCACAGGTTCGGCTGGGACATCCCGGCCTTCCCTGCGCGATGGTTTGACGGCTTATACGTGATCTCCCCGGGGACCGGCTTGATTGCCCCCGTCGCCGACGGATCATCATGACCGCCGACTTGGCGCCAGCTTCGGGGCGCCAGGACCACACGATTTCGCCGTCGCATCGTTCCGTTCGTCCGCGCAATCGAGATCACGCTGCGGACCGACACGCCCATCGCATCCCCGGCTCGACGTTCGTGACGATCGCGAAACGTCCCTCTTCAGCGAGCCGGGATGCGCGGAAATGTGGAGGTGATTTGCCCGACGGTGCAAGTGATAAGTGCGCGACAAACTGGCACGACGGGCAGTTTGGACATGACACGCATGCGGCAACTGCCCGTCGGGTGCAGGACCTTGATCGCCGAGGCAGCGGCGCGCCGCGCGGGCCCGACTCGGATCAGGCCGGCCGCCGGCCGCCGCCCAGCAGGAACAGCGCCGGCAGCATCAGCACGGGGCTGAGAATGGCCGACAGAAACACGCAGCCCCAGAAGCCCATGCGGGAGTCGCGGCCGAAATAGCCGCTCAACAGGCACAGCAGCACATAGATGATGATGACGAAGGCAGACATCAGGCGATGCTCCTCATGCTGGCGAAAACGGTGGGCGGCGCGGAGCTAGCGGGCATTCTGCACCGGAGCCGCCGGAATGGGAGATCCCTGCCGTACCGGCGCCGGCGGCGTCCCGAGGGGAGTCATGCGGGCCTGTCCTGGCAGGTCGACGCCGCTCGGATTCTCCAGGACGTCCCGCGGCGGCTGTTGGATCTTGGGGAAGCTGAGCTTGGTGCTGTCGAAGTCCATGATCGAGGGGTTCGGCGCTGTGGCACTGCCTGACGAGATATCCGAGCCCAGGATGAGCGGCATCTGATTGGCGCCGCCGCCGACCACGACGACCTTGCTGTTGTTGGAGCGGGCGAGGTCCAGCGTTGCCTGGATGCCGGTCCAGGTCAGCACGTCCTTCGACAGCGACCGCGACACCGTCGCATAGTAATTCTCCAGGCCGATGGCCTCGATGCGCTGGCGCTCGGCCTCCGAGCGGGCCCGTGCAAGGATGAACTCATAGGATGCGGCGTACTGCTCCTGCGTCAGCTTGTCCTCGATCGCCTTGCGCATCCCGTCGGGAAGCATCACCCGGGTCACGACCATGTCGTCATAGAGCAGGATCGTGCTCTTGGGCTCGCCGCGCAGGGCGTCCAGCATCTGGCCGGTCAGGAGCTCGCTGTCGAGCGTGTAGAGGCGATGGCTGTCGAACTTGCCGATCACGCGCCTGATGACGCCGAGTGCCACCGGCATGACCAGGCGATTGACGTAGTCGGTGCCGACCTCCTTCAGGAGCCGGGGCGCGGAGTTGGCATCGACGTGGAAGATGAGGTTGGCCTTGACGTCGACGCGCAGGCCTTCGAGGCTGAGCGCCTCGACGTCGAGCGCCAGCGACTGGACGCGCGTCTCGAACAGATACATCCTGTTCCAGGGCAGCTTGAGCGCCAGCCCCTCGCGATAGACGTCGTTGATGACGGTGCCGCCGCCGAGCAGGCTGTAAAGCACACCGACATGGCCTGCGGGAACCACGACGATCACGGTCCGCCACAGCAACAGGACCAGCAGGCCGGCGAAGGCGATGGTGCCGACGACATAGGCTTCGACGCGATCGCGCAATCTGCCGCGCGTCGGCCTGAGCGGAGACGGCGAGTTGCGAAGGCTGCGATCGGGATAGGCCACGCTCATGTCAAAGCCTCGGCTTGCTCGAGCCGGCCGTCCCGCATCGTGAGAACGCGATCGCCCATCGAGAAATAGCGATCATCGTGGCTGATGACGATAACGGCCTTGCCGCGAGCCCGCAAGTCGGGAAGGATTTCGGTATAGAAGCGGTGCCGGAACGACGGATCCTGATCGGCGCCGACCTCGTCCAACAGGTAGATCGGCCGGTCCTCGAGCAAGGCAACGATCAGCGCCAGCCGCTTGCGCTGTCCGGTCGACAGATCGAGCTGGGTGAAGCCGCCGTCGCGAAACGCCGTCTTCTCGGCCAGTCCGAAGTCGGCCACCATGGCATTCACCTTGGCCGGATCGATCGTGCGCGCGCCGTAGAAGCGATCAAACAAATGGAAGTCGGCGAAGACACAGGAGAACAACTGGCGATATTTGCCGCGCAGGGCATGGTCCACCGGCTCGCCGTCCCACAGGATGACACCGCCCGCGGGGTCATAGAGGCCGGTGAGCAGGCGCATCAGGGTCGACTTGCCGCTGCCATTGCCGCCGATCAGGTAGGTGATCTGCCCGGGTCGAACGACGAGGTCGCACGGCCCGAGCGTGAAGCTGGGCTTGCCGTCGCGGCCGGTGTGCGAATAGGTGATCGCGCGCAGCTCGACCCGCTCGAACACCTGATGCGCGGCATCGGGTGACGGCTCGGGCTCACGTGCGGCGGCCAGCAGCCGCTTCTCCATATCCAGGAGATGCTCCATCGACAGGTTGGCGCGCGCCAGCACCGCGGCCGAGCGCAGCACGTTGTCGAGCGACGATAGCATGAACAGCACGGTATAGAGCACCTGGAGCACCGTGCGGTGCTCCTTGATGTAGCCCGGCAGGATGAAGACCACCGCGGCGAGCAGGCTGTAGAAGCCGATATAGGAGATGCTCATGCCGGAGGCGATGTGGTCCATCGCGACCGTATTCTTGACGTCGATCTGCTCGGACGCCGGCAGCAGATGATCCTGCTCCAGGTCGTAACCGCGCGCGGCGTTCTGACGCACCTCTTTGAAGCCGTGCAGCAGATGGCCCATCAGGTCGAGGAACCGCGTCTCCTGCGCGCTCGCGGCGACCAGGGCCGCCCGCGAGCCACGCTGGCTGTAGCGGTAGAAATACACGGTCACGACGAAGGCGAACACCAGCAGCGTGATCGCGAACAGCGACAGGTAGGCGATGTAGGCGCCGAGCAGCAGGAACGTCATCGCCGAGATGATCCCGGTGACGATCTGCGGCGCGGCGTCGGAGATCAGGATGGTCTCGCGCGCGACCACGTCATAGATCCGGTCGACGCCGGTGTGCTCCAGCGCCTCGAGCTCGATCCGCCGGACCAGCAGCACGTAGTTGTCACGGATCTGGCGCAGGATGGCCTCGCTGAGGGCCGTGACCATGCGCATGGAGTAGCGGTGCGAGCCGATCACGAGCGCCGCCAGGACCAGGAACAGCAGCACCATCTCCAGCGCCGGCCCGTCGCTCGACTCCGGCGCGGTGGCCGTGTTGGTGACGACCATCAGCGCGCCCATGGCGAAGCTGGTCAGCACCATGCCTGCGATCAGGCGAAAGCGGATGGGACCCGCGGATGCGAGGACGAAGCGTATCAGGTCCAAGGTTCAAACCGCCTTCTGTCCACGCTGAAATCCCTCAAGGCCCCGATGCCGACGGCGGGCGCAGCACTCCGCCACAAAACAGCGCCGGCGATCACGACGAAGCTCGTCCGGCACATCGGGCAACATCGAATCCTGCTGCAACGTGTTTGATCACAACCAGCGTCCAGGGCAAAGAGGGCACGGCAAGGCTGACAAATAAACCAATCGGACAATACGCAACCTGATCGAACTGCGGCTCAGGACGGCTCCGCGACGAAGCGGTCGGCCAGCAGCTCCGACAGCACCGCCTCAGCACGATCGGACAAATAGAAGTGCCCGCCCGGAAAATCGCAGCGGCGAACCGGCCGGAGTGAGACACGATCCCATCCTGCGATCCGCTCATCCGCCGTCTGCGGGTCATCGCGTCCGCGCATGACGGTGAGATCGATGTCGAGCGGATCGGGCGATGGAATGCGATAGCCGAGCACGGCCGCGAAATCGGCGCGCAGCGCCGGCGCGATCAGCTCGCGCAATTCCGCGACCTCCATCACGGCCGGCGGAATGCCGCCGTAGCGGCGATCGACGGCGATCAGAAACTCATCATCGGCCAGCGTCATGAAACCGGTATCTTGCATTGCAAGATCGGGGGATTCCCGGCCGGAGACCGCCAGACGGAGCTCGGGCGCATATTCCGCACGGCGAAGTCCCCGAGCCGCTTCGAGCGCCAGCAGCGCGCCCATGCTGTGGCCGAACAGCACAGTCGGCAGATCCGGCCTGGCGAGCAGCGCGCGGACGACCTCCGCTGCGGACTCCACGATGTCGCGACGCGGCTCCTCGCCAAGGCGCGTCTCCCGACCTGGAAGCTGGACCGCCAGCACCTCGACATCGGGCGGCGCCAGATCGGGCCAACGCCGATAGAATGACGCGCCGCCTCCTGCCGGCCCGAAGCAGACCAGCCGGCGGCGGGCCGCAGGTCTCGGCTTGAAACAAAGAAGCCACTCATCAGCAAACGAATGCTGCCAGCGATCAGGCATCGATCAACCCACTTCAAATTTGTTGCATATTATCATGACAGGCCGATGCTGCCGCACCTCCAGATGCGGCCGCGCCTACGATGCTCACAGGACAATCGAGGGGATTCCCATGAATCCGCACCTCATTGTGCATTGCCCGCACCTCTCAGCCGCCTTCGGCGTTGCTACGTCCTGATAAGTCTAAGCTTCTTTTGATCGGTCTCTCGACATCCGTATCAATCACCTGGACATTATCTGGTGACAGTCCGCGAGAAGCGAGCGGACGGCCCTTCCAAGGGAGGTGGAAGGATGGTACCTTTCAACTAATAATTGGGAATCAATCATCATGACAAATTTGGCTGCTAGCGACCAAGCTGTTTCCCCCGCCCCCGTGTCCCCCGAGCATCACAAGCAGGCGCTGGCGATCGTCAAGCGCAACGCCGGGTTTGGTGCCATCACCGGACTCATCCCTTTGCCTTTGCTCGATGTTTTCGCGCTGACAGGTATTCAGATCAAGATGATCAGCGAGCTCGCCGAGGTCTATGAAATTCCGTTCAACGAGAACGCCGTGAAGTCGTACGTGGCCGCCTTGATTGGCGGCATCGTGCCGGTCAGCCCGCTGTCCGGCGTCGCGATCCGCGCGGCCCGCTACGTTCCGTTCATCGGTCCACTGCTCGGCATCGCCGTCGTGCCGGCATTCGCCTCGGCGCTCACCTGGGCCATCGGCCGGGTCTTCGTCAATCATTTCGAAAAGGGCGGAGATCTGTTGTCGGTCGATCTCGAGACGATGAAGGAGCAGGTCAAGCGCGGATTGACCCGCAAGGGTACGACCGCCGAGACGGCGACCGCTTAAGCCGCTTGCACACGGCCGCCTGCTGCGGCCGCTGATCTGCATCACCCGTACCGCGCGGTTCAGGGAACGCCGTTCTATGCCCTTGGTGTCGACATGGTGAATGTATTCGACGACGAGAACACCGTCTTCGTCGTGCTGGTCAACGACGAGGAGCAGTATTCGCTCTGGCCGCAATTCAAGGACATCCCGACTGGATGGCGGCAGACCGGACCGACGGGCGGCAAAGCGGAATGCCTCGCGTTCATCGAGGGTGCCTGGACCGACATGCGGCCGCTCAGTCTCCGCCGCCAGCGAGATGCCGCCGACCCGTCTGCAGCGTGACGCATCGTGAACGATCGATGGGATCCATCCCGCGCAGAATCGGAGCGCCTGCCGGCTGAGGACAGCCCGATCGAGACTCCGGCCGCCGGCAACGGCGACGAACTCCAGCGCAAGCGGCAACTCGCGGCCGAGCTGTTGCGCCGACGCGGGACCGAGGCGGCTCATCATCCCCTGTCGTATGGGCAGCAGGCGCTGTGGTTCCTGCATCAGCTGGATGCCACCAGCACCGCCTATCACGTCGCATTTCCCATCCGGCTTCGCGGTGCGGTCGATGTCGCAGCGCTGCGGCAGGCCATGCAGGATGTGATCGAGCGCCACCCTGCCCTGCGCGCCACCTTCGCCTGGCGTGGCGGGACGCCGATCCAGACCGTCTCGCCGCGCGCGGCCGAGCTGCGCCACGTGCAGGTCGCAGACCCGGCTGAGCTCGATCGGGCGGTGCAGGACGCCTACGAAGAACCGTTCGACTTCGAGCGCGGCCCGCTGTTCCGGGCGGTGCTCATCAGCCGCGGACGCGAGGATCACGTCCTGCTGCCGCTGGCTCATCACATCGTCATCGATGGCCAGTCGATCGTCATCCTGCTCGACGAAATCGGACGCAGCTATCAGGCGCGGGCCCGCGGCGAGGTCCCTCAGCTCCCTCGCGTGGAGCGCAGCTATGCGGATTTCGTGCGCTGGCAGCGCACGATGCTCAGCGGGGCGCGCGGCGAGCAGCTGTGGTCGTACTGGCAGTGGCTGCTGTCCGGCGAGCTTCCCGTGCTCGACCTGCCGCTCGATCATCCGCGGCCGGCGCAGCGCCGCCAGCGCGGCGAGCAGATCGACCTCGCCATCGCGCCGGAGCTGCTTGTACGGCTCAAGGCGCTGGCGCGACGCCACGAGACCACGCTGTCCGTCGTGCTGCTCGCCGCCTACAGCCTGCTGCTGCACCGGTTGAGCGGGCAGGACGACATCCTGCTGGGCGCGGTGGTGGCCGGGCGCACCCAGCCGGCCTTCGATCCGACGGTGGGCTATTTCGTCAACACGGTCGTGCATCGCACCCGCCTGGTGGACGGCCAGAGCCTCGCCGCCTTTCTCGACGCCACGAGACGGGCGGCCGCCGAAGCGGCGGAGCATCAGGACTACCCATTCGCGGTGCTCGCTCAGCGGCTGCAGACGCAGCGCGATCCGGCGCGGACCCCTGTCTACGAGGCCTGCTTCAACTTCCTGCAGTTGCGCGGACAGCATGCCGTCCAAGGGCTCATCGCGCCGCTGGCGGATGACGGCTGGAGCACGTGGGGCGGGCTGGCAGCGCGCGTCTACCAGTTTCCGCAGCAGCTCGGGCAGTTCGATTTCGTGCTCGAGCTGTATGAGGCGAACGAGGCGCTGTTCGGCAATTTCAAGTTCAATCCGGATCTGTTTGCCCGGACGACGGTTGCGCATTGGGCCGGCGCGTTCGAGATGCTGCTGCGCGGGCTCGCCGATGACCCCGCAATCCCGGCGGCACGGCTGGCGCTGGCCGCCCCCGATCTGGCGCGGGCCGATGGTCCCGGCGCGCCCCCCTGTCTCACGGCGGTCGCGCCGCGCGAAACGCTTGCCACGCGGTTCGCGGCCGAGGTCCGCCGCATCCCCGACGCGATTGCCATTCGCACCGACGACCATACGCTCACCTATCGCGATCTCGACCGCCGCGCCAACGCGCTCGCGCACGACCTGATCGCGGCCGGGGTCCGGCCGCAGGACCCGATCGCGCTGCTGTTCGCCTGCTCATCCGAATTCGTCATTGCCGTGCTGGCGGTGCTGAAGGCCGGCGCGACCTATGTTCCGCTGGAGCCGGGCCAGCCCAGGGATCGGCGCGATTTCATCCTGCGCGAGACCGGCGCCCGCTTTGCCCTGGCCGCGCCCGCGCTCGTGGCCGAGCTTGCCGGCCATGGCGGCCTCGGCATTCTTTCACCTCGTCCCGACGCCTTCGATGATCGGGATCCCGGCGTCGCCGGCGCGGCCGATGATCTTGCCTATGTCATGTTCACGTCGGGCTCGACCGGCCATCCCAAAGGCGTCGGCATCAGCCATCGCAACATCCTCTCGCTCGCGGACGACCCGGTCTGGCACGACGACGGACCGCAGACGATCCTGCTGCATTCCAATCCCGCCTTCGATGCCAGCACCTTCGAGCTGTTCGTGCCGCTGCTCCACGGCCACACGATCGCGATCGGACCAACCGGCGCATTCGACGCGCGCCGGCTGGCCACGGCCATCCGTCAGCATGGCGTCACGCGCCTGTTCCTGACCTATCAACTGTTCGCAGCGATCGCGGAGGAGCATCCCGACTGCTTCGACGGGGCGAGTGAGGTGCTGACGGGTGGCGAGACCGTGTCGCCGGATGTGGTGCGCCGCGTGCTCGAATACAGCCGCACGGTGGTCTCCAACGCGTATGGTCCGACGGAGACCACGACCTTCGTCACGCGGCATGCTCTGTCTGACGTGGCCGCGATCACGTCACCCCTTCCGCTCGGGCGCACTCTTGCCAATCGCTCCGTCGTCATTCTCGATGACGCCCTCAATCCGCTGCCGCCGGGCGTCGTGGGCGAAGTCTATGTCACGGGCGCGGGCTTGGCACGGGGCTACATCAATCGTCCCGGATTGACGGCGGAGCGCTTCATCGCCGATCCATTCGGACCGCCGGGCACCCGGCTGTATCGCACCGGCGATCGCGCCCGCTGGCGCGCCGACGGCACGCTCGAGTTCCTGGGACGCGCCGACCATCAGGTCAAGATCCGCGGCTTCCGCATCGAGGCCGGCGAGGTCGAGAGCGCGCTGCGCCGTCACGACGGCGTCGCTGCTACCGCCGTGGTGCCGCAGGAGCATCCGCAAGGGCGGCGCCTCGTCGCCTACGTCGTCGGCCGCGACGGCGTTGCGCCGTCCATCGCAGAGCTGCGCAGCCATCTCGGCAGCCTGCTGCCGGACTACATGGTGCCGGCGTTGTTCGTCACGCTCGATGCGCTGCCGCTCACCCCCAACGGCAAGCTCGACCGCAAGGCGCTGCCCGAGCCCGATCTCGCTGCTGCGTCCGAGACACCCCATCGCGCGCCACGCTCCGCCACCGAGCAGGCGCTTGCCGCGATCTGGGCCGAGCTGCTCGGCCACGACGAGATCGGCATCGACGACAATTTCTTCGCGCTCGGCGGCCACTCGCTGCTCGCCACCCGCCTCGTCTCCCGCCTGCGCAGCCAGTTCGGCCGCGAGCTGCCGCTGCGCCGGCTGTTCGAGCAGCCGACCATTGCCCGCCTCGCCGCCTGCCTCGACGGCGAGACCGGCGATCAGGCCACCGCCTTCGTCGCCGTGCCGCGGCCGGCCGACTTGCCGCTGTCCGCCGCCCAGACCCGGCTCTGGTTCCTGGATCAGCTCGAAGGCGGCTCGGCCGCCTATCTCATTCCCTTCGCGCTCGACCTCGATGGTCTGCTCGATCCACGAGCGCTCGATCGCGCGCTGACGGCGCTGGTCGCACGCCATGAGAGCCTGCGCAGCACGGTCGAGCTCAAGGCCGATCGTCCGGTCCAGATCATCCGCCCGGCCGGCGCCTTTCGCCTGCTGCACGACGACCTCTCCGATCTCGCGCCCGCCGACCGTGACGCCGCGCTGGCTGCGCGGCTCGACGGCCTGGTGCAGCACCGCTTCGACCTGTCGCGCGACCTGCCGCTGCATGCGGTGCTGGTGCGGCTCGCTCCCGAGCGCCACGTGCTCGCGGTCGTCATCCATCACATCGCCTTCGACGGCTGGTCGTCTGGCATCTTCTTCGGCGAGCTCGCCCGTCTGTATGCGGCCGCCTGCAACGGCACGGTCGCGAGCCTGCCCGAACTGCCGGTGCACTATGCCGACTACGCGCTGTGGCACCGCCAGCTGCTCGCCGATCCCAACGGTCCGATTCCGCGCGAGCTCGCCTACTGGCGCACGGCGCTCGCCGATGCGCCGGCGCGGCTCGAACTGCCACTCGACCTGCCGCGGCCGGCGACGCCGCGCCATCCCGCGGGCTTCGTGCATCTGCGCCACGAGGCCGGCGAGGTCGCGGCCTGGGAA
Organism: Bradyrhizobium sp. HKCCYLRH2047; assembly: GCF_051168175.1. Classification (NCBI taxonomy): domain Bacteria; kingdom Pseudomonadati; phylum Pseudomonadota; class Alphaproteobacteria; order Hyphomicrobiales; family Nitrobacteraceae; genus Bradyrhizobium; species Bradyrhizobium sp. HKCCYLRH2047. The sequence goes on from NZ_JBNPUM010000005.1 coordinate 529,212, forward strand.
GCCTTGGCGCGCCGCCATGGCGTCACCCTGTTCATGGTGCTGCACGCCGCCTTCGCCACCGT